>JANJWV010000029.1 GCA_024709365.1 Desulfomicrobium sp. | reverse complement strand
GGCGGCCTGACCACCCTCATGGTCACCCACAACATGCAGCAGGCCCTGGCTCTGGGGAACCGGCTGATCATGATGCACCGCGGACGCATCATCTTCGACGTGCGCGGGCAGGAAAAAGCTGCCCTGACCGTCGAAGACCTGCTGCAGAAATTCCACGGCCAGGAAGACGCCGAAATTTCGGACCGCATGCTCCTGGGCTGAACATCCAGCACGCTCTTTGCTTGGCGAAAGCCCGCAAGGAGGACACATGAAGCACGCCACCCGCAGCATCTACCGCGCGCCCCTGCTGGCCGCGGCGGCCATGATCCTGGCCCTTTCCCTCTGGGGCCTGTGGTCCTGGCAGGGCTACAGCGACCGGTCCCTGGAGTGGCGTCGGCAGCGCGCCCAGGAGACGTTCCAGACCCTGAACGCCATCATCGCCACCATGAGCAACGGGGTGCTGACGGACTGGCAGCAGATCGAGCGCGTCCTGGCCAGCATCACCCGCGACTCCCGCACGGCCTTCGTCGTGGTCGAAGCCCGGCACGGGCGCCTGGTCCAGACCGGCGCGGTCCCGGAACTGCTGGTGACCGGCGGCGACAGCGGCGAGATGGACACGGAGTCCATGCTCATCGTCTGGGCCCCGCTGCAGCAGGTCAACCTGCCGTCCACCTGGGCCGAGGCCCTCGAATCACCGCATTTCGGCCTGGGGCTCTGGATGCGCAGCAACCCGGTCATGTACCTGGGCTTCCGCAGCCGCAGCGAGACCTTCGCGACCTCCTGGTACTGGCAGCGCCAGGCCCCCATCTTCGCCCTGGCCCTGGTCTGCATCCTGGCCGTCACGGCGGCGTGGATCGCGGGCAACCGGCGCAGGCTTCTGGCCGGGGAACTCGCCGCCGAGCGTCTGCACAGCGCCCACCTGGAAGAGCTCGGCCTGGCCGCGGCGGGCCTGGCCCACGAGACCAAGAACCCGCTGGGCATCATCATGGGCATGGCCCAGCAGATCGCGGCCCGCCCCGACATCCCGGCCGAGAGCCGGACGATGCTCGAACACATCATGGACGAGGTGGACAAGACCACCTCCAGGCTCGGAAAATACATGAACTTCGCCCGGCAGCGCCCCGTGAACCCCAGTCCCCTGGCCGTGGACCGCCTCTGCCGGGAGCTGACGGAAGTCATGGGGCCGGACTTCGATCTCGCCGGAGTGGGCCTGGAGTCGGTCGTGCCCGCGGCCGTCGTCCTGGCCGACGAGGCCCTGCTGCGCCAGATCCTCGTCAACCTGCTGCTGAACAGCCTGCACGCCTCGCCCGCGGGCACCGTCGTGCGCATCCGGATGCAGCGCCAGGGCCGGCGGTGGCAGCTGGTCGTCGAGGACCAGGGCACGGGCATCGCGCCGGAACTGCTCCCCAACATCTTCAAGCCCTACGTGTCGGGTTCGGCCTCGGGCCACGGGCTGGGGCTGGCCATCGTCAAGCGCCTGGTGGAGTCCCACGGCTGGAAGATCCAGGCGTCGTCCATCCCGGCCGGAGGTACCGCCATGTCCATTTCCGGAATCAGAAACGCCCAGGAGCGCGCATGAACACGACCATCCTGATTGTCGACGACGAGGCCCGCTACCGGGACCTCTATGCCCGCGTGCTGCGGGACGCCGGGTTCGATGTCCTGGAAGCCGAGGACGTCGCCGCCGCGCTGAAGGCCATCGGGAAGGATGCGCCGGCCATGGTCGTCAGCGACGTGCGCATGCCCGGCGCCAGCGGGCTGGACCTCCTGCGCCGCGCCCGGGCCGACCAGCCGGGCCTGCCCTTCCTCCTGGTCACGGCCTATGCCGACGTGCGCGAAGCCGTGGACGCCCTCAAACTGGGCGCCGTGGACTATCTGGCCAAGCCCGTGGACCTGGACGAGCTGCTGGCCGCCGTGCGGGACGCCCTGGGCGTGCACGGGGACGGCGACGCGGACGTGCCGGCTTCGGCCCTGGAAGGCATCGTGGCCGAGAGCCCGGCCATGCGCGCCGTGCTGCGCGACGCATGGCGAGTGGCCGGCAGCGACGCCACGGTGCTGCTCACGGGCGAGAGCGGCAGCGGCAAGGAAGTCGTGGCCCAGTTCATACATCTCAACAGCGGGCGGCGCGACAAGACTCTCGTCACGGTCAACTGCGCGGCCGTGGCACCGACGCTTTTGGCCAGCGAGCTCTTCGGCCACGAGAAGGGCGCCTTCACCGGCGCCGTGGCCAAGCGCAAGGGATTTTTCCGCGAAGCCCACGAAGGCACCCTCTTTCTCGACGAGATCGGCGACATGCCCCTGGAGCTGCAGGCGTCCCTGCTGCGCGCCACGGAAACGGGCCGCATCACCCCGGTGGGCGCGGACCGGGAGGTCGCCGTGGACTGCCGGCTCATCGCCGCCACCAACCGCAATCTGGAGGAGGACGTGGCGCAGGGCCGCTTCCGCCAGGACCTCTTCTACCGCCTGAACGTCATCACCATCGACATCCCCCCCCTGCGCGAACGCCCCGAGGACATCGCCCCCCTGGCGAGGTTCTTCCTGAACAGGGGGGCCGCCGAAGCGCGGCGCCTGTCCCGCGCGGCGGTGCAGGCCCTGCAGAGCCACCCCTGGCCCGGCAACGTGCGCGAACTGGCCAACGCCATGGCCCATGTGCGCCTCCTGAGCCAGACCGACGTCATCCTGCCCGAACATCTCCCCCCGGCGGTACGCAAGTCCGCGGCCAAGGCCGTCCCGGACACGCCCACCGCCGCCCAGGTCAAACGCCCGGAGGAAACCAAGACCCTGGAGCAGCAGGAATTCGAGGCCGTGGCCGCGGCCCTGAAGCAGACCGGCGGCAACCGCACCCACGCGGCCCAGCTCCTTGGCATCACCCGCCGCGGGCTTATATACAAATTGAAGCGGTTGGGACTCGGCTGACGCTGCACAGCCCGTTGTGAAAAGACTGCTCAGTCCGCCACGGGCAAGAACGTCAGAGTTCCCGGAATCCCCCGGACGGACCGGGGCGGCCCCAGACACAGCCGCTGCGGAGATTCGTCACGAATGGCACGCACCTTGCGTGTTCGGACACGAATCATCCCACGGAGGAAACACATGAACTCGCATATACCCAAACTCATAGTGATGGCACTTTTCGCCCTCCTGGCCTGGGGCGCACCGGCCCTCGGCGGCGACGACGCGCCTCGGGGGCCGCGGCACGACGCCCTGACCGTCGCGGGCAACGACGACCTCTTCCGGATCGACGGCCGCGGACGGGGAGGCGACGACCTGTTCAGACTCGATGGCGGCCGCAGCAGGGGACACGACGACCTCTTCCGTCTCGACAGCCAAAGGCGGGGCCGCGACGGTCGCGACGGCGGAAAGGATGGACGGCGGGGGCACGACTCTTTCAGATCGGATGACGGCCGCAGGGGGCGCGACGATTTCCGTAACGACGGACGACGCGGAGACGGCTCCCGGGGGAACTTCAAACGCATCGATGACGACGGCAGGCGCGGACGGGGGCGCTCCGGAGATGATCTGCGCCGAAACGATTTCGACCGGGGTCCCGGACATTTCAGTACCCCTCCCGAGCGGTTCGACCGCCGCGGCGAGTACCGGAACTGGGGTCACGATTCCCGCAAATGGCACGACTCCAAGGGACGCGGCAGAAATGATCGCCATTACGTCAAGCATGTCGTGCACCATCTTCCGTCCCGCCATGCGGTCATCCTGCACGGCCGCGACCGCTACCATTACCACGGCGGGCGTTTCTACCGGCCGTGGGACGCCGGCTTCGTCCTGGTGCGCCCCCCGCTGGGGCTCATCGTGCTGAGCCTGCCCCTGGGCAGCCGCACGGTCATCTCTGCGGGCATCCCCTTCTACGTCTTCGGCGACGTCTACTACCGGCGCGTGCCCGCAGGCTACGAAGTCGTGGAACCCATCCGCGCCCCGGGCCGCGAGTGGCCGGCCCAGGTGGCCGTCGTCACGGATATCCTGAACCTGCGCTACGGGCCCGATGAAAGCGAGGAAATCATCGCCCAGGCCGGCCGCTACACGGTCCTGAACGTCCTCGGCAGCGCCCCGGGCTGGCTGTACGTGGAGATCGACGGGGAGGACATGCGCGGCTGGGTCATGGAGCGCTACGTCTCGACGGATTTGGGGCGCGGCTGATCCTCGACATGGCGGAACGTCCAAACACTGCGGCCTGCGCAGTTCGAGAACCCTCGTCGAGCCATCGGCGAGGGTTCTTGTTTGTCAGGGAGGAAGCCGTGAGAAATTCGAAGGGCTTCTGATCCTTTCAGTCCGCCAATTGCGAGAACAGCCGTCCGTTCGCTGAAATTGCTCGATGAAGCGACGGTCCGCTGCATCAATACCGCTTGACAAATGTATCCTATGGGCTACATTTTATCATGCTCGTACGAATGACAGAGGTGTATCGGGATTGGATCAACGCTCTCAAAGATCGGACTGCAAGGGCTCGCATTCAGGTTCGAGTTGACCGCCTCGTCCATGGCAACCCAGGACAATATCGGATTCTTTCCGGGGGCATCTCCGAACTGAAAGTCGATGTCGGCCCAGGCTATCGGGTATACTACACACAGCAGGGCGATGAACTGATCATCCTCCTTGCCGGTGGCGACAAGTCAAGCCAGAGGGACGACATCTCACTTGCGCAAAATTAGCGCGCAATCTTCAGGAGTAGATACATGTCTAAATCCACCAAAAACACGGCAACAGTAACCAGGACTGTCGCCTATGACGTCGCGGAGCAACTGCGCACACCGGAAGAGATGGCTGCCTATCTCGACGCGTGGCTGACCGAAGCGCCCGATGACGTCGCAGGCATCGCACGTGCGTTGGGCGATATCGCCAGAGCCAAAGGCATGACGCAGGTCGCCAAGGAAGCAGGCCTGAGCAGAGAGAGCCTTTACAAGGCACTCAGCGAAAACGGCAACCCCAGCTTCGCCACCATTCTGAAGGTCACCAAAGCGCTTGGCATGCGGTTGCACGCCGGCGCCGCGTGATCAACTTCGCCACGCCGTCTCACAGTCCCAACCTTCGCATCAGCTCAAGCGCCATCTGATACCGGTTGAACGGCGGGATGATGTACACCCCCGCGAAATGCGGCCAGGCGTACTCGAGCAGTTCCCAGGCGATCTCGATGCCCTCCCGCTGCCCCGCCTCCCCGGCCCTGGCCATGCGTTCGCGTGCTTCGAGGGGAATCTCGATGCCCGGGAACTCGTTGTGCAGGAACTCGGCATTGCGGTGGCTGGCCAGGGGCATGATGCCGAGCACGATGGGGGCCTTGACGTGGGCCGTGGCGGCCAGGATCTCGTCCACCCTGGAGCGGGAATAGACCGGCTGGGTCAGGAAGTGGGTCGCGCCGGCCGCCATCTTCTTCTCCATGCGGCCGACCTGCAGGGCCATGTTGCGCGTGTTGGGGTTGAAGGCCGCGCCGATGCAGAAGTTGACGGGCAGGCGCATGTCGTCGCCGTAATGGTTGCGGCCCCGGTTGAATCCGGCCAGCAGGGAGATGAGCTCCATGGAGCGCAGGTCGTACACGCCCGAGACGCGCTCGGCGCTGCCGGCCGAGGGCGGGTCGCCGGTCACGGCCAGGACGTTGTGCAGACCCGACGCGGCCAGGCCCATGATGGTCGACTGCATGCCCACGAGGTTTCGGTCGCGGCCCGTGAGGTGCACGACCACGTCCGCGCCGGTCCTGGCCCGGACCATGCCGGCCAGGGTGATGTTCGAGAGGCGCGGCACGGCCAGGGGGTTTTCGGCGATGGTGATGCCGTCCACACCCGCCGCGGCCAGGGCCTCGGCCGCCCGGAGCACGGGCTCCGTGTCGAGGTGCTTGGGCGGGTCGAGTTCCACCAGGACGACCTTGCCCTCCTGCAGCCTGCGCGCCAGGCGGGTCGGGACGGCAGTCCCGGCCGTGGGCTCCTCGGTGGACGGGGCCTCGATCCGCACTTCGGGCGAAGCCGAACCCAGCGCCTTGACCAGGGCCGCGATGTGCTCCGGCCCGGTCCCGCAGCACCCGCCCAGCAGGCGTGCGCCGTGGGCCGCGCAGGCCGCGGTCTGCCGCGCGAAATACTCCGGCGACGAGGCGTACATGAGCCGGTCTCCCGCGGCCTCGGGAAAGCCCGCGTTGGGCAGCACCGACAAGGGCACAGGTACCGGACCCAGGGCGCGGACCACCTCCAGGGAATTCTTGGGGCCGATGCCGCAGTTGAGGCCGACGATGTCGGCCCCGGCCGCAATGAGGGCCTCGAAGCACTCGCGGGCCGAGCGGCCCGAATGGGTGCGGCCGCGCTGGGTGAAGACCATCTGCGCGGCCACGGGCACGGAAACGGCCGCCTTGACCCCGCGCAGGGCCGACAACAGCAGGGTGAGGCTGGCGAAGGTTTCGAGCATGATGAAATCCACCCCGCCCTCGACCAGGGCCCGGGCCTGCTCGGCGAAAATCTCCCCGATCTCGTCCGGCGCGGCCGCCTCCTCGCCCAGGCGCCCCAGCGGCCCCATGGCCCCGGCCACCCAGCGGCCCTCGCCCGCTTCAGCCCTGGCCAGTTCGGCTCCGCGCAGGTTGATCTCGCGCACCCTGTGGCCCAGATCGAAACGGCCGAGCTTGACCCTGTTGGCCCCGAAGGTGTTCGTCTCCAGGACCTCGGCCCCGGCAGCCGCATAGGCCTGATGGATGGACCGCACCAGGGCCGGGTCCGTCAGGTTCAGGGCGTCGTAGCAGGACGAACTGTCCACGCCCCGCTCGAAAAGAAGCGACCCCATGGCCCCGTCGGCCACGACCACCCGCTCGCGCAGGACATCGAGAATGCCGCGCCTCACAGCCCGCCCTCCAGGTCTGCCGGCCTGACGCGGTGCAGGCCCTGCACCTCGCGCTGCACGGCGCGGGCGTAGCGCACGGCCGGGTAGCCGAACATGACGGCGTACATGGAGCGGTGGTCAGAGGGGATGCCGAGCCTGCGGCCAAGCTCCGGCACCACGCTCTGCAGGGCCCAGCGGGCGTACCCGCACCAGACCGTGCCCAGGCCCAGGCTCGCGGCCATGAGCTCGAAATAGGACAGGGCGATGAAGGGGTCGGCCTCGCCCGAGGTGGCCTCCCGGGGCGAGGAGGCGATGAGCATGTGCGGGGCTTCGCGGAAGATGATGTCGCGGCCCTGGTCCCAGGCGGTCAGGAACTTGGCGAAAAACTCCATGCCGTCGGGCAGGCCGTCCTCGTCCACGGCCCGGCGGATGCCCTCCATGGTCAGCACGCGGATGCGGGCCATGACCTCCGGGTCGTCCACCAGGGTGAAGCGGACCTTGCGCTCGTTCTTGCCCGTGGGGGCGTAGGCCACGGCCTCCATGAGGCGGTCCAGGACGGCCCGCTCCACGGCCTCGGGCCGGTAGCGCCGCACGGACCTGCGGCTCTTGATCAGGTTCTCCAGGCCGTCCGGCGAGGGCGGAAGGATCTCGGCGCTCTCGTCCGGGTTCACGCCGAGGATGGACAGGGCCGCCGTGGGGCAGACGGCCAGACAGTGCTGGCACCTGATGCACAGGCCCTGGCGCTGTTCGCTGATACGCGGCAGCCCCTGGCTCATGTCTATGATGCGCACGGGGCAGTCGGCCGCGCACTCGCCGCACTGGATGCAGCGGGACTCGTCTATGGCAAAATCGAGCATGGTACCTCCTGGAATCCGGGCCGCCCTTGGCGCGGCCGCCCCCTTTTCCTACGGCCTGAAGAGGCGATGCACAAGGGCCGGCAGCCCTTGACGACATGCAATCCTGTTGCATAAACATGCATTCCAAATCATGGAAAAAATCTTCCGGGGCCTCGTCCCGAGCCGGCGGAGCCCTCACCGGGGCCAAGCGCGCCCCGGCAAGCAAACCGGCCCGCAAGGATAGACATGCATTCACCCGACCACACCTGCTCCACCTGCGCCGGCCACGAACACACGGCCGTGCCCGGGCCGCGCTTCCACCGTCTGCTGGCCGGGGGCCCCGTCATCGAAGTCTCGGGCGTGAGCTTCGCCTACGCGGACCGGGAGGTTCTCACGGACGTGACATTGAGCGTCGACGCCGGGGATTTCCTGGCCGTCATCGGACCCAACGGCGGCGGCAAGACGACCCTGGTCAAGATCATCCTCGGGCTTCTCCGGCCCGCGCGCGGCACCGTGCGCGTCCTCGGGGCCGACCCGGCCGACGTGCGGCCCGCCGTGGGCTACGTGCCGCAGCACGCCCTTGTCCAGCCGAGCTTTCCCGTCACGGTCCGGGACGTTGTCCTGCTGGGGCTGCGGCGCGGCAAGGGGTTCTTCTCCACCCGGCGCTGGCCGGGCTACTCGGCACAGGAAAAACGCAAGGCCCTGGACACCCTGGAGATGGTCGACATGGCCGACCTGGCCGGGCGGCGCTTCGACGCCCTGTCCGGCGGCCAGAAGCAGCGCGTGCTCGTGGCCCGGGCCCTGATCTCCGACCCGGCCCTGCTGCTCTTCGACGAACCCACCTCGAACATCGACCCCCAGGGCAAGGTCTGCCTGTTCGACCTGCTGTCGGCCCTGAGCTCTTCCATCACCATCGTCATGGTCAGCCATGACCTCATCTCGGCCTCCACGCGCATCACCAGCGTGGCCGTGGTCAACAACCGCCTCATCCAGAACCGCGGCCGCGAGCTGACGCCGACCATGCTCCAACTCATCTACGGCACCCACGACGCGACCTGCCCCCTGGACGAGTACATCCGGGGCATGTCCTCGATTTTCACCGCCGGCGGGCGGGGGAGCGCAAAATGATGGACATCCTCGGCATGGAATTCATGCGCAACGCCCTGCTGGCCGGCCTGCTGGCCAGCCTGGCCTGCGGCGTCATCGGCACCCTCGTGGTCGTCAACCGCCAGGTCTTCATGGCCGGGGGCGTGGCCCACACGGCTTACGGCGGCGTTGGCCTGGCCTTTTTCCTGGGCCTGCCCGTGCTGCCCTGCGCCGTGGCCTTCACGGTCCTGGCCGCCCTGGCCATGGCCATGGCCTCTTTCGGCCGCGCCGAGCGCAGCGACTCCGTGGTGGGCATCATGTGGGCTGCGGGCATGGCCATCGGCATCATCCTCATGGACATCACGCCGGGCTACAACGTCGACCTGATGAGCTACCTCTTCGGCAGCATCCTGGCCGTCCCCCGCGGGGATATCGTCTTCATGGCGGTCCTCAACGCCTTCATCCTGGCCGTGGTCTTCTTCTGGTACAAGGACTTCCTGGCCCTGTCCTTCGACATGGAGTTCGCGCGCTCCATGGGCGTGCCCGTGCGCCTGCTCTACGCGCTGATGCAGGTCCTGACGGCCGTGACCGTGATCATGGTCATCCAGGTGGCCGGCCTCATCCTGGTCATCGCCCTGCTGACCATCCCGCCCATGCTGGCCGAACTCTTCACCAACTCCCTGTGGAAGATGATGGCCCTGGCCACCCTGGCGAGCCTCGTCTTCTGCCTGGCCGGCCTGGCCGTGTCCTACCATTTCGACATCACCTCGGGCGCGTCCATCATCGCCATGGCTACGGGCGGATATCTCCTGGCCTGGGGAGCGCACAGCCTGCGGAGGCTCGGATGAAGGCCCGCATGAGCTCCAAAACGGCGGAACACCGTCTCGCCGCCGCGGGCCTGGAAGCCACGGACCATCGCGTGCGCGTGCTCATGGCCGTGGGCGGCACCCCCTACCCCTCCAGCGCGCCGGAGATTCTGGACGCGGTGCGCGCCAAATCGGACATCAACCGGGTCACGGTCTACCGCATCCTCGACCTCCTGGTCGAACACGAGGTCCTGAACCGCCTGGACCTCGGCGACAAATCGCGCCGCTTCTGCCTGCGCGAGGATCATGACGACGAGCACCCGCACTTTCACTGCACGCGCTGCGACCGCTACCTCTGCCTGCACTGCGACACCCTGCCCCTGGACCAGAAGGCCCTGGAGGCCCTTTCGCTCGATGTCCGCCACGTGGACATCCGCCTGGAAGGAATCTGCCCGGCCTGCCGCAAAAACGACGACTAGCCCCGCGTCCAGCCCGGTTTTCCGGGCGCAATCCCTCCCCAAAAAAAACCGGGCCCCTCGCGGAGCCCGGTTCTCTGTTTCGTGTTCGGGAAACCCTCAGTACCCTTTGAGCTTGTCGATGAATTCCGGCAACCACAGGGATATCTGCGGGACGTAGGTGATGATGACCAGGAACCCGAGCAGGATCGTCAGCCAGGGGAAGGCCGCGCGCACGACCCAGGTCAGGTCGCGTTTGGTGATGCCGGCCGTGACGAAGAGGTTCAGGCCCACGGGCGGGGTGATCAGGCCGATCTCCATGTTGACCACGCAGATGATGCCCAGATGGATGGGATCGATACCCACCTTCATGGCGATGGGGAACAGGATCGGAATCATGATCATGGTGATGGCCGAAGGCTCCATGAAGTTGCCGGCCGCCAGGAGCAGCAGGTTGACGACGATCAGGAATCCCCAGGCCGGCAGGCCCCAGCCCACGATGGTCTCGGCGATCATGTGCGGGATGCGCTCGGTGGTCAGCACGTGGGCGAAGAGCATGGCGTTGCCGATGATGAAGAGCAGCATGATACTGACCTTGGCGGCGTCCAGGACCACGTGGCGCACCTCGGGGTGCACCCAGGACCTGGGGATGGCCACCAGGGTCTGCCACAGGCCGCGCGTCAGGGCCGAGCCCACGCTTTCCTCGAACTTGCGCAGGGGCACGTCCTTGAGGGGCCCCATGTCGCGGTAGACGAAGACGGCGATCCAGTAGGCGTACACCGCCGAAACCGCGGCCGCCTCCGTGGGGCTGCAGATGCCGCCGTAGATGGAGCCCAGCACGATGACGACGAGCATGAGCCCGCCCAGTGCCTTGACGCCGGAACGGAAGACCTGCCCGAAGCCGGGCCAGGCCAGGGCCGGATAGTTCTTGATGCGCGCCACGATGTAGATGGCGAGCATGAGCAGAAGCCCCAGGCAGATGCCCGGGATGAACCCGGCCATGAACAGCCGGGCCGCCGACTCCTGGGTGGCCGCCGCGTACACGAGCATGACGATGGACGGCGGGATGAGAATGCCCAGCGTCCCGGCGTTGCAGATGACGCCGGCGGCGAAGCTCTCGGGGTAGCCCGAGCGGACCATGCCGCCGATGACGATGCTGCCGATGGCCGCCACCGTGGCCGGCGAGGAGCCGGACACTGCCGCGAAGAGCATGCAGGCCAGGACCGAGGCCATGGCCAGGCCGCCCTTGACGTGCCCGATGCAGTCCAGGGCGAAGTTGATGAGCCGCTTGGCCACGCCGCCCGTCGACAGGAACTGTGACGACAGGATGAAGAAAGGGATGGCCAGCAGGGTGTAGTGTTCGGATACCGACTCGAAGAGCTTCAGGGCGATGGACGCCAGGGAGTCGTTGGAAAAGAACAGGATCGTGGTGATGCTCGACAGCCCCAGCGCGATGGCGATGGGCATGCCCGTGGCGATGAACAGGAAGAGCAGGGCGAACAGGGCGGCTGTGGTCATTCGTCGTCTCCATCCAGGGCCGTGCCCTCTTTTTGGGCCAGGTACATGCTCTCCTTGGCCTCATCCAGCAGCTTGAAGCCCTCTGCGCGCCCCTGGACGATGGCCCAGAGGAGATCCAGCAGGCGGACGACCATCATGACCAGGCCGACGAACAGGATGCTGTTGGCCATCCACTTGGGCACCGGAATGTCCTCGAGGTGGATGCCGATGCTTTTCAGTTTGCCGAGGTAGGCCCAGCTGCCGACGAGAAACAGCCCGCAGTAGATCAGACAGAGCACCACGGCCACGATGGACACGACCCGCCGGACATTGCCCGGAAAGAGCTTGACCAGCGCGTCGACGCCGATGTGCGAGCCGACCTTGATGCCGTAGGACACCCCGAACATGACCATCCAGCCGGACAGAAGCAGTGTCAGCTCCTGCGCCCAGTGGATGCCCACGTTGAAGCCGAAACGGAACACCACTTCCACGAAAACCAGAAGCGTCATGGAAGCCAGGAGGAGGGAGATGATCCCCTCCTCCAGCTTGTTGATGAAGGTATTCATTGTTCCCGGAGACTACTTGTTGGAGGCGATGGCGGCTTCGAGGTTTTCCTTGCCCACGGCGTCCTCGAACTTCTTCCACACGGGCTTCATGGCCTCGACCCACAGGCCGCGCTCTTCCTCGGTCAGGGTGATGATCTCGGAACGCTTGGAGTCGATGATCTTCTGCTTGTCTTCGAGGTCCTTCTGGGCGGCGGCCTCGTTGCCCAGCACGATGGACTCCTTCAGGCACTCCTCCAGGACCGGGCGGACGTCGGCGGGCAGGCCTTCCCAGAACTCGGTGGTGCTGACCACGAGGTAGTCGAGGATGCCGTGGTTGGTCTCGGTGATGTAGGGCTGCACCTCGTAGAACTTCTGGGAGTAGATGTTGGACCAGGAGTTCTCCTGCCCGTCGATGGCCTTGGTCTGCAGCAGGGTGAAGACTTCGGCGAAGGGCTTCTTCAGGGGCATGGCGTTCACGGCCTCGAACTGGGCGGCGAGGACGTCGGAGGTCATGATGCGGAACTTCTTGTTGGCGGCGTCGGCGGGAACGCGGATGGGGTTGCTGGCGGAAATCTGCTTCATGCCGTTATGCAGGTACTCCAGGCCGATGATGCCCTTGTCCTTCATGGAGGCGAGCAGCGCGCGGCCCTGGGGGCCCTGCTGGAAGCGGTCGATGGCGGCCATGTCCTTGAAGAGGAAGGGCAGGTCGTAGATCTGCAGCAGGGGGGTGTACTTCTGGAACTTGGAAAGAGCGGGGGCCAGGAGGTGCACGTCGCCCAGGAGCAGGGCTTCGAGTTCCTTGCCGTCGCCGAAGAGCTGGGAGTTGGGGTAGACCTCGACCACGACCTTGCCGGCCAGGCGTTCGGCCACGAGGTCGCGGAACTTGTTGGCCTGGATGCCCTTGGGCGTGTCCTCGGCCACGACGTGGGAGTACTTGATCACGATGGGAGCAGCGAAGGCGGAAGCAGCGCAGAGAAAAACCGCAACCAGCGCACACGCAAGAATGGTCTTCACTTTCAACATTCCTCATACCCTCCATACGGTTAATTTGTTTGCGCTTGTGTATCCATTGCAGCATCTTCGCGCAAGAATTTCCGAAAAAATCACGGTTTTTTTTCGCAAGCGAAAACAAAGAGACATCCATTTGAGCTGTTCGCACAACCAATCAGAAATCGTGATGAATTTATCACAATGCAAAAACTGGCAAGATATGAAATAATTTTCAACATTCCATCCATATTGTATCGTAAAAATATCTAATTCAAGAACAGTATGTTTGATATGTATAAATTATTCGAAATCTTGTTCGGTAATATAGAGTACAGATTATCCATATTTTCAAATTCACTGTGTCCGATTTTTCGGACTAATCGATAATCCAGTCTCCATTACGTCATCGCGTCACGTGAAGAATCATCACAAGACGGCCGAGATTCATTCCGGGAAATGAAATATATTCTCCTCGGGCAGAAAAGCACAGAAAGGACGCCATGCGGGATCGCAACGCCTCTGGTTATCGGCCGCGCCCGAACCGGAGAAAGCCGCACCCGGCGCGCGGCGGGGACGCACAATGCCGGAAACGGCGCATGGGCGGACACTCCAGGCGATGGAGCGCCGGCATTTCAAGCACGCCGCGACGTCGCGGCTTCGCCCCTGCCGAAGCCGCGTATCGGCCATTGCGGAAAGACCGGAAAAATCGACGCCGCTCCCACGCCTGTTGCAAACATGTTGCAACTCACCGGCATTGTTTGTAGTTTGCATGCAACGTTCCTGCGTGCCCTCCTCGTGTGCGACAGCACGCGATCACCCGGGGAACCGGGATGCTTCATCAAAACTTCCAATCATTCTCAAAATTTTATACCTTCCCGCCTTACCGGCGCCATCGATAATCGAGCGCGCCATGCGACGCCCCCTCCTCCCGCAAAGGCGGCGGACGCAGCGTCAGGCCATCGTGACAGAGAATGAATCCGTTGAAATGTCTTGCAAGCGGCACGAAAAGACGTTTCTTGAGAAAGAGATAATATGCGGAAATCTGGACAATTCGATTCAAATAACAACATCGTGAACGCATAATGGACACAAATCGAAACAATCGAATCAGGCAGGCGAACAGGGAAGCCCTGGCAGCTTTGGCAGTTTACGCCCTGTATTTCTTATGGTGGTACTTTTCCGGCTACGGGATCGGAGACAAAGACCCCGAAACATATTCATACGTATTCGGTTTCCCGTCGTGGTTCTTTTACAGCTGCATTCTTGGCTACCCACTCACCACCGCCCTCCTCTGGCTGGTCGTACGGCTGTTCTTCAAGGAAATACCGCTTGACGCCGAGGTCCGGGACATTCCTGCAATGAAAGGCGAGAACGAATGATGACCGGCTCGATCCAGACCATTATCCCCATGATCGTGTACCTGGCCCTGTCCATCGGCATTGCGCTGTGGGCCCGCCAACAGTCGTCGAAGTCGACCTCGCAGGGATTCATCGAGGAATACTTCATCGGCAGCCGGTCCATGGGGGGCTTTGTCCTCGCCATGACCATCATCGCCAGCTACACCAGCGCCAGCAGTTTCATCGGCGGTCCCGGCGTCGCGTACCGGTTCGGGCTGAGCTGGGTGCTGCTGGCGATGATCCAGGTGCCCACGGCGTTCCTCACGCTGGGGGTGCTCGGCAAACGGTTCGCCATCGTGGCGCGCCAGACGCGGTCCGTGACCATCACCGACTACCTGCGCGCCCGCTACGACAGCGACGCGGTGGTCATCCTGTGCTCCGTGGCCCTGATCGTCTTCTTCATGGCCGCCATGCTGGCGCAGTTCATCGGCGGGGCGCGCCTCTTCCAGACCGTCACGGGCTACCCCTACGCCGTCGGCCTTTCCCTGTTCGGCATCAGCGTGGTGCTGTACACGGCGGTCGGCGGTTTCCGCGCCGTGGTGCTGACGGACGCCATCCAGGGCATGGTCATGGTCGTGGCCGTGGTCGTGGTGCTGCTGGCCGTCATCAACGCCGGAGGCGGCGTGGCGCAATGCGTCTCGACGCTCAAGGACATCGACCCCGGCCTGATCACGCCCACCGGGCCGGGCAACGCAGTGCCGCAAGCCTTCACCCTGTCCTTCTGGGTCCTGGTGGGCATCGGCGTGCTGGGCCTGCCGCACACCACCCAGCGCTGCATGGGCTACCGGGACTCCCGCGCCATGCACGACGCCATGGTCATCGGCACCCTGCTCATCGGCTTCATGATCCTGTGCGCTCACCTCGCCGGAACCTTCGGCCGCGCCGTTTTCCCGGACCTCCCCGCCGGCGACCTGGCCATGCCGACGATGATCCTCAAACTGCTCTCCCCCGTATGGGCGGGCGTGTTCATCGCCGGCCCCCTGGCGGCCATCATGTCCACGGTCGACTCCATGCTCCTGCTGGTCTCCGCCGCCATCATCAAAGACCTCTACATCCACTACCGGCTCAAGGGCGACGCCTCCCGGATGCCCGTGGCCTCGCTGAAAAGGACGAGCACCTGGATCACGGCCGTCGTCGGCCTGCTGGTCTTCGTCGCAGCCCTCGAACCGCCGGACCTCCTGGTCTGGATCAACCTCTTCGCCTTCGGCGGCCTCGAAGCCGCCTTCCTCTGCCCCATCGTGCTGGGCCTGTACTGCCAGTCCGGCAACGCCAGGGGCGCAGTCGCTTCCATCGTCTGCGGCGTGACCGCCTTCATGGCCCTCTCCATCATGAAACCCGCCATGGGCGGCATCCACGCCATCGTCCCGACGACACTGGTCAGCCTCGCCGCGTACATGGCCGGGTCATACCTCGGACAGCGTTTCCAAAGACTACGGGAGTCTTCGAAATCCATGTAAAAACATCAACTTTCAGCACCAGCCGCTTACGGCTCGCATCTTTTTTTCGTCAAAATTCAGCGAATCACGCCTGGGTTGCACATTTCCACCCGAATAGCCTCAGGCATCAGGCATTCGACATAGTCCATGTTGCGCCCCACGATTCTTCCGGTTTTCCAGTAAGACACCCACGATCTGAAACATCCATTGCCCGGCAGTCCTAGGCCTCCTTGCAGAAACGCGGGGACAGCATGCCATAGGGGCGCATGTGATAACCGGTCCTACGTATTGAAAGCAGAGTCTGTGAAGAATCACCACAAGAGGGACGAGATTCATTCCGTGAAATGATCAGATAGATAACCAGCGCACATATCCAAAGTTAACTCCACCATACTGGTGTCTGAGTATGTCATTAAACGTTAATCATTTTAAATTCGAAGACAACAAAGTACGCAAGACATGCTCTCAAGGCGTGTATTTTTGTTTTGACAATACAATCAGAAATCAAAGCATTAAAAAACTGCACATCGAAAAAAATTTATATAGACGATTACAAATCAATGATCACAAGCATTAATGCCAAATTTATTAAATATCTCAATAAGCTTATCCATTTTTAACGGCTTTGATAAATACGCGCTGGCACCTAAATTCAAAAAACTTTCCTTGTCTCCAGGCATAGCATAGGACGTCACAGCAACGATCGGTATATTTGACTGTTGCTTAAACATAGGATTATTTCTGATTTGCTGAATAGCATCTACACCACTCATAATTGGAAGCTGCATATCCATCAATATTACATCAAAATACTCTTCCAAGATTCTTGTCAGAGCATCTCTACCGTTATCGACCATAACAACAGAGTGCCCATACTTTTCTAAAGATTTTTTTATAAACAATTGATTTACATTATCATCTTCAACAAGCAACACTCGAACACTGCTATGCGCAACAGCCTTATCACACGCGCCACTATCTTGAATTGCAGACAAGACATTAGTATTTGAAAATGGAATTGATATATAGAAATGAGACCCTACGCCAACCTCACTGACAACAGACATATTGCCATTCATAAGCCGGACGAGACGCTTGCTTATCTCCAAGCCGAGCCCAGCGCCCTGATGTGATCGCGTATAACCACAATTAATTTGAGAAAATGGCTGAAATAATTTTGCAATATCTTCATCGGAAATACCGCATCCAGTGTCGGAAACTTTAAATAATACACGACTTACATCAAAATACTTTTTTGGAATGTGACAAACATCAATGGCAACTTGCCCATGATCTGTGAATTTGAAAGCATTTCCTATAATATTCGTCAAAATTTGCTGAAGTCGCAAAGAATCTCCGACAAATTGTCTGGAATTTTGAAGATTGATAATTTTATGCAATACTACATTCTTTTGCATTGCTATGGGCACAAAGAGATCGCAGACTTGCATGACCAGATCTTCTAAATCGAATACATCGCTACGAATTTGCAATTTTCCGGAATCTTCTTTTGTAATATCCAAAATATCTGCCAAAAGACGAGTCAAGCGTTTCCCTGCCTGTGTTGCAAGCTCACAATATTGTCTCTGTTCGATATCAAGATCTGTTGTTTCTAAAAGTTGAATCATGCCTAAAATTCCATTGAGCGGAGTACGTATTTCGTGACTCATATTTGCAAGGAATTCTGACTTAACGGCATTAGCTCTCTCAGCCTCTTCCTTAGCGAATTTCATTTCTATTTCTGACAATTTTCGGTCAGAAATATCCCGATTACATCCTCTTCGCCCCAGATACTCTCCCAATGCACCATAAATCGGCCTGCAATTATGACTGATCCAGACAACTTCTCCGGATGGCGTAATAACACGCAAATCTATTTCCCGGTGACCGGAAAAATTTCTATCAACCTCATCAAGATGTGACACCCATTTATGATAGTCATCAGGATGAACAATAGAACGAATCTTCATTCCTGAAGGACCCAAAAAAGATTCTGCCGCAACACCAGTAATACGTTCGCAGGCAGGGGACACCCAAACATAGTTTCCGTCTGGACCGCGCCAATATTCCCAGTCAGAAGTATTTTCCGCGATAATGCGAAGACGCTCCTCACTGGCCAACAGCGACAATTCGGTCTCCTTCCTTGCGGAAATATCTTCACGGATCAATATCCCGCCGA
>JANJWV010000001.1 GCA_024709365.1 Desulfomicrobium sp. | reverse complement strand
GCTCGTCGTGCCCGCCGAGGGCGGCCTGGCCGTGAAGGACGTCAAGGAACTGCAGGGTGACGCCTTCAAGCTCGTCGCCATCGGCAACCCCGAGTCCGTGCCCGTGGGCCGCTACGCCAAGGGCACCCTGACCGCGGCCGGGCTCTACGACGCCCTGACGCCGAAGTTCGTCCTGGCCGAGAACGTGCGCCAGGCCCTGGACTACGTGGCCCGCGGCGAGGTCCAGGCCGGTTTCGTCTACGCCACGGACGCCGCCACGCGCGCCGACAAGGTCAAGGTCGCCCTCGAGGTCGCCGGTCACAAGCCCATCAGCTACCCCGTCGCCCTGCTGCAGGCCTCAAAGAACAAGGACAAGGGCCAGACCTTCGTCGACTTCGTCCTGGGCGCCGAAGGCCAGGCCATACTGGCCAGGTACGGCTTCAAGAAGCCCTAACCGCCACGCGCTTTCAAGGCGGCATCGACGAGTCGCCCTGAAAGCGCGTGCAGTGAAAGCTCCCCCAACCCCGGCGCCGTGCGCACCGGCCGACGGGGCCTGTGCTCAACTTCCGCCAAGCAACCGGGCGCGGAGCTTCGGTTCGCTCGTTTCGGGCGAAAGCCAGATATCGAAAAAGCGGTCCGTGAATTCCAGTTCCCGTATGGCTCCGATGAAGACGCCGTCCCTGTAGAACAGCGTTCCTCCCGCCGTGTCGCGCACCCCCGTCAGGGTCGTGTCTTTGACGACGTCGGGGAAAATCGCCTCCATGAGCGCCCCGAAGCGCCGCAGCGTTTCCGGGTCGTCCAGGCCCTGTCGGCGCATTTCCTCGATGCTCCTCGACGTGATGTCCGCCCCCTTGAGTTCCATGTGATAGACGATATGCAGCGCGAAGGGCCCGTCAGGACGCCAGCTCCCGGCGGGCGCATACAGGGTGGCGGTGTAGACGTTCCAGACCAGGAAACTCAGGTTGCCGCTGCCCACGGGCTGCGGGTTGTCCATGTATCTGTAGAGATGTGCGGGTGCGGACAGGGCCTCTGCCGCAAGAAGCAGGACCAGGAGCCAGGCGCGAAGAAAGCCTTTCATGAGCGTTACCTCCCTCGGACGCGGTGCGGACGTCCATGATGGAGAGGTATGACGAAAAAGACCGGGAAGGAAGCGACAATCGGAAGGGCCTGGGGGATGAAAAACGGAACGCGCCCCGAAGGGCGCGCTCCATCTCGTTCATCCCTGGATGCGACCCGTCACACCTTGAACTTCTTGACCAGTCCCTCCAGGGCCCCCGCCAGCATGGACAGGTTCTCCGAGCTCCGCTTGAGCTCCGTGCTGCTGGTCGAGATGTGCCCCGAAGCGGTGCTGACCTGGACGATGTCCTTGGCGATCTCGCCCGTGACCACCGAAGCCTGCGACACGTTCTCGTTGACCTCCTGGATGCCCATGGAGGCCTGGCCCACGTTCTCGGCGATGTCGCGGGTGGTGGCGGACTGCTGCTCCACGGCGGCGGCGATGGTTGAGACGAAGGTGCTGACCTCGCCGATGACCTCCATGACCTGACCGATCTCCTCGGTGGTGGCCGACGTGGAGGCCTGGATGCCGGCGATGCGCTCGCGGATCTCTTCCGTGGCCGAGGCCGTCTGGTTGGCCAGTTCCTTGATCTCGTTGGCCACGACGGCGAAGCCGCGGCCGGCCTCTCCGGCCCGGGCCGCCTCGATGGTCGCGTTCAGGGCCAGCAGGTTGGTCTGGGAGGAGATGGCCGTGATGGTTTCGGTGACCTTGCCGATCTCGCGGGCGGCCACGCCGAGCTGGTCCACGCGCTGTGAGGCGGAATTGGCCTTGTCCACGGCGCGCCGGGTGACTTCGCGGGTCTTGTCCGTGTTGCCGGCGATCTCGTGGATGGTGGCGCTCATCTCCTCGGCCGCCGTGGCCACGGTGCCGACGTTGGTGGAGGCCTGCTCCATGGCCGCGGCCACGGAGTTCATGTTGGCGTTCATCTCCTCCGAGGCCGTGGCCACGGTGCCTGACTTGGCCGAGAGCTCGTCGGCGCTCTTCAGCAGACCGTCGGACATGGCCTCCAGTTCGGCCGAGGAGCCCAGAAGCACCCTGGCCCGTTCGGTGATGTCCCGGACGATGACCCGCAGGCTCGAAGCCATATGGTTGAGGTGCCCCTGCATGTCGCCCAGCTCGTCCTTGCGGCTGACCGTCAGTTCACCGGTCATGTCGCCGTCGGCCAGACGTTCCAGGTAGTCGCCGGCCTCACGTAGGGGCCGCAGCACGCTGGCCCTGATCTGCAGCCAGGAAACGGCGCCAACCAGCAGCAGGATGCCCATGGTGACCGCGCCGACGGTAAGCTCGCTGGCCAGGATCGAGGCGTTGGTCTCCTCCAGGGAGGAGATGACGACGAACGCGCCGTGCACCTCGCCGGCCTTCCACCCTTCCTTGACGCCCCCGGTCGGGTCCTTCTCGCCCTTGGGGTTGCCGTGGCAGTACAGGCAGTCCTCGGACAGGCGGATGGGCTTGAAATAGAGGAGCCTGTCCTTCTCGACGATGACCTTTTCCTGGATGTTCGAGGAGCTGAATTCGGCCAGCACCTTCCGTTCCAGGTCATTGGGCTCGTTCTTCGGGTTGCGGGGGCTCTCCTTGGGCACCCTGAACTCGTACCCGGCCTCCGCGGCCCTGGCCCCGGCCGTGTTCATGGCCGAGACGATGGGCACGGATTGCAGCAGCCTGGCCGGATCGTCCTTGAGTTCATCCAGCGGGCGGAGCACTCCGAGCTTGTGCTTGTGGGCCATGTCCTCGCGCACGGATTCGGCCATCATGACCACGGAGCGGCTCTCCTTGAGCTTGCCGCCGATGGCGGCGTCCGTGACGTCCCGCACATGCATCCAGGCCATGACCAGTGCCAGGACCAATGGGCCGCAGCCGGTGATCAGCAGTATCTTCCACTTCAGACTCAGTCGCGCCCACATAGTTTCCTCCGCAGTAGTGCCGTTTTCAAGCAGGAAGAGTAATTAATTGCACCTACTGACGAACGCAAGCACTATTCGTGTAACGACACAAAATCAAAGGAAGAAACGTCGACCAGCCCCCTGTCGGTCAGCCTCAGCTTGGGAATGACCGGCAGCGACAGGAATGACAGCTGCATGAACGGGTTGATGTCGGCAGGGCAGCCCAGGGACCGCGCCGCGGCGTTGAGGCGATCCAGCCCCGCCGCGACCTCTTCGGGTTCGCGGTCGCTCATGAGTCCGGCCAGGGGCAGGGGCAGGAGTTCCAGCACCCGGCCGCCTTCGACGCAGACATAGCCGCCGCCGCACGCCTCCAGGGTCCGCACGGCCAGCATCATGTCGGCGTCCGAGACACCGGCCACGATGAGGTTGTGGGAATCGTGGGCCACGGTTCCGGCCAGGGCGCCCCGCCGGAGCCCGAGCCCCCCCACCAGGCCCAGCCCCCAGCCCCCGGTGCCGTGGTGGCGCTCGAACACGGCCAGCTTGGCCACGTCCGCCTCCGGGTCGGCGCAGACGAGACCGTCCTCGACCCTGGGTTTGACCAGGTCGGCCTCGGTCACGATCTGCCCCGGCACCGTTCGGATCACGCGGACCCGCCCGTCGCGGGCCGGGATGTCGAGGCAGTCCGTGGACAGTTCGCCGAGATGGACGCTGCCGGTCACCGTGACGCCGCTCGGGGCGGCGTCCCACGACTGGTCGTCGATGTGCCTGCCGCGCAGATGGACGGAGGAGATGGCGAAGGAATCCAGGTCGTCGAGAAGGATGAAGTCCGCCCTGTAGCCCGGGGCCACGGCCCCTCTGCGGTGCAGGCGGAAATACCGCGCCGTGTTGATGGAGGCCATCTGGATGGCCCGCAAGGGCGAAAGACCGTTGCTCACGGCCAGGCGGACGGCGTGGTCGAGGTGCCCCTGGCGCAGCAGGTCGTCGCAGTGGCGGTCGTCGGTCACCAGGGAGCAGTTCTGGCTGTTGAAATCGTTGATCAGGGGCAGGAGTTCCACAAGGTTCTTCTCGGAGCTGCCTTCGCGGAGCATGACATGCATCCCCTTGCGCAGCTTCTCCCGGGCCTCGGCCAGGTGCACGGCCTCGTGGTCGCTCCCCGGACCGGCCAGGATGTAGGCGTTCAGGTCGAGGCCCGTCAGCCCCGGCGCATGGCCGTCGATGGGCCTCGTCCCGGCCGCCACGAGCTTGGCCAGAACCTGCGGGTCCTGAAACAGCACGCCGGGATAATTCATCATTTCAGCAAGTCCGGGCATGCGTTCGGAAAAATCATCAAGCATCGCCTGAATTTCCTGCGGCGATATCCTGGCTCCGGCCGTCTCCAGGTGCGTGGCCGGCACGCAGGACGGCATCATGCAGCGAATCTCCATGGGCAGCTTGCAGGTCGTCTCCAGCAGCCAGCGGATGCCGTCGAGCCCGAGCACGTTGGCCATCTCGTGGGGGTCGCAGACGGTCACGGCCGTGCCGTGGCCCGCCGCCACCCGGGCAAAGCGCACGGGGTCGAGCAGGGTCGATTCGATGTGGATGTGCCCTTCCACCAGTCCCGGACAGAGGAAGCGCCCTTCGGCGTCCAGGGTTTCCGCGGCCTCGTAGTCGCCGATGCCGAGAAACACGCCGTCCTTGACGCCGATGCTTGCAGGATGGATTTCGCCGGACAGGACGTTGACCAGCATGCAACCACGTATGAGAAGGTCCGCCGGGGCTTCTCCCCTGGCGGCGGGAATGAGTCGTTTCAAGGACATGGCGTCTCCTCGCGTCTGAATTTGGTGGGTCAGGGACGGGTTTTCCAGCGGCGGTGCATCCAGAACCACTGTTCCGGATACATGCGGACCATACGCTCCACGGCGTCGGTGTAAAAGCGGCAGATGCTCTCGATGCGCTCCGCCCTGCTCCCCGTGAGGCAGGCGGTGTCAAGGCAGGGCAGGGTCACGAAGCGGAATCGCCCCTCGGGCAGGCGGAGCAGGAAGCAGGGCCAGACCTCGGCCTTGGCCCGCAGGGCCAGGATGGCCGGGCCCTTGTTGACGGCCGCGACCTCGCCCAGAAACGGCAGGAACTGGGCTTCGGCGCGCTTGCAGTTGTGGTCCACCAGGAAGGCGCTCATGCCCCCGGCGCGCAGGTGGCCCAGGGTCTCGGTGGCGGCGTCCCGGTGGGGCAGAATGCGGATGCCCGGCTGGGAGCGCATGTGCATGATCATCCGGCCCAGTTCCTCGTCCTTGGGCAGGCGCACCACCACGTGGCAGTCGCTGCGCGAGGAGAATGCGCCTATGAGGCCGACCAGCAGCTCCCACGATCCCAGATGGGCCGTCGTGGCCACCACGGGCCTCAAGGTCGAGGACATGCGCTCGAAGAGCTCGGGGTTCTCGAACTCGACCCGGTCGCGCAGGAACCGCGGGTCCACCTGGCGGGTGTGGAAAATCTCCAGAAAGGAACATGCGCTGTGCCGGAAGCTTTCCCTGGCCAGCTCCCTGGCCCGCCACTCCGCCACGCCCAGCCTGTCCCGGACGCAGGACGTGGTTTCCCGCCTGCGGGCGGGCAGCGCGGCCCACATGAGGCTGCCCAGTCCCCTGCCCAAAGCCTGCAGACGCTTCAGGGACAGGGCCGCCCCGAAGGGAAGAAAGGCGTTGTAGCACACGTCCCGCATCAGCGGCCTCCAAGTTCGTTCATGATTCTCTCCAGGGCCTCGCACTGCCTTTGCATTTCATCGGGGTCGCGGGTGCAGTCCGGCAGGTCCACCGGGTCGCCGTAGGTGATGACGCAGCGCGAAAAGGGCCAGGGCAGCTGAAACTTGTCCCAGGCCCTGTGAAAGACCTTGGCCCGCTCCATGACCGCGCGCACCGGCACCACGGGCGATCCGGCCAGGTTGGCCAGGAACACGGCGCCCGGCTTGACCTTGTGGCGCGGGCCGCGCGGGCCGTCCACGGTGAAGATGACCCCGAGGTCGTGGGCCTCCATGAAACGCTTGGCCGCGATGAGGGCGCGCACCCCCCCGCGCGAACTGGAACCGCGCACGGTGCTGTAGCCGAGCCCCTCCAGCACCGCGGCCAGGATCTCGCCGTCCTTGCTCTGGCTGACCACGCAGGCCATGCGCTCGTCGGAGTGGGAGGGAATGAGCGGGAAGATCTCGTCGTGCCAGAGGATGATGACGGGGCGTCTGGCGCGCAGCTCCGGATCCTTGAAGACGGCCAGGTTGCGTCGTTCCAGCCGCAGGGTCATGGCCCACAGGCGGACCAGGGGAACGAGGATGGCCCCGATGAGCCGCGGCGGAATGGAAAGGCGCACTGCTGTCTCCTGTATGGAATCGAATTTGCCGATGGTCAGGTGGCCGTTTGATAGATCAAAACGATTTGACCGCTCCGCAACACTGCGTAATGCATCGAAAAAAAACAAGGAGCCCGGCCATGCCCATCATTCTCGATTGCGAAGGCGAACCATGCCCCAACCCCGTGCTGCGTTGCAAGCAGCTTCTGGACTCCCAGTCGCCGCAGGAACTGCAGGTCGTCGTGGACAACGACGCGGCCAAGGAAAATGTCTCCCGCTTCCTGGCCAGCAAGGGCATGCGCATCGACGACATGCGCAAGGACGGCGGCCTGTGGACCATCACCGCATCCCGCGCGGCAGGGGCTGAAGGCGCCGCAGCGGCCCCCGCAGCCGCAGCGCAGCCTGCGGAACGGGCCTGCCCGGTCTGCGCCCCGAAAATCCTCGTCTTCATCACCCGCGACGTCATCGGCCAGGGCGACGACACCCTTGGCTCGCGCCTCATGGGCAACTTCCTGGCCACCCTGCCGGAACTGGGCGACGCCCTGTGGCGCATCATCCTGGTCAACGGCGGCGTCAGACTGGCCACGGACGCCAACCCGGCCTCGGAGAACCTGAAAAAGCTCGAAGCCGCCGGCGTGTCCATCCTGGTCTGCGGCACCTGCCTCGAATTCTTCAAGCTCATGGACAGCAAGGTCGTGGGCGAGGTCACCAACATGCTCGACGTGGTCACCAGTCAGCACGTCGCCGACAAAATCATCACGCTTTAGGAGCCTGCCCCGCCTTTGGCGACAGGCAGGCCGCCGCCTTTCCAGGCCGTTATGCCGCCGCGCAGGTCGAAGACGCGCTTGAAACCCAGTTTGTCGGCCAAGGCCAGCACGCCTGAGCTGCGGCTCCCGACGTGGCAGTATGTCAGGATGGTCAGGTTGCGGTCCAGGGCGGCGAAGCGTTCCGCGAAATCGGGGTCGTAATAGTTCATGAGCACGGCCCCCTCGATATACCCCCTCCCGAATTCCCCAGGCGTACGCACGTCCAGGATGAGGAAATCCTTCGCGTTCCTGTTCTGCTCGATGAGTTCATAGGCCGCACGGGGTTCCAGCAGACGCTCATCCTCGCCACGGCAGGCCGCCAGCAGCGCCAACACGGCCAGCAGCACGAAAATGCGGGCCGGACCCGGCATTGTGAATCTCATGCCACACGCTCCGGGCAGGCGAAGATGGAAAACCTGTTCTGGCGGGCGAAGCCGATCAGGGTCAGGTTCATGTCGCGGGCCAGCAGCACGGCCTGGTGGGTCGGCGCGCCGAGGGAGACGAGGATGGGGATGCCGGCCCGACGGCCCTTGTGCACGATCTCCGAGGAGATGCGGCCCGAGGTGACCATGACCGTGCGCGAGAGGTCGATGCCGTCGTGCAGGGCCCGCCCCACGACCTTGTCGGCGGCGTTGTGGCGGCCAACGTCGTCGCGGATGAGCTCCGGCTCCCGGCCCTCCACGCTCAGGGCCACGGTGTGCACCCCGCCCGTGGCGTGGTGCAGGTCGGAATAGCGCCGGAACCAGTTGGCCAGTTCCTGGATGCGCGCCGCGGGCAGGGAAAAGCCGCCGGGCAGGGGCGAACGGACTTCCAGCTCCGGGGCGCTGGCGAACATGACGCCCTTGCCGCAGCCCGAGGTGAAGGTGCGCCGCGAAAGGCGCTCCGGGTCCACGGCCGTGGCCAGGGATACGCGCACGGCCCACACGGCCGGGTCGACCTCGCTGCCGAGGAAGTCCTGCGGCCTGTCCAGGAGTCCCGAGGTGTGCAGGAAGCCGCGCGCCAGGTCGTCCAGGTGTTCGGGGGTGCACATCAGGGTGGCGATTTCCGTGTCCCCGGCCATGAGGGTCACGGGCACCTCCGTGGCCACGACGTCCATCTCGCGGGCGGGACCGGCGGCCGTGACCTTGACGATGTCCATCTGGACCAGGGGTTCGAGGGGCTGTGGGTCGGGCATGAATGCTCCTTGCTCTGTTTTCGCGCCGCCGTGCAGCGCACGCGCGCCTTCCCGATTCCTACCCGCAGGCAGGGGACTGTCAAGACGCGAACATGCCGAAAGAACGGGCGGAAACGGGCCGCGGCCCCTCGTGACAAACTTCACATTTAAGTTCTTGCCCTCCGCAAGGGATGAATATACAGGAAAAAACTTTGTCGAGGGATGCCGGCCCGCCGCCGCCCTGTCCCCTGAACCGGCGGAGCCACGGGCCTTGTGCGTGATCGAAGAACATTTCTAAGGAGGATAGGATGAAACGGATTGGAACCCTTGCCCTGCTCGTGGGGCTGCTGATTCTGGGCGGTGTCGCCACCGCCATGGCCGCAAGCGTCGAGATGCCCGAGAGCGTCCTGATGAGCGCCAAAGGCGTCAAGGACTACACCCCCAAGAAGGCCGAAGTGACGTTCAACCACGCTTCGCACATGCACATCGCATGTCAGGACTGCCACCACACCGTGCCGCAGACCTACACCTTCCAGAGCTGCATGTCCGAAGGCTGTCACGACAACGCCAAGGACCGCACGACCGCGAACTCCCTCTACAACGCCTTCCACACCACCAAGGACACCTCCAAGAGCTGCGTGGGCTGCCACCGCGACCTCAAGAAGCAGGGACAGGGCGACGCCCCCCTGGCCTGCAACAGCTGCCACGTGAAGTGATCTTCCGGCGCCCCCGCCTCCCGGGGGCGCCTCTTTTTCCCCCTCCAGCATTCACGACCGTTCTCCCCGCCTCATGCCTTTCCCTGTCTTCTGACGACCAACGATACGCCCGAACGGGGCGCTTCGTTCCGGACAGGGCCGTCGACTGTCCGACT
>JANJWV010000228.1 GCA_024709365.1 Desulfomicrobium sp. | reverse complement strand
TCATTTTAAAATCTTTAAAAAAAATTCCATTTCCCCCCCCCCCCCCAAATAAAAACCCCCGGTCTGCCTCCTGCTTGTGTTTTTTTTTCCCCGACAGGCTCACGCCGCTTATCCACGGGGCGGCTTCTGCAGGCTGATGCGCCCTATCTGCCCGGCCCGCAGTTCGTTCAGCAGGATGCCGGCGGCCTTGGTCAGGTCGACGTCGCCGCCCTTGACCAGGCAGCCGCGCTTGCGGCCCACGGCTTCCAGCAGTTCGAGCCCCCCGGCGGGCAGTTCCGCCAGCTTGTAGCGTGCCCGCAGCAGTTCCGGGTATTCGCGCAGGAGGTAGACGCCCGCGCGGGCGGCGACCTCGGCGTTATCCATGGCCGTCTCGCGCACGGCGCCGCTGGCGGCCAGCATGTAGGAGGCCTGTTCGTTCTCGATCTTGGGCCAGAGCACGCCGGGGGTGTCGTAGATGGTCAACTCGTCGCCGATGTGCACGCGCTTCTGCTTGGTGGTGATGGCCGCCTGGTTGGCGGCGCGGGCCACCCTGCGGCCGACCAGGGCGTTCATGAGGGTGGACTTCCCGACGTTGGGGATGCCGACGATGAGACAGTTCACGGGCTGCATGATGAAATTGCGCGGCGGGACCATGCCGGGCAGCACGGCCAGGATGCGCTTTGCGTCCTTGGCCGAGGTGCCGACGATCTCCATGGGCACGGCGCCCTGCGTGCGGTAGAAGTCCTTCCAGGCCTCGGTCACGGCCGGGTCGGCCAGATCGCTCTTGTTCAGGACCTTGAGGCAGGGGCGGTCGCCGCGCAGCTCGCGCAGCAGGGGGTTCTCGCTGTAGCCCGGCAGGCGGGCGTCCAGAACCTCGATGACCACGTCGACCTTGGCCATGACGGTCGCGATCTGTTTGCGGGCCCGGTGCATGTGGCCCGGGAACCATTGGACGGACATGTCAGCTCCTCCCGCCGGGCAGCAGCCCTTCCTGGCGCAGCAGGGCCTGCGGGTCGGGTTCGCGGCCGCGGAAGAGCCGGAAGACGTCCATGGGGTGGCGGCTGCCGCCCAGGGCCAGGACCGTGTCGCGGAAGCGCCGGCCCAGGGCCCTGCGCGCGTCCGGATCGTCCAGCCCGGCTTCCTCGAAGGCCCCGAAGGCGTCGGCGCTCAGCACCTCGGCCCATTTGTAGCTGTAGTAGCCCGCGGCGTACCCGCCGGAGAAGATGTGCGAGAAGGAGCACAGGAAGCGATCCTCGGGCAGGGGCGGCAGGGGCAGGATATCCTGGGCGATGGCCTGGGCGACCGCCAGCGGGTCGAGGCCCTCGGGGTCGGCCGTGTGCAGGGCCAGGTCCGTCAGGGCGAAGGAGATCTGGCGCAGGGCGTTGGAGCCGGCGCGGAAGGTGCGGGCGCCGAGCAGCTTGTCCACCATGTCTCCGGGCATGGGCTCGCCGGTCAGGTAGTGGCGCGCCAGTCCGGCCAGGGTGGGGCGGTGGTAGCACCAGTTCTCCATGAACTGGCTGGCCAACTCCACGGCGTCCCACTCGACGTTGGAGATGCCGGCCACGAAGCCGTGCCGGACCGTGGTCAGCATGTGCTGCAGGGCGTGGCCGAACTCGTGGAAAAGGGTCGTCACTTCCTGGAAGCTCATCAGCGACGGCGCCCCGTCCAGGCCGGGGCGTTGGTTGCAGTTCACGTACGCCACGGGCAGGCGGATATCGCGTCCCGATGCCGCGCAGACGGTGCTGCGGCCGCACAGCTCGTCCATCCAGGCCCCGCCCCGCTTTTCCTCGGGCCGGGCGTAGGGGTCGAGATAGAGCCCCGCGATTTCGAGGCCCCGGCCGTCCAGGACGCGGTAGAACGTCGCGTCGGGATGCCAGACGGGCACGCCGTCGGCCGCTTCGATGCGGACATCGAAGAGATCGCCGATGCTTTCGAACAGCCCCTTCAGGACCGCCGGCAGGGGGAAGTACGGACGGACGAAGTCGTCGCGCAGCCCGAAGCGTTCCTCTTTGAGGCGCTCGGTCCAGAACATGACGTCCCAGGGCTGGATTTCATCGTCCTGGCCGCGCTCGCGGGCCAGATCGCCCAGTTCGATGAGGTCGCCCAGGCCCGGGTCCGTGGCCGCCTCGCGGATGGTGTGCAGGAGGGCCTCGATGCCCGCCGTGTCCGGGGCCATCTTGCGGGCCAGGCTCATGGCCGCGAAATTCCCGAAACCGAGCATCCCGGCCTGCTCCCGGCGCAGGGCGAGGATGCGCAGAATGAGCGGCAGGTTGTCGTTCTCGCCGGCCGAGGCCCGGGTGATGTAGGCCCGGTAGACCTCCTCGCGCAGGTCGCGGCGCGAGGCATGCTGCATGAAGGACAGGAAGGACGGCAGGTCCAGGGTCACGGCCCACGGGCCGGCTTCGGCCGTGGCGCCTTCGTGGCCGCGGGCCCTGGCCTTGCCCGCGGCCAGGCTCAGGGAGTCCGCGGGCAGCCCCGCGACGTCGTCCGGGCTGGTCAGGACGAGGGCGTAGGCCTGCGTGGCGTCGAGGACGTTGTTGGTGAAGCGGGTGGACAGCTCGGCCAGTTCCTGACTGATGGCGTTGAACCGCTCGCGGGCCTCGGTTTCGAGACCCACGCCCTGCAGCGCCGCGTCGCGGGCCAGGAGGGTGATGGTACGTTGCAGTGCGAGGCTTAAAGTCTGATATTCGGGGCCCTGCAGCAGGGCCGTGAGGCCTTCGTACACGGGACGGCTCTGGCCCAGTCGGCTCGAGAATTCCACCACCAGGGGCTGGGCCTCGGCGTAGGCTTTGCGCATGGCCGGGGAGTTCCTGACGTTGTGCAGGTGCGTGGCCAGGCCCCAGGCCCTGGACACACGGTCCGTGAGCCGTTCGAGGGGCACGAGGAGCCCGTGCCAGGTGGCTGGGCGCGAGGCTTCCAGCATTTCAAGCTCCGCAGTGCTGCGCGCGACGGCCTCCCGGATGGCGGGGACGACATGGTCGGCGGTGATGGCGGAGAAGTCCGGGAAAATCTCCCAGTTCAGGATGGGGTTGTGCTCGGGCATGGTGGTCCTTGGCATAGGGAAGTTTGTGACGTGTTCCGGTCTACAGAAAAGGGGATGGGCGGACAAGGCGCATCGGCCATCCGTTTCCGGCCTGCCCCGTCGGCCAGGAAAGCGAGAGGCCCGGTTGCCCGGGCCCCTGATCGTTCAAAAGTCATCGCCGACAGCGCGAACTCGCGGTGCTGGCCGTCGCCGGTTCCTCGCGTTCACCGGAGAGGGCCGGCGCGCGTCGGACGCCTGCCTAGTTCTGGGCGTTCAGTTCGGTCTGCACCTGCTGGATGAGCTCCTTGGCCTTCATGAGCTTGTCCTGCTGCTCCGGGGACTGGAGCTGGCCGGACATGTAGGAGGTCTTCTGGCTCATCTCGTCCAGGATGCTGCTCATGAGGGCGGCGCGGGTCTTGGCGGGCAGGGTTTCGAGGTCCGCCACCTTGGATTCCATGGTGCCGACCTTGGTGTCGAGGGTGGCCACGGAGGTCTTGATGGAGGCCAGGTCCTGGACCTGGGCCGTGAGGCTCTTGATGTTCTGGTTCAGGTTGAAATAGAAGCCCAGAAGCAGGATTACGGCCACCAGGGAGGCGAAGAGTGCCGCCTTGCTCATGTCCTTGCGCGGGGGTTCGGGGGCTGCCGCGGGCTCGTTGGCCGAAACATGCGCGTCATGCGCGGCGAACGTATCGGTTGACTCCAGAACGACCGGCTCGGCCTTGGCCTGGAGCAGCTCCTCCACTTCGTCATGGGTCATGGACTTTTCCCTGGTCAGCTCCCGGGCCAGTCCGGCGAAATCCTCGTAGGGCGTCACCTTCGCGGATTTTCCGGCAGTTTTGGGTTCCTTGACGACCTCGGTCAGCGCGGGCTTCTTGGCCTTGCGCTCCAGTTGCACGACTTTCTTGGCGGCTCCCATCGTATCCTCCGTCACGAACAAATAAGAATTCTTCTATACAAAGGCCGGTCCGAAGGCCAGCCCCGGTTTCAGGCCGTCAGGGTACGGATTCCCACGGACTTGCGGATGCGCTCCAGGAAGGGGCGGCTGTAGGCCCGGGCCTTTTCGGCGCCTTCCTTCAGCACCTTCTCGATGTAGGCCGGGTTCTGCATGAGCTCGGCGTATTTCTCCCGCGGTTCGGCCAGCTGCGCGTTGACCACCTCGAAGAGATCCTGCTTGACGTACCCCCAGCCGATGCCGGCCGCGAACTTGGCGCGCATCTCCTCGACCTGGGCCGGCGTGGCGAAGGCCCGGAACATGTCGAACAGAGCGCAGCCCTCGGTCTCCTTGGGCTCTTCCGGGGCCTGCGAGTTGGTCACGATTTTCATGATCAGCTTGCGCAGGGTCTTCTCGGGGGCGAAAAGCGGGATGTAGTTGTCGTAGCTCTTGCTCATCTTGCGGCCGTCGAGGCCCGTCAGCACGGCCGTGGACTCGTCCACGCGGGCCTCGGGCAGGACGAAGTGCTCGCCGAAATGATGGTTGAAGCGCTGGGCGATGTCGCGAGTCATCTCCAGGTGCTGGATCTGGTCCTTGCCCACGGGGACGATGTTGGCGTTGAACATGAGGATGTCGGCGGCCATGAGGATGGGGTAGCAGTAGAGCCCCATGGTCACGCCCTTGTCCGGGTCGGGGCTGCCGTTCTCCTCGTTCTCCTGGACAGCGGCCTTGTAGGCGTGGGCGCGGTTCATGAGGCCCTTGGCCGTCATGCACGTCAGGATCCAGGTCAGCTCGGGGATCTCCGGGATGTCGGACTGGCAGTAGAAGGTACTCTTGTCCGTGTCCAGGCCCAGGGCCAGCCAGGTGGCGGCCACTTCCAGACGCGACTGGTGCACGCGCTCGGGGTCCTGGCATTTGATCAGGGAGTGGAAGTCGGCCAGAAAGTAGTAGGAGTTGACGTTTTCGTCGCGGCTGGCCTCGATGCAGGGGCGGATGGCGCCGACGTAATTGCCCAGGTGTGGCGTGCCGGAGGTGGTGATTCCGGTCAGGACGGTCTGTTTCTTCATCGATGGAAACCTTAAAGCAGTGGTTTAATGATCATGTTTTGCACGAAGGCCGAGACGGGGGACAGGATCATGCCCAGTCCGCCGGTTATGGCCAGCAGAAGCAGGATGATGAAGCCGTATCGCTCGAGCTGCATGAATTTCATGGCCAGATGGCCGGGCAGCAGGCAGGCCAGGATCTTGCTGCCGTCCAGGGGCGGGATGGGCAGCAGGTTGAAGGTGCCGAGGATGGCGTTGATGAAGACGCCGGCCACGGCGATGTTGATCATGGGCCGCAGCACGTATTCGGCCGACTCGGCGGACGGTCCCTGGGCAAAGGCCAGGAGAATCTTGAGCACCAGGACGAAGAAGACCATGACCGCGAAGTTGGCCATGGGCCCGGCCAGGGACACGTAGAGCATGCCCTTGCGGTAGTCCTTGTAGTAGTTCGGGTTGATGGGCACGGGTTTGGCCCAGCCGATGAGCTGGGTCAGGACCAGAACCAGGGTACCCACCGGGTCGAGGTGCTTGAGCGGGTTCAGGGTCAGGCGCCCGGCCAGCTTGGCCGTGGGGTCGCCCATGAGATAGGACACGTACCCGTGCGCGAATTCGTGGCAGGTGATGCCGAGGAAAAAGGGCAGGGCGATGATCGAGAAATGGTGCAGGGTCTGGCTTATGTCGAACATAGACTGCATCGGCTATCATCAAGCGCCCCGGCGGGCAACTCCTTTCAGCTCCAGCGGGCGTAGAGGTCGTGGGGGATGGAGAGCTGCTCCATGACCCGGCCCGTGAACTGTGCCACCAGCTCCTCCACGGACTTGGGGCGGTGGTAGAAGCCCGGGCACGGCGGCATGATCACGGCCCCGGCCCGGCGGGCGCGAAGCATGTTTTCGAGGTGGATGTCGTTCAAGGGCGTCTCGCGCGGCACGAGGACCAGGGTGCGCCGCTCCTTGAGGGTCACGTCGGAGGCGCGGTGAATGAGGTTCGTGCCCACGCCCGTGGCGATGGCGGCCAGGCTGGCCATGGAGCAGGGGCACACGATCATGCCCGAATGCTCCCAGGACCCGCTGGCCGGGCCTGCGGCGATGTTTTCGGGCTCGTGGATGACATGAAAGAACGCGTCCAGCTCGGCCGGGTCAGAGCCCAGCTCGTACCGGAACACCTGCCTGGCGGCGTCGGACACGATCCCGTGCAGCTCCACCCCCGGCACACTGCGCAGGGCGCGGGCCAGACTGCGGGCATACTCCATGCCGCTGGCCCCGGTAACGGCCAGGACGATGCGTCGGGTGCTGCTCATGATCTCTCCTCGTGATTCGTGTTGCGGACAATCGGGCTATCCCAGACGAGAAAGCTTGACAAGCCTGGACGGTCTGCATAGGTAGTCTTTCCTCGTGCGCAATTAGCTCAGTTGGATAGAGCGTTAGCCTCCGGAGCTAAAGGCCGCAAGTTCGATTCTTGCATTGCGCACCAAAGAAATCAAGGGCTTATGAGTAAACCACTCGTAAGCCCTTTTTCTTTCCCCGCACCATTCCCCGCACGGAAATCCGCGCCCCGCACGGCTTAGAGAGAATTCGTCTGCTGGCCATATTTTTTCGTACGCTTCCCCGCATGCAAAATTCCGCTCCGCATGACATAGGGGGAAATTGCCTGCAGGCCCTTTTTTCGCACCGTTCCCCGCACGCTTCCCCGCACCTTCGTTGACCCTGAAATTTGTGGGTGCGCCTACTTCGCTCATTTAGGGGTATGCCGACTCTCATTGCTTTGATCCTGCCAAGCGACAGGATTTTCCAAGGATTGTGGATTGTCCATAGAAAGAAATGCAAGTTTTGTCAGTTTTGTTTGGATGTCCTTTTTATGAGAGGCGAAAAGTCACAAGGAAGATCTGGGTAATGCCTATTCAGCGATTTGGGCGCGCCTGTGAACATCATCGGAATTTTTGGCATGTCCGGTCAAGGATACCCCAAGACGACGTGTCTTTCGGGGGCTAAGAAGGGGCTTAGAATCCCCCTAAGCCAGTATACACGATCCCCCTCTTAAATCGAAATTGTCTGTCCGAATACAGGCATGCCTGTGAAGCTGATAATTCCGAAAGCCTTGGGGTCATACGCTCTTGGGGTTTTCGTATTTGAAGGACTCATGGTCGACAGACACGCGGGCCGTGATGCGCTCGTGGCCGTTGCTGGCCTGCACGCACTTGTTTCTGAGGGGATGCCTGAATAGAGCTATTTGGGTGGGTTGCGGTGGCGATGTCGTGACGGAGAACAACCGCCAGCTCTCCTTCATGAAGCCACGTGGGGAATGAGCCTAGAAAATAGTAGGCACCCCGGAAGAGATTACGTCCTAATAACAAGAAGATTGATGACAATTGAATTCTGGGACCAATGATTGAAATTGTTTGGTCCGAATGCGGAAGAACGGATTTTCGAGACCCGCTTTAGCGGTACATAAATGGGAAAAGATCAGCTCTGTAAGTGCTTACACTGTGTAAAATATGTAAAATATTTCTCCAGTCCGGGACGTTGAGCACGCAGTTGAAGTGCTCAGCGGAAACAACACCCTGTTTGACAGGCTGCATGGCTTTTTCGACCTGACTGGCCAGGGTAGGGGAGGTCGGGTTCATTTCATACATAGAGTTGGGCAAGCGGCAACATGGCCATGACCTGAATTGAAGGACCCAATGCGTGATCAAGGCAAAGAGCTACGGCGTGGCGCAGCAGGCTGGTAGCGATGTTTTCAGTTACAGTTACAGCCAGTAGACCAAGATTGTAGGCAATAAGTTGGCTGGGATGCGAGCCATCTTCTCGCTGCCAGGTGTCACCCATCCTTGCGATGTTTAGGCCTGCAGCTTTCAAACATGCCGGGATATGATCGCCTCAGTGATTGCGTCACCTAACATGCTGAGAAAGTTTTGCTGAACTTGACGCACCCATTCTCATGGTGCGACGAAGCTCATCTCGTGTATTTGTGACGGGCCCTTGGCCCTTCGGATGACACATCGGTTGGCGTTGCGTTACCAACATTGTTGGCGTCTCGCTTCGGGTGAGTGGTTAGCTCAGTCGTTTTTCGTTGATACTAGCTGAAATAATTGTATTTTTTATCGATGGCGTGTTTTGTGATCATAATATCATGGAGGACTTCTATGACTGCAAGCGAAATGGTACAATATATCGGCAAACACCTCGGCATCCCCGAGCTATGCCTGAATGAACAGGGATTGTGCAGAATCAGGCTGAACAACAGCATCGTCATCGATTTTGAAGAAGATGACACCAAGAAATGGTTGCACGTTTTCGCCGCGCTGACGAACGAAGCCGCGAACCTGCCGCGTGACATGTTGCTTAAATTGCTTAGGGCGCATTACCTGTTTAACGATACTGGTCACGCCTCGTTCGGGCTGGACGCTGACGACCGGCTGTGCCTGTTCATGCGCGCGCCGACTGCGGAACTGGCGGAAGGGCTCTGGGTGGAAATGTTTGAAGCCTTTTTTTCCACGTATCTCGAATGGAAAGAACAACTGTCCGGTGGGAAAACCGAGGGACTTTTACCGGGCGACGAACTGCCTGATCTGCCGCCCAGTACCTTTATCAGAGTCTGATGGGCATTTTCGGTGCGCTACCGGCACGGGATGTAAGGAGAAAATATGAGCATCGGTCTTAATATGACGCAGGCGCAAGCCCGTCTGATGGAACGGCAAGAAAATTTCAAGATGAATGAACTCGGCGGTGAGCGTGCCATTACCATTGGGCGGGACAACCAAATTGTTAAGGCCGAAGTCATGGAAGCTCCGAGACGGCCCCAGCACAAGCCGCATGAGGCAAACAAGGGGCTGGAAGGCCTGTTCAAGGCCACGATTGACAAGTGCGATTGGTGGCATTCGGCCGGTAAACTGCGCCGGACGCAGGACGCCATCGAGGTGAACCTGGGCCGGGTGGCCGGGAAGTTCGTCAATCTCCAGACGCTTGCCGGCAAGACCGGGCGTTCGGAAGAAATTGCACACGAACAGAGTCTCCTGATCGCCGGGATTGCCGAAGAGCTGAGCGCGTTCAAAACCGAAATTGACAGTCTGGTTCGTTCGTACGGGCTGAACCGTGAAGGATCGGAGTCGCTGTTCCTGCAGCGGTTGATCAACGGGTTGAAGAAGGACAACCCCGATGCCCTGAACAGCCTGAGAGCGGCCGTTGCCGTGATGGCCAGGATGCCGGGGGATAACCCCGTGAAGCGTGACCACGCCGCATTGCTCACTCAATTCGATACACTGCTGCACGCCAACATGCCAGACGTTGTGGTCGAACCCGTGGATCAGCGAACCGGAATGCAAAAGCTGGGCGACATGTTCAAGGCTTTGTTTGGCACGAAAGAACAACGCGTCGGGCAGCATCTGCGCCAGAAGTTGAACGGCCTGGAGGAATTGTGCAAGACCGGCGTCCCCGAAATGGAGGAATTCACTGACCGACTCCGGTCATTGCGAGAGGGTATTAAACCCGAAACGGAACTGACAATGGAACAGTTTGATGCCGTTCGGGAGGAGCTGGACACCATTATCGGCGAGACCATCAGGCGGGGAAAGGAAATTGCCCAAAAGGCGTTGGAGATGGAACCGGCCAAGATGGCCGGGCAGTTGCCGGTGGATAAATATCAGCCCCAACTGGTTTCGGCCAAAGAGGCCAATCGCGATTTGTCCACCATGTTCACGTATAAGAACGCGACACTGGAGCAGACGAAGACAGTGCGAAGCCAGGTTGATGAACAGGTGGACGGTTTCATCCGCAACGCTATCCACAACGAGAATAAAAGCCTGGAAGCGCCCAAGGGGGCAAGATCCGTGGCGCAGACAGCGGTTAAGTCGGTCAATGACATGACCCTCAAGTTCGTTGCCGCGCGGCAGGAACTCAAAAGCATCGAGTCGGAGCTGTCGGTCATCACGTTGGCCAGGCAGTTGGCTGCCAAGGGTGATACGCCGCCCGCCGGCGTGGATGCCGACACGTGGCGCGAAGCCTGTTCCGTGATGACTAAGCACCTGCTGGAAGCGCCGGGTTCGCTCATCTCCCAAAAGGATGTGCCTGCGCTGAATCTCATCAAGACAAACGCGGCCCACTTCACGCAAGGGCTTGAAGGTGTCGCGGTCGAGCGTTTTGAAAAGTTGTTCATCCGGCTTGATGCCACCACGTTGTTTATGGTTACGGTGCCCAAACCGAGTCAGCAGCAGATTGAAGAGTTCAAGCAGACCGGCGAAATACGCATGCAGGAAGATGCCGAGCGGTTTGGCAAGCACATGCAGGAATGGCAGAATTCGGCGCCCAAAACCGGCATTGCCGGACTGGACAGCCGGTTGGCCGAGCTGCGCAAGCCGCTTACGCTTAATTCTGGCAAACTGAACGAACTTTCGCTGCGCAGCACACTGTCAGAGTTGGACGCGCGGATTTTGGATATCAAGTCGGCGTATTCCTACGAGATGGCGTCGGTTCTCAGCGGCATTGGCGACAAGGGGGCCAGACTGGACCAGCGGACGAAGCTGCTTGCGGCCCTGAATACCGAACTGCAAGGGCTGTTGCGCATGGAAGCCGACCTCCAGGGCATGATCAACATGCGCGTCATGGGCCAGCTGGCCTCCGAAGGACTGGACATGCTGCGCCAGTCCTGTCCGGAAGGCGTCGATCGAGGAGCATGGGAAAGCGACTGCAACGCCATTGTCGATTTTATCATGGAGCACCCCCACGATATCCCCGACCAAGAGACCGTGGCGATGTTCGAACGTCTGCTTGATACCCTCAACAAGTCCCTCTCCACGGACAGCATTGCGGATCAACAGAAAGTTGAACTGTACAACAGGCTGAAGGATGATTTGAATATTTGGAAAGATTGGGGATTTTCAGTCGGCATGGAACGGGACGGTCTGAACAACATGGGACACATGAGCGATGTGCTTGAAAGTGTGTCGAAGATGACCACGGCCCGTATCCGTATTTCCGACATGATCAATCTGATGCAGGATTCCTTCATCGCCTTGACCAAAGCCGGACTCCCCCACGCCGACGAGTTGCGGTCTAACCTTTTCGAGTACACGAACAAGTTGATGACCTATGCCGACCTCATGTCCCGTACGGACGAAATGTCACCCACAGCGCTTCGCAATGCGGAAGTGCTCCGTATTCGTCAGGAGTCGGAGGAGTTGTTGAGCAAGACGATACACTCTTTCTTCCCGGCCATGGAATTTTTGGCTGAGCAGGAATATCGCTATATGGATAATCCCTCCGGGTTCACCGTGGCTCAGACGCAGCAGATAACGGATCTGCGCGCCACCATGTTCAATGCGTATGCGACGTTGTTCGACATTTCCCGTAATGTCTGGACGCTGGGCCTTGACGCGGCGCGGGGCGTTTCGCATGTGCTCGGAGCCGTCAACCTGTCACCGCTTCACGCTGAATCGCGTGATGCCAAAGCCATCAAGGAAATTGATAAAATGATGGCGTTCGGCAAGATGTCCCGTGTGGTGAGTGAGAATAATCCGCTGACCAGGGTAACCAATGCCATGATGCAGGAATCCGAAGCACAGCTGAATGTCGGGATTCTGAGGGGCGCGGAGCAGCAGATCACCAAGTTGTTCACTCAAACTCGGCGTTTGGCGGCCGCCTTGGTTGAGGCCAAAGCCAGAAACCTCGATCCCGCATTGGCCAGATCCATTGAACGGCTGCTCAGCGAGCATGTCTTAAGTCCTGCCGAAGGCTTGCAGCTGGATCGTTTTATCCCTGACGAAAAGATGCGCAAGGATTTCATTTCCAATTTCGGGGAGTTGCATCAGTCGCTCATTCAAACCTTTTCGACCCTCCAGTCCTTCAATCTGAACGTCAAATCGACGCAGACGCGCATCAATATCGAGGCGCAAAACCATCTCAGGGAGTGCGTGGATATTCCGCGGCATCCTGTTGACACCAAAGCGTTGCGAAAGAGCCTGCGGGTTGTTGCTTCGCATGATGTTGACGGAAAAATGTCCCGAATTCTTGTCGAATCGTCCTTAACGAAGGAACCCCGCTGGTATGACGTTAGCCTGAGCAAAGACACGCTGACCTTTACCCCCGTCGACGACAAGAGCGGCAAAGGGGTGTTCACTGCCCCTGTCGCCAACGGAAATGCCCGCTTTCCCATGGTATAGACGACCATAGCCCTGAAAATTGAGTAAGAAAGCCATGGAGAAGCTTCCGCATGAATATCCGCATTTCCGTCCGCACCAAACTGTTCCTGAGCCACATTCTTATCGTCTTATTCATCGCTGGCACTGCGGGAACGTATTTCTACCTGAGCGCTGTGGAAAGCCTCATGGATGGGCTCAAGGAGCGCCTGCAGGCCAGCGCGGGCCTCATTAGCCAGACTCTTGACGCCGAGTCTTTGCGCCACATCCGTACAGAGGAAGATACGGCCAGCCCTGAATACGCGGCCACCCTCGACCAGTTGCGCGCCCTCAAACGCATGAACCCCGACATCGCCTTCATTTACGTGATGCGCCTTGAGGCGGAGAAGATCTTCTTCGTCATTGACTCCGACGAAACCAGTGCGCAGGCCCTGCCGGGCAAAAAGTACGCCCACGTTCTGCCATCTTTGCAGAGGGGCTTCACGTCCATGATCGTCGACGACGAGATCATCACCGACGAATGGGGCGCATTTCTCTCTGGCTACGCCCCGATCAAAAACGCCAAGGGGCAGTATCTGGTCGGCATCGACATGCGTGCCGACCAGGTGCGCGAAAAATACAGTGCCCTGCGCATCTCCGGCGCTGTCTCGTTCATCGCGGCCATTGTCCTGGCCTTCATTTTGGCCCGAATTTTGGCCAACCGATTCATGATGCCCATACGCGTGTCCATCTCCCGCTGTTCCTCGATCGCTGAGGGGCGCTACGACGAGCAGATCGATATCCAGACCAATGATGAACTCGACAGGCTTATCGAGGCCATTAATAAAATGTCGAGTTGTCTGTCCCTGTCTCAGCGCACGACGCAGGCGGCCGTCGACTCCTTGCGCCAAGCCAAGGATGAACTGGAGATCCGGGTTCGTCAGCGCACCGCCGATCTCTCGGAAGTCAACAACAAGCTCAGCCAGGAAGTGGCTGAACGCCTTGTGGCGCAAAAGGCTTTGCTGGAGGCCGCAACCATCGATCCCCTGACGCGTCTTTTCAACCGGCGCGTCGTCCAGGAGCGGTTCGATCTCGAAGTGGTCCGCAACAGCAGGCAGAACACGACCTTCACGCTCATCATCGTGGACCTTGATCACTTCAAAACGATCAACGACACCCACGGTCACGATGCCGGGGACAGCATCCTGGTGGAAACTGGGGTGCGCATGAAGGGCATCATCCGGGGGCAGGACACCCTGGCCCGCTGGGGCGGAGAGGAATTCATGATCCTCTTGCCGGATACCGGCTCTTCAGGAGGACGGGAGGTCGCCGAGAAGGTCCGCGCACGCATCGCCGACACGTCATACTATTTCGCGGGCAAGGAAATCCGGGTTACGGCGAGTTTCGGAGTAGCACAGTATAAAGGAGACTTGGAAGGAGCGATCACGGCCGCTGATCAGGCTCTCTATCAGGCCAAGAATCGTGGCCGGAATCGGGTCGAGCTGGCCGACGCAGAAAGCTGACTGCACAAGTGGTACGAAACTTCGCTCCGGCGGCATGAACTGAAGTTGTCTGTTTTTGCGATGCGCCCGCTCAGGCCGGTTTTCAAAACTATCGAAAACCGTGTCCCTGACGCGGGCCATTTATTATGCGAGGGGTCAGGGGGTGTAGAGCGCCATGACCTTGCGCACGAAATCCTGCGTTTCGCGGAAAGGGGGAATACCGCCGTGGCGCTGCACGTTGCCCGGGCCTGCGTTGTAGGCCGCCAGAGCCAGCTCCAGGGTGCCGAAGTCGTCCAGCTGGCGGCGCAGGTACAGGCTGCCAGCCTCCACGTTGGCGCGGGGATCAAAGGGGTCGGTCACGCCGAGATGCGCCTGGGTGCCGGGCATGAGCTGCATGAGGCCCTGAGCCCCTTTGGGAGAGATGGCCAGGGGATCGTTGTTTGATTCCACGCGAATGACGGCCCTGATGAGGCCTGGGTCCAGGCCCGAGACGTGGCTGCCGTGACCGATGATCGGGTCCCACTCGGCCATGGTCGGCATGTGCGCCCGCCCTTGGGCTGACTCCCTGACGAGCAGGGGGGGGACCATGCGCGGCAGGGCCAGGAGGTGGGCGTGTTCCGACAGGGAGTAAACGTCCATCTGCTCGATCATGTTCTCTGTTTCGCGAGAGGGATCACGGAGCTTCGAGGCTTTGTTGTCGGTGTTATGCAGGGGCCGCACTGCCTGGGGCTGGCGTTCGGAGACACTCATCTCTTCCTGCAGGATGCCGGGTATGGTGCGAGCGGGACCGTCCGCAGACAGGGCCGGAGAGGCGAGCAGGGCGATCCAGGTCAGGGCCGCGGCGGCGTGTCGGAGGGGACGCATCACTCGGGCTTGGCGAAGTAGAGTTCGACGATGTTCGCGCCGTTCTGGTGTCTGTATTCGTGGCGGGCGCTGACGGATTTCACCAGATGGACCCCCAGTCCGCCGATAGGCCGTTGATCGGCGCTAAGGGCGAGGTCAGGACTCGGAGCCTCGTCGAAGGGATCGAAGGGCCGTCCCCAGTCCGTGACGCTGAAGTAGAGGTAGTCCCGGCCGTCCAGGCGTTCGGGGCGGCACTCCACCCGGGCCTCGCCGGAGCCGCCGTCGTAGGCGTAGGAGAAGACGTTGACTAGGAGTTCCTCGGCCGCAAGTCGCACGTGGGAGGCGATGTCCCGGAATTCCGGCGGGATGCGGCTCTCCAGAAACTTGTTTACAGTGTCAAGCTCCTCGATGCGGGCGGGCACGGTCAGGGCAGCCATGTTGCCTCTCAGAGCTTGGCCAGGGCCGTTTCCGGAGTGTCGTAGATAGGCATCATGGCCGTGAAGCCAGATATTTTGAACACTTCGCTGACCATGGGCTGCAGGTTGCAGAAGGCCACGGGGACCTTTTTTGCGCGGCTCCCCTTGAGAAGGGTCAGTACGCCGCGCAGGCCGGCGGAACTCATGTATTCGATGCCGACCAGGTCGACCAGGATCTTTACCGCCCCGGCATCCAGGCGTTCCTGGCAGGCGTTGACGAAAATGTTCGTGGTCGTCGCGTCCATGCTGCCGCTGGGTTTGATGACAACAATGTCCTGTATCTGCGATACGTCGATATGCATAGTTTTCTCCGTTTATTGTGCGTAGCTCAGGAGCAGTCCCTGACTGACCTTCACCCACCCGTCAAGGGTCACGAAGAGAAGGAGCTTGAAGGGCAGGGAGATGGTCATGGGTGATACCATCATCATGCCCATGGCCAGCAGGATGTTCGATATGATGAGGTCTATGGCCACAAAGGGTAGGTAGAGCAGAAATCCTATCTGGAAGGCCTTTGTCAGTTCCGAGATGGTGAACGACGGAATCAGGATGAACATGTTGTCGGGCGAGATGCGCTCGTGAAGCTCCTGGGGCCACATGCGCTTAGCTGTGCTCATGAAGGTCCGGACCACCGATTCGTTGGCGTTGGCCGACAGGAACTTGCGAAGGGGCGGCGACATGTGCTCCAGGATCTGGCCGATCTCCGCAGGGGTCGGGTTCTCCTTGATGTCGGCGGTCTCCAGGAGCGCTGCCGTTTTCATGGCCATGGGCGCCATGATGAAGACGCTCAGGATGATGGCCAGGCCGTTCATGACCATGGTTGGCGGGACCTGTTGCACGCCCAGGGCGTTGCGCACCAGGGAGGTGACCACCACGATCTTGACGTAGGAGGTGACCATCATGAGCATGAATGGCGCCAGGCCCAGAGCCGCGATGCCGAAGATGAAAAAGAGAGGATTAACCCCGACCATCCTGCCCCCCGTTCCGGGTCAGCGAATGAACCTGCACGCCAAGCACGCCGTTGATGTCCACCAGACGCCCCGATCCGACCACGGCCCCGTTGATTCGCAGCGACACCGGCGACAGTGGGGCACAGCCGAGGGTGAAGGTGTAGCCCGGCACAAGGGCCGCGAGGTCCGCGACCTTCATGGTGCGACGTTCAAGCTCGAAGCAGAGCTCGACGTCTATGCCGCCGACATCCAGTCCTGTTTGATCATCGGCGGGAGAAGTGGTCGCGGATGGATCTGGGGTGGTCATGGGGATCTCCTGGGGATTTGTCACGGCGATCACTACCGTGGCTTGGGTGTCGTTGACGGCGCACAGCACGCTGGCCGCGCCAGCCGTGGGGGAGGTCGACCCGGTTGCGGGAGGGCATGGACGGAGTATGATCCTGCCCTTTGCTCCTGCGTAGTCGGGTGGCAAAAGGATGTCGCCTTGTTCCAGTGTGGCAAGCTCTCGAACGCGGATGCGCATGCTGCCCGCGTCCACGCACACCGTGATGGGCAGGTCGGGACGCTCTTCCACGCCCTGGCCAGCGTTGCGGGCCGGGAGGTCCGCAAGACGATCGCACAGGAGCAGGGCGGACTGTCGGTCAGGTATGGCGACGCGCAAAGGCACGGGGGCATCGTCATTTCCGGCGTCGGAAAATTCGAGAACAAAGTGCATGAGAGCGGTCGGATTTTCGTTCGCACTCGCTCCGGGTTCGAGCGTGGATTCGTCTAGGGTGACGGCGTCGCCCATGAATCGTTGCAGGGAATCCAAAAGGGGCGTGAGGAGCAGGTCCAGCACGGCCAGTCGCACGGCCTCGGGCAGGTCTGTCCAGAGCGGTACTTCGGCGATGGAGGGATGGTTGCGGATGAAATCCGTGCCGCCGAGGTCCACGCGCCAGACGCCACCGGCGCAGCGCAGGCGCAGAGACCCCATGCTCTCGAAGGGAAAGGGCGACGGCTCGGCCCGCAGGGTGGCGGGACGATGGCCGACGGCCACGATCCAGGGCTGCGCCCGCGTAAGCAGCATGTTGTCCACATGAGCCTGGAGCGGGTCCAGGCGGGGAGGAGTGTACACGGCGGACGTGTATTCAGGCATGGTTGGTCCTGTCATCGGGGTTCATCGGTTTCGGGGACCCAGCCCCTTGAACGTCGATTGCTGTCATTGTCTTCCGCGCCACTTTCGGAGGTGATGTCGATGCGCACCGGACTGTCCAGATTCTCCAGTCTGGCCTTGAGGTCGTTTTGAGCGGCGACAAGGGTTTGGAAGGACGAGGCGTTGTCCGTGACCAGAACGACCTGAAGGATGCCATCGGGGCCTTTGCTCATGCGGATTTCTGTCCCAGGCAGCACATCGGGTCCGAGGCGTAGCCGCACTTCCTGCCCACCGTCCCCGGTCTGGCCGACCAGAATGCGTTCCACCAGCTTCTCTGCCAGTTCGCCGGGCGGCATGGGCGCTTCGGGTCGGACTTCGCCGGGTGTCATCGAAGCCATGCGACCGCTGAACAAGTCAGCCAGGGGCAGGGAGGGCATCTGTCCAGGGGCGTCGTCATCAGGGACGTCTCCGGGTGTCTTCGAAGGAGTGTCACCAGGTCGGTCTTCGCGATCCTTTCCTTTCGTTTCCATCGAATCGTGGAAACGCTGCACCGAGTCTTTGTCGGGTTGCTGCGGTCCGGGCTTTTCCTCTCCCGCGCCGGCCCTTTCGAGGCGCGCGGAGTCGACTTTCATGAAATCCGGCATATCTTTGTCCTTCCTGACCGGGATCAGGCGTCATCGCCCGCGCCGATGGGCAGGGGTCTGAATTCTTCGCTTTCCAGGTCTTCCTTCCGTTCGGCCTCCCGGCGGGCCATCTCATTCCAGATGTCCTTGTGCGCCAGGATGCGGGCCGTGTCGCGACGTGCCCTGTTCAAACCACTCTTGGCGTCGTCAACGGCCTGGCGGGCCTTGGTGAGGGCCTGTTCAGCCTTGGCCACGTCTTCTTCGCGCAGGAGCTCTGCATCGCGCAGGCGCCCGAGTCCAGCCTTGAATTCCTCCAGATCATCGAGGCTCAAAAGTTGTCCCATGATGGCCTCGTAGCGCCTGTCTTCCTCTTCTACGCGCCAGAGGCGATAGCGCTCAAGCTCTTTTTCACGTTCCTTCAGCGTGGCATCAGCCTCGCGGGCCATCCGCTCTGCTTGGCGCAGCAGGTTCTGAGCTGCTTCTTCTCGGTATTGCCGCACTGAAAGCAGGGGACCCAGTGGATAGCGTGCCATGATCAGGTCACGACCTTGCGCAAGGCCTGGAGAGTCTCTTCAAAGGTGCTCTTCTCGGACAGACCCTGCCTGAGGAACGTGTTCACCGCGTCGATACGGCTTAAGGCGTCGTCGGCGTCACGGTCCGAGCCCTTCTTGTATTCGCCGATCTGCACGAGTAGTTCGACCTCCGCGAATTTGGCCAGGATCTTGCGAAGCTTCTGCGCGATTTCCTTGTGTTCGCTGGAGACGATGGCGTTCATGACGCGGCTTACGCTGGCCTGCACGTCGATGGCCGGATAATGGTTCGCTGCGGCCAGTTTTCTGGACAGAACGATGTGGCCGTCAAGGATGGAGCGGGTCTCGTCGGCGATGGGCTCGGTCATGTCGTCGCCTTCCACCAGCACCGTGTACAGAGCCGTGATGGAGCCCTTTTCCGAGGTGCCCGCACGCTCCATGAGACGCGGTAGGGTCGAGAAAACCGATGGCGGGAAGCCACGTCTGGTGGGCGGCTCGCCGGCGGCCAGGCCGATTTCGCGCTGGGCGCGTCCGAAGCGGGTCACGGAATCCATCATGAGCAGCACGTTGCGACTTTTGTCGCGGAAATATTCGGCGATAGCCGTGGCCGTGTAGGCGGCCTTGAGTCGTTCCATGGACGACCTGTCCGAAGTGGAGACCACCAGCACTGCCTTCTTGCGGCCTTCAGCCCCCAGGTCATGTTCGATGAACTCACGCACTTCGCGGCCGCGTTCGCCGATGAGGGCCAGTACGCAGACATCGGCAGAGCAGCCCTTGATGATGCTTGAGAGCAGCGTGCTCTTGCCGCCGCCCGCTGCGGCGAAGATGCCCATGCGTTGTCCTTCACCGCAGGTCAGCACCCCGTCCAGCACCCGCAGGCCCAAGGACATGGGGCGGTCGATGATGCGTCGCGACATGGGGTTGGGTGGGTCCGCGTACACGGGGTAGCGGGTGCGGGGTTTCAGCGGCGGGCCGCCGTCGATGGGATTGCCCAGGCCGTCGAGTACCCGCCCGAGGAGGTCTTCGCCCACGGGTACGGAGTGGATTTCGCCGGTGGGTATGACCTCCGTGGCGGGGGATATGCCTTGCAGATCCCCCAGAGGTGTCAGCAGGGCCACCTGCTTGACGAAGCCCACCACTTCAGCCTTGAGGGTCCAGCTGTCCCACGGGTTGCGAAGGATGCACAGTTCTCCCACCTTGACCCCGGGAACCACGGCCCGGATGATGGTGCCCACGACCTGCTCCACGCGCCCCCGAACTTCCACGGAACTGGTGCTCTGGACAGTCTTTTCCATGAGTGCGCCGATATATTCAAATGCCATTCCCGTTCTCCTACCTCGCGGCCCGGGGCCGAGCGGATTGTGCCGGCCCGCTGTGCGGTTCAGGCGTTGATGCGGGCCTGTAGCGCGTTCTCCAGGGCTCGCAGCTGGGTTTCGAGACTGGCGTCCACAACGCCAAGTTCGCTTTCGAGGAGGCAGGCCCCGCGCTCGAGGCGCGCGTCAGGTACGAGATCCAGGAAACTGGTTCTCCCCGGGGCGGCCTGAAGCATGGCCGCCAGCGCCTTCTCCACGGCTGCGGCGTCGGCAGGGGCCACGCGGACGGTCACGTGCTGCTGATTGCGCACGCCCGTCAGGGCCGTGCGCACGACGCGCACGATGCGGTCCGCGTCGTCGAGTTCGCCGATGATCTTGCGGATGGCCTGCCCGACGACGTTGACCAGGGTCGATTCGATACCTTCGATGAACTCCACCGAGGACATGATCGTTTCGAGCATTTTCTCGGAGTGTTCGAGTTTTCCTTCGGTCCGGCCGTCCTCGTAGCCCTGCTGGCGTTGCTGTTCGTATACGGCCTCGGCCTTGCGTTCGATGGCCACCGCCCGCTCCCGCGCGGCGTCGAGAATCTGCTGGGCCGAATGGAGAGTCGCGGCATCCGCGGCTTTGAGCACCCGCTGGCCGGGCGAGGGCAGAACCGCGTCTTTGGTTAGTCGAAACATGGAGCCCATTGCGGCGCGACCTCCTTGAGCAGAATTTTTTTGAATCCGAACCACACGGCTCGTCTGGTCTCGACCGGAGAAGCTTCATCTTGAATCGTGTCAATGACCTCTGCGGTGCCGATGGCGGAGAACGTCTGGGCCAGGCCTCCGAAACGGGCGGCGCAGATGTCCAGCAGTTCGCGGGGCCAGACGGAGCAGCACAGGGCCAGGGCCTGGTGTCCGTGGAGACGGATGCGCCCGGCCAGGCTTCCGCGCCCGTCGTCGAAGAAACGGGGCAGTGAACCCGTCTGGAATCTGGCGCGTTGCAAGGCGTAGGCGAACAGTTCCGGGCTTATTTCCTGCCGTGCGGCCAGGACATCCTCACGTGCGATGAGGCGGGACAGTTCGTCGGCATGCAGTGCCGTACCGAACTGGAGCACCGCCCGGGACAGAAGTTCCGGAGGCAGAAGGGCCAGTCGGCGGGATTCTTCCGCAAAGTCCCAGAAGGGGCCACGTCCGTCGGAAGTGTCGCGGTCGGCGAGGCGGCGTCGAGCGCGCCCGTTGGCCCACAGGGCCTCGACATCCAGGCCCGGAATCCGGTGCAGGCTGGCGGGCGCCTCGGCCTGCCGCGCTGCGGCGAACCCGTTGAATGCGAGCATGGACCGGAAGAGCTCAGGCTTGTGCCGGATGATATGGGCGAAAAAGTCTTTATGCATGCATTGGCCTTGTCGTCACTGGTCGCTGGCTGAAGGTGCCACCGCGCCGGTGTCAGGAATCCGTTCGGATCGCGCGCCGGCTCACTCGGGCAGTGCGGTCTCGGGATTCTTCCGGCGCAGCTTTCGCCGGTAAAGCTCGTACCCTGCCATGAGGATGCCCCCGCTGACGCACAGGGCCGCGACGAGAAGCGCCAGGGCCTGGACAAACGGAGGGCCATCGTCGGGTCTGTAAGGGATGCCCAGGAAGCGTTCCTGGGCGACCATGGGGACACTCACGGGTTCGCGGGTTGGGACCAGCATGACCGAGACGCGATCGGGGTTGAGGTTTGGAACGGCCTTGGCCGTGACCTCGCGTACCCGGGCCACGAGGTTGGTCACGGGGGAGTCTGGCAGATGACGCATGAATACGGCCGCTGAAGGGGGGTTTTGGTGTTCGCCGGCCTGGACGACTCCGGCCGGAACTACGTGCACCCTGGCCGTGAGCACGCCGTCGATGCGTGAAAATGTATCCGCGAGTTCCTGGGAGATAGCGTAGGCAAGGCGCACCTGCTCCTCAGCCGGGGAAGAGATCATGCCCTGCCCCGAGAATATCTGCCCCATGTCCAAAAAGGTGCCGCGCGGCAGGTTGTTCTCCTTGAGGATCTCCAGGGCCTGGACGAGCTCTCTCTCCTCGACTGTGATGGAGAAGCCTTTTTTGCCCTCGGCGATCTTTTTGGCCTGGATGTCTCGCTGGAGCAGGACTGCGAGCATGGAGTTGGCTTGTTCCTCGCTCAGTTCCCGGTATACCTCGACCTGGCATCCCGTCAGGGCGAGGGAAAGCAATAAGACGAGGATGGCCGGGATGAACCGGCGGGGTAGGGCGAAGCCACCCCTGGGAGTTGAAACGTTGGGTGTGAGCACCGTGCAATCCTTGTGTTTGTTATCCCTTTTGTCTGAGGAGGCTTTCGAAGCCCTGGGCCATTTTTTGCGAGGCCTTCATGCCGCTTTCGGCGTGCACCTTGAGCATGCCCACGAGATACTGCATGCGGAACAGGTCTTCGGACCGCAATTGACCCGATTCCATGCGTTCCAGGATATTCTCAAGCTCACGCAAGCCCTCTCCAGACTCGGCCCTGGAAGGAGCGTCCGGCCGGGCGGCAGCATCCGGAGTCGCGATCTCCTGTGGAGCGAAGGCGTTCATTTCGTCCGTGCGCAAGCCTTCGGACTGGTCGGCGATTTTCTCCGGGGCCTCTGGGGCGTCCACGCCCCGGGGTCCTTCGGGCACGGCCTCCGTCCGGAGTTGGATTTCCTCTGTCGGCTGCACGTCCATCTGGGGCTGTTCGTTCAATCCCGTAGCGCCGCCGGTCCCGGACGATTCCGGAACCACGGACTCGGAGCCGCGTTCCATGGCCTCTTCGAAGGCACGCACCAGTTCAGGATCCGGCTGTCCGCTGGGACCGAAGTCCGAACGCAGCTCCGCTCCGCTGGAGATGCCGGTTTTTTCCAGGGCGGCGAGCAGCCGACTCGCCAGGTTGGCTACGGACCCCAGCTCCATGGATGCTTGCTACTGGCGGACGCGTTCAAGCAGTGTAGTCGCGAGCTCAGCCCTGGGACCGCCTTCTTTGGACAGGGGTTCCAGTACGTCCTCGGCGGCTTCATGACGTCCGGCCAGGGTGAGGCACAGGCCGAGCATGGCGCGGGCTTCCTGGTCGGCCGGGTCGGCTGCCAGAACCTTCTCCCGCAGGAGTTCCTCGCCCTCGGTGAACTCGTTGAGGACGATGTGGCTCATGGCCAAGCCGATGCTGGCAGGAGCCATGTCCGGGTCCAGGGTCAGCAGACCTTCGTAGATGGCCCGCGCCTCGACCACAAGGCCCTTGGAGCAGCCCGCGTTGGCGATGTCGAGGAGGCGTTGTCTGTGTTCTGTGGAAAGCATGGGGTCTCCCTAGCCCGCGCGTTGGGCGAGGCTTTTGAGCATGTCGTTCATGCTCTTGGTGACGGTGGAGAGGGATTCGAGCATGGCGTTGTACTGGCCGAGTTCGAAGTTGAGCATGGCCATCTGCTCGGGACTGGCAGACTCACTGTTCTGCAGTTCCTTCATCTTCTGTTCGATGTTCGCGCCGCGCTTGCTCACGGCTTCCATGCTCTTGTCGAACAGATTGCCCAGGTTCAGTCCGGGGGTTCCTGAAATTGCCATATGTACCTTCCTTGCCCGCCGGTGCGGCAGGCCTCGTTTCGGGATCAGGATGAGAGTTTGTTCAGGATGCTCTCCGCAGCCTGGATCATGGAGCGAGATGTCCGGGCAACGCTCATTTCGTCTGGAGCCAGACCCCGGTCCATGTTTCTGCGGATGTCCATGTCCATGTTCAGAAGGTCTTCCCGGATGGGCCTTAGGCCCGCACCAGAAGGATCGTTCTCCAGTATGTCCAGGACTGAGACAAAAGCTTCATTCATTGGTGCCTCGCAGTCTGTAGATGGTTACAACCCCGTCTTTGCGGAGCCTTAATTCCTTGTCACCGATGCTTTCCAGGATGTGCCCGGTGGGCAGCAGCCCACCCTCGAAGACCCGCTCGCCAGTTTGCACGGTTATGAAGCGCATGGGTGAGAGGGTTACGCCCGTCACCTGCAGCCCTTCGATGCCCGCGCCAGAGGGTTCTTCAGGTATGCGGCTTTCGACGGTTTGGGACATGGCCGCTGCCGTGTTCTCGGAAGCTACGGCCAGGGCGGGAGCGACCTGGGTTGCGGCGACGATCCGGAAGGGCACCGGAACTCCGAGGGCCTGTTGTGTCTCGGACATGACCGTCTCCAGCACACTGCGCTGGGGTGCGGAAAAGGACCCCGGGAAAATGACCAGCCCCGGGTGGTACTCGGCCGAGATAAAATCCATGCCCGCGCGGGCCAGCAGGGGGCGCAGCGTTCCGTCCACCGCGTCGGCGTGGACGATGTCTCGCGTAAGGAGGGGACGCGTGGAAGCCGGGAAATCCTCCAGTGTCCCCGCGAAGGCGGCTTCCTCCACTTGGCTGTTGCGCATGTATCCGCGTATCTGGAAGGCATTGTCTTCCGCAGATTTTATGATCTCCGGGAACAGTCCCTGGCTGTTGAAAGCGAAGGCGATGGCTTCGATCCGATCCGTCCGTACATGGACATCAAGTTGAACTGGTGAATGCAGACTTTGGGCCAGCCGAAGCAGACGGGCTCGATCGTGGTCGTCCGCCACTTCCCCTCGTACCTCCAGGATTTCGCCGTCGCGTTGGACCAAGAGGCCTGTGAACCCGTTTTGAGTCAGGATTTCGGATAATTCTTGTTGGCTGACGCCCGCTGGGCGGCTTGAAAATTCGAAGGACACGGCGAGGGAGCCTAGACAGAGCAGGACCGCTAGAGCGCGTATGATCTTGCCTGCGCCCCTTTTCCCGGGCTGGGACGGCGGCGTGGGAGTTTCCATGTTGTTGGCGTTTGCCAATTCTGTTGACAGTTGGTCAGCGTTGTCGTCGGCCGCCGAGACCTCGGGTCTGGGGCTTGGGGCGGCCGGCTGGTCGGTACAGTCGATGGGTTTTGAGAGGCGGGCGATGAGTTCCCGCCATGCTTCGGCCGTGGTTTCGGCCGGCAGCCAGGCCAGCATGGTCGAGCCTAGCAGGCAAGGCGATCCGGGGCTCCAAAGGCTGCCGTCCGCAGCGGCGGGGCTCTGTTCGATCAGCACCAAGTTGTCCACAGGTCGGATGTCCGCCTGCGTTTGCAACCGGTCGTCCTGGACGTGAAGGACCCGCACCAGCGCGTGGCGCGGCGACACAACGCCTTCACTCAGGATGATGTCGCAGGAATCATCGCTCCCGATCAGATGCTCCCCGGGCGGCAGGATAATTTCCGCGCCCAAGTGGGGGCCGGAAAAGACTCGCAGGCGAATGGCGCCGGTCGCAGTCATGGCTGGGCGCCTCGTTCGGACGGCGCTGCGTGAGCCTCGTCGGTCGGAGCGACGTGCGTACAGCCGCCGCGCTTGGGAGGTGCCGGGCGTTGGGAATAGTCCGCCTGGGTAGGGCTCTGAAGCATGGCGGGATCATCCACCCGCGGCGGGATGGCGGGCATGTCCTGCAGGTTGATGACCCGTGGGGTGATGAGGATGAGCCGCTCCATGCGCTTGCTGCTCTTGGATGTGGTCTTGAACAGGTTGCCCACTCCGGGAATGTCCTTGAGGATGGGGATGCCGCTTTCATCGCGGCCTTTCTGCTCGTAGTAGTAGCCGCCGATGAGCAGGCTTTGTCCGGCCCCGACGATGGCCTGGGTGTTGATCTTGGTTTGCTTGATGGGCGGGATGGTTGTGGTTGTGGATGTATCGCCGTCGTTGTTCTGATCATCTTGGACGTTCACGGCCAGCTTGATGGTCCGTCTTCCGTCCGGTTCCGTGATGATATGCGGGGTGACGCGCAGCACGGTGCCTGCCTCGACCTTGAACAGGTCCGAGGCCTCGTTGCCCTGAATGGGGATGTAGTAGGTGGTGGTGTTCTCCAAGGTGGCTTGCACGTTGTCCACGGTGAGGACGGACGGGCGGCCGAGCATGCGCGCCTCGCCCTCTTCCTCCAGCGCCTGGATGCGGGCCAGAAAATAGTCGGAACCCATGGTGTAGATGGTGGACAGGGTCAGCCCGGCTCCGGTCGGAAGGCCGGGGGCGGGCAGCGGGGAAAACGCTCCATCGCTTGATGACAGCTCGCCCCCGAAGCCCCAGCCTTTGCTGGAGCCATCTGCGGCTTGATAGGTGATGCCGAGATCGCGCTTGAAGTTCGTGTCGATGTCCACGATGGCCGCGTGGATCTCGACGAGTTCCACAGGCTTGTCCAAGTCTTCGATGACCTTGGCGTAGTAGGGCATGCGGTACTCGGCGTCGTGGACCAGAACGGCGTTGACTCTGGGATCGGCCATGATGTTGGCGCCGGGGCCGGTCGCCTCGGGTTGCGTGGTCTGCTCCGGCTGCTCTGGTTCCCGTCCCTGGGCGGCGAGCCCGGTGCCGGAGAGAGTTTCCACGGTTGCCTTCTGCTGGGTCACCCGCGTGGCCGAGACGGGCGTTCCGTTGAGCATGGCCCGCAGGATGCTTGCGATGCCGGGTATGGTCACGGTCTTGTCCATGCTGTTCACCGTGATGTCTTCGGCCCAGGCGTACTTGAGGGGGAAGACGCGCATGACAATGGTTCCGGTCTGGGCCTCCTCGAAGGCCGTCACGGCGTTCATGACCTGATCGATGTATTCCGGCGGACCGGAAACGACGATCATGTTACCGTCCGGGGCCAGGACCGGGTGGAGCTGCGGTGAGAACACCGCCGACTGCTGGAGCATGGAGTAGAGCCTTTGGGCCGTCAGCACCCTGGGGGTGATGAAGGCGCGGGTCATCTCCGCGTCGTTGAAGAAATGAAGAGTTGAACCGATGCGGTACCAGGACACGCCAAAGGCCGCGCGCATGCCCTGCAAAAATTTGTCCGCAGGCACGTCGGAGAATCGTCCGCTGATCTTGCCGTTCACTTCTGGGGAGATGGACGCACCGAGCCCCTGCGAGCGCGCGAAGAGCATGAGCACCGTCGGCAGTTCCTGCTGGTCCGCGTAATAGCTGAAGGGCTTGGAGAAGCCGCTCCCGGCCGCAACCGGCGTCGGGGAGGCGAGCCCGGTGGCCGTTTGCGCGGACGGCAGCGGTGCTTTCGCTGCAGGCGCCGTGAACATGTCGATGACCACCCTATCGGGGTCGGTCAGGGTGAAGATGCGATGTCGGCCCATGGACATGAGGTCCAGAAGGACCTCTACGCCTGAGGCTGGATCGGCGGCGGTCTGGATGGACGAGAGGATGCCGTCGCCGACAGTGCGCACGGGCTTGACGTCATTGGCCATTCCAGCACCGCGCAGGGTTATTCGCAGTCGCCGTGTTCCGGCTTTCTCTTCTAAGGCTTGGGTAAAGTCCGTCGGTGCGCTGACATCCAGAACAACCCGCGTATGTCCAGGTTCGGAACGGTGGCGGATGCCGTTGAGCATGGGAGAGCCGGGGGCGGCCGGGACCGTGGCCGCCGTCAGGACGGCCATGGCGAGGATGAGGAAGACTGCCGTGCGGCGCAGGAATTGTGAAGAAGGATGCATGGCCATGCGCGTCAACGTCCCGAAGCCCAGGAGCCGCCGAACCCGGAAAGGCTGAAGGGAGACGGCGCGGTGGACTGTCCGGTTTTCGTTCCGGCCTGGACCTGCCACCACGCGAGGTCGTTCAGGAAGTCTCGGACCTCACCGGGGACTAGGCGAGCCAGCATGTCCGGCGAGATGCCGTCGAGCCTGATGGTTCGATGCAGTTGCAGGCGACCGGCGTCGAGAGAGATGATGGATTTGCGCTTCCGGCTGGCGGCTACCGCGCGCTGCGCGCAGGTCTTGAGCAACGCCTCGGCCTCGGCCTCCGTGTCGGACAGGGTGGCCAGGGTGGCACGGAGGATGCCGGTGCGCCCGTCGGGAGAGAAGAAGTCCATTTCGAGGTCTCCTTCCAGGCGGAAACGAAACACGCCATCGTCGTTCGGCCGGGCCGGTTGCCAGCCTGCGGCCGAGGTGATGGCGTCGGCGGCCTGTTGGGGCAGGGTCATGCGATCTCCTTGTGAAACATGAGACTTTTGGGCCAAGGCCCTTGTTTTGTCAAACAAGTTTGCTCGTGCACCGCGTTTCTGAAATCGGCTCGGCACCTGTCGGGCACCGCGTCCTCCCCGGCGCGCCGGGATGGGGCCCGGTCGCGCCTGCGGACGACTACCCGAGGATTTTTGTCCGAGTCTGGTTAGTGTTCTGCTGGATGGAGTCCATGGTCGAGAGCATCTTCTGGATCAATTCCCTGAGGCCGTCCTCAAGGCTCTTGAGGGCGTCTGTCTGGGCCCTGGCCCGCTCAATGTCGGCGTCCATGAGTTTGATATCGGCGTCGTAAAATCCTCCGACTGCCTGGCTGATGCTCCCCACCATGCCGGACACGCCGCCTGCGCCGGCATTGAAACTCTGCACCCGGGTGTTGAGCAGCATGTCAGCGTGCCCACGGGCCGTCGCATCAGTGATCTTGGCATTCGCGGAGACTCCGCTGGACATCATTTTGAAGGCCATGGCGCCCTGCGCGATACTTAGGGCGCCTGAAGCGATGCCCATGCACAGCTGGAAGACGGCCTTGCTGCGCATCTCCTGCGCCTGATCCTTGATCGTATCGACGATAATCTCCGTCTGCAGGGCTCGCTGCTCGGCGCTTTTGCGGCGTTGCTCGGAGGCCACGTCTCCGATCAAGGCCAGGTAGTTGGCGCTAAAAGACGGCAGCCCCTGCAGCCCGTTGTCCCAAAGCTTGCCGGTGCCAATGGGGGGAGGTAGGGTAGGCAGCGACGTGGTGACCGAGCTCAACGCCTCATTAAAGGTTTTTCCGGAATTGACAGCAGTCAGCAGGGCCTGGTCGATCTGGTCCCTGGAGACATATTCCGATTTGGCCGTTTCCAGGAGCTGGTTGTATTGGGCGGCATCGAATCCGCTGATCTGATTAACATTGGTGATCGTCATGATTCTACCTCGCGGCCTGTTTGAAAAGGGTTGGCGTGGGGGCTCCGGCAGGCCGGGCCCGTCCGGCTAGGCCATGGCCGGAGTGGTCGTCAAAATTGCGGTCTGCGTTTCGGCGCATCCTTTTATGATTTCCGTGACCTTGGCCATGAGATCGTTGGCGCGTTCCATTTCATTCTCAACGAGGGACCGGTCCATCTCGATGGACTCTCTGAGGCGCTCAAGAATGGCCTCCAGTTCCTTGGCGGTAATCTTGGTCTGGGCTACGTTGTAATCAACGACCGCACCGGCGATGGTAGTTGCACCTTGGGCCACGCCCAGGCCAGCCGAGGTGAAGTTCAGGATCTTCTGCGCGGTCAGGGTGACGTCGAGGGCTCTCTGGGCGGCCTGCGAACTGACGTTGGCGGCGCTGGCGGACGTGCTGGCCAGGCCAGCTCCGAGACTCACGCCGATGGCCACCACCATGACGGCCATCTGCATGCCGAAGGCGAACCACTTGGCGGCCTCATCGTCCATACCCATGGCCTTTCCGAGCTTCTCGAACCCGGCCATCATGCTGACCTTGCCATCCGTGGCTGCGGACAGGACACTGTCGATGGTCATGGCCATGCCGATGCAGCCGGCCACTACCAGCAATGGATTGCCGGTCAGAACTCCGGCGGCGATCGTGGCCGCAGAAGCGATGGCGCCTACGATCATGCCGATGATCTTGAAAGCTTTCAAAAAGCCGTTCAGCACGGCCTTCTTCTTCATTTCCTCAAGCTGCTTGGCGAGTTGTTCCAGCTGCTTGTCGTTGACTTCTTTTTGCTGCTGAGCCTTGAGTTCCAGACTGTTGACGCCGTCTTTGCACGCCTGTCTGCGGGCTTCGTTTCCGATGGCGTTCATCAGCGAGTCCAGCGACATGCTGCCCACCGGGGTGGACAGCACCGGGAGGCCGAGCTGCTCCAGCGCATTGTTCAGGGTCATGTCGCCGACAGCCGGAGGCAAGGTCGTTCCTCCGACCTGCCGGGTTCCGGTCAGCTCCTGCAAGGCGGTGGACGCGTCAATATTTCCAGTCTGAAAACGGTTGATGGTGAGGTCGCTACTCATGGCTGTGCCCTCACTCCTTGCTTTCCAGCATCTTGAGAAGGTCCTTGGCCTTGCCTCTGCACTGGGCATGGGCCGCATTCGACTCCTCGCCCATGGTCAGCAGCCCTTTGAGAGCCCCGACGGCATTCTCCTTGTCGCCCATCTTGATGTAGCAGTTGGCCGCATAAAGGAAGGGAGACGGGTCCGATAGCCCACCAGCCACTCCGGCCATGGAGTACGCGTCCACGGCACCCTGCAAGTTTCCGTTTGCCTGGCGGCATCCGGCCAGGCCCATCCAGAAGCGGATTTCCGAGTGCTTGTACAGGCACAGGGACTGAAAGATGATCTCCGCGTCGCTGAAGTTGCCCGAGGTGTAAAGGTTGTAGCCCAGGGAATAGAGCCCTTCGAGGACTTCCTCGCTCATGTTGGCCACGTCGCTGATACTGGCGCCATTCTGCATCGCCTTGACGATGGCCTGGATTTCTTGATCGTCGAGGGAGGACTGTGTGGTATTCATGGATGTCTCTCTGGCCCGGGCGGCAGTCGGCGTGAGCTCGGATCTGCGGTCGGGCGGTGGTTTTTGGTTGGATGCGTCATTCTTCCGAGTTTGGTCCTACTGTCCGCGGGCGATGTTGGTCAGTACCTGGTTGGCGTTGCTTATGGCCGTGTTCGCGCCCTGCAGGAAGGAGTTGTACTGTCCGATGAAGTCCTGCAGGTAGACCATGAGGGTCTGGGTCTTGCTGCCGATTTGTTCCTGGTAGTTGGTCAGGGATTTGAGATTGTAGTCCCATTCATCCTTGTTGTGTATGTCGTCGCTGCCTTTTTTATCCCAGGACAGGCCGCGGTCGGAGTAGAATTTCTTCATGTCCGCGGGCATGGTCGTGGCTTTATCGCCTGTCTTGGCCTCGTTTTGCAGGGCTCGGGCTCTTTCGATCATACTCGCACAGGCCTTCTGCTCAGCTTGGATGTCCTGAATCTGTGCCATATAGTCGTTGGCCTGATTTTTACAAATTTGGGACTGTGCCATCTGCAGCTTGGCGAACATCATCTGGATGCCGCCAGCTGGGCCGAGGTCGATATCGGCCATGATCTGGGAAAGACTCTGGGGTCCGGAAACTGGTGTTGCCATGGTTATGTCCTCTGTGGTTGCGTGCTTGGTGCTTTTTTGCGTGAGTCGGATCGCGAATACTCGATTGCGGCGCGTTTTTTTGTCTAGCCGACGCTCAAGGCAAAACTATTGTCCGCGGGCGATGTTGGTCAGCACTTGGTTGGCGTTGCTTATGGCCGTGTTCGCGCCCTGCAAGAAGGAATTGTACTGTCCGATGAAGTCCTGCAGGTAGACCATGAGGGTCTGGGTTTTGCTGCCGATCTGCTCCTGGTAGTTGGTCAGCGATTTAAGCGTATAGTCCCATTCGTCCTTGCCCAGGATGTAGTCTTTGTCGGCGTTAGGGTAGCTGAGCTTGCGCTCGTCCATGAAATCCACGAGTTTCTGGGGCATGGGGTAGCAGTCCTTTCCCTTGGTGGTCGTGCCGCTGATGCTGGCGATGCCGACGCCCTCTCCATTCTTGCCCTTGCTCTGAAGATCTCTGGCAGTGGCGATCATGTCGGCGCAGGCCTTCTGCTCGGCCTGGATATCCTGGATCTGTTTCATGTAGTCGTTGGCCTGGCTCTTACAAATATGGGACTGGGCCATCTGCAGCTTGGCGAACATCATCTGGATGCCGCCAGCCGGGCCGAGGTCGATGTCCGCCATGATCTGGGAGAGGCTTTGAGTACCTGTGACTTGTGACATGTACGTATCCTTGCTGATATAATGTTGCGATTAGTACAAATTATATCGCTCTATCATCAGAGCCGAACAACCCCGCGTCGTCCTGTTCCGGGGGCCTTCGCGCCAGTTCCTTGGGCTGGTGTGCCCTGTGCGGCGCGCGCAGCACCTTCACGCTTGGCTTTGTCTTGGGCTTCAGACATCATTTTTTGCAAATCAGACGACATTTCCGTGTTTAATGTCGCCAGCAGATCGTTTTCCGAGATGCCCAGTCCTTTCATCTGTGCGTCGAACTGCGTGTTCAACCGGGAAAGCTCATCGCTCAACACCTGAAGTTGCTGTTCTTGTGCATGGATATCTTTGTCTGAAAAAGCCATGTCGTCCTCCTTTTTGTGTTTATTCAAATGCAGATGGCGTGCCAAAATCATGTTCAAATCATTCGGTTTGACCTGAAGTGTATGATGTCAGGGTTTTCTATCAGTATTTGGATCCCCTGTACCAAGAAAAGTGTTGACAAAGTGCGCGATGTATTGGTGCCAATTTTATTGGCACTGATTGCCGTTCATTTTACTTCAGATTTGGAATGGAAGCAAGCATTCATCTGTATTCTTGCGGCATTGCGACTTCTGTGATACTTTATAAAGCTGTTGGCTCGGATATTGGAAGGGGCGCGGAGAGAGCCGTTTTCTATCGCAGCAGGAGAGGACCATGCCCGTTGATTTTTCCATAAGTACTCAGTTCGTGCAGCAAGGGCAGGACACCGGAGCCGCTTCCGCCGGTTCCGCCATGACAGGGACGTTCATGGGGCGCCAGGCTTCGGCCGTGGATTCACCCATGTCCCTGTTGGCCGATGCGGCCGAGGAACTGACTTTTGCCGCCGATACGACGGACGAGTTCGAGTTGTCCGACCGCAAGGAACGTGAGAAGACATCCGAATCCTTGATCGAACGTGTGCAGATGTATCAGGAGATGATGCACGAGGCCGGCAAGACGCGGGACATGGACGAACTGACCCGCCAGTTGCGCCAGGGTGGAGGAAAAGATCAGGCCCTGCGTGAGGCTCGTGAGCGTTTTCCTGACCCTTCCGACGCGTGGGCGGCCTTGGCCGGGTCTTTGAACGAGTTGAAAAAGGAAGGGGCGGATGCGTCGGTACTCGACGGCATTCAGGCCGCCATGGACGAGTTGCTGGCGCAGGAGAGCCCGGCCATCCGTGCCGGCATCCAAGGCGCTCTGGCCGCCAAAGGGTTCGACGGTCTCGGCGCGTCGGACGGATTGCGGGACATGTACCGCCAGACCGTGCTCGAATTTGGGACAGTCAATGACGTTCTAGGTCATATCCTCGAACGCCACGGCGACGTCGGTTTCGACAAAACCATGGATTTTTTGTTCCGCGCCCTGGGCAACGACCTGGCTGCGGACACTCCCAGCATGGACAAGGCGCATCTGGAAAGCGTGCACGCGAACCTGGGTCAGGTTCGGCTGCTGCAGAGCGCCCACACACTGTGCGACAAGATGCTTGAGCGTTGGGAGAACGTCCATGGAGTGAAGGGGGTGCGCGACGGGTCCCTTCGATCCATGGATTTGTTGGGTGAGATCGTGGGGCTGCGCAACGAGCGCTTCCTCGGGGCCATGCACATCGACCGGATCACTGCTCGGGCGCAGGCCCCGGACATCGAGCACGAAGTTCTTTTTCTTCAGGAAATGCTGAATATGACGCGAAGCTTTCCGTCACAGCTCTTTGACGGTGACCAGGGGCGCATGAAAGTGCTCGATGCCGTTCAGGAGCGCGTCGATAACGCCATTGCTCGCGAGGACGAATTTCTCGCGGCCCAAGACGAGGGATGACCATGGTTGATCGTGAAATCGCTGAATTCGGTCGTCGGATGGGCATGCCGGGTTTCGCTCTGGCCGAAAACGGCGTGGCGGCCCTTGACATCGAAGGGCTGGGCCGCGTGTATTTCGAGCGCGGGGATGGGGAGCTCTTGATGTATCTCGCGGTTTCGGTTCCCGCTCACGACGTTCAGGCGCCGCGCCGGGCGCTGGAGCTGTGCGGGTATCGCCACGCCCATCCCATGCCGCTGTGCGCAGGAGTTCACGCCGGCAACGCCGTGCTCCTGACCCGCGTGGACGAGCGTACCGTCACGGCCGCCGTGCTGGAGAACGCCATCGTGTTTCTTGGACAGATGCAGGCGAGGATCGTCTGACCCCAATTTTTTCAACTGCAGTACGTTTTTGACACCATGAGGAGATGCCATGGAAACGCAGGCCTTTATCGATGCGCTGAGCCAGGCTTTGGGCCAGCAGGTGGAGAAGGATGAAAACGGGGTGCACGCCTTTGTCCTCGACGGCGTACCCGTGCTGTTGCATTCCAGAACGTCGGAATCCGTCTTTCTCCTGCACATGGAAGTCGGCTATCCCTCGGCCATGGGCGGAGGCGTCCATGCCAGGCTTCTGGGCGCGAATTTTCTGCTGTCCGAAACCATGGGTGCGTCCCTCAGCCTCGACGAGAGAACGGGCATGGCCTTTCTGGAGCACCTCGTGTTTCTGCCCGGCCTCGATGCCTCGGGCTTCGTGAACGAGGTGGAGAGGTTCGTGACCCTGGCGGACATCTGGACTAGGCGCCTGCAGGAATGGAACGACGAAATCGAGACTCTCGTGAACGATCGGTTGGACAGTTTGCAGCTCAGCTTCGAAGGGCAGGCGGCAGAGGACGTTTCCCCGGAAGCGTCTTCGACCCTGTTGCGGGTCTAGTTTTTTTCAGGCGTGAACCGTGGCTCCATACCGCATGGAGCGAATAGTCATCGAGACCGGAGATACCATGTCACTGAGCATCGACAATTTCTTTCGTCAGGTAAGCCCTGATCTCGCCGGCAAGAAGGGCGACCAGGGCGGTTTTCTGCACGACGGCGGGCAACTGGCCAAAACTTCCGCCTTTTCCTGTTTCCGCAGCCACGCCAGGGCGCGGGAGAACGATGCCACGGCCCGCGAGTTCCTGAACGCCATCGCCCGCGATCCCGTCTACAAGAAATGCCTGGGCCTGGCCCAGTCGGTGATCGACATGCAGCGGGCCGAAGGCAAGCCTCTGACCGCCAGGCACATCGCCGTGGTCAAGGAGCACATTGAACGCCAGCTGTCCCATGATCTCGGGCGGGCCATCGAATTCGGGCAGCGTCTGGCCGACTCGGGCGTCATTCCCAAGGGCTTTGGAACCTCCTTCGGACATTTCTGGATGACCCATCGCTGGGGCAGCAGCGCGCTGGTCGGCGAGCGGGTGCATGGCGAACTGCTCCGGGATTTCATCACGACCGAAGTGCTGGGCCAACATGTGGCCAAGCTCTGCCGGGAGCGGGGTATGGGCGGCGACGCCGCCACAGTGCACGCTATTCTGGACAAGTGCTCGGTCCTGACCCAGGGTCTGGAGCGCGCCTTCGAGGGGTACGACCTCGACGCTCACACCTTGCGTTTCGAGGGCGTCATGGGCGTGCTGGACGACGCCGTGGGCAAGACTCTGGACGTGTTGCAGGAACTGCATGCCGCCGGGGCCAAGCTGGATGAGCTCAAGGGCGCCTCTGATGTTCGCGCCGTGCTGCAGACCCTGGTTGAGGCCGTGGATTCCGGAGCCGTGAACCGGGGGGATTTGGCCACGCTGTACACAGCCATCCGCATGGAGTCCAAGGATGTCGGCTCGGTCGAAGGGCGCGGCGACGCCGTGCGGTCCTTTCAGCTCAATGACCTCGGTTCGTCCGTGGGCTCGGAGCTCATGGGCGCATTGGGCTTGCCGGCCAATCTGGGTTCACCCCTGGCGCATCATCCGGACGTGCAGTCCGAGGCGCGTAGAGTCCTGGACGCGTCGGTCCTGCCGCCGGCCATGCCGACCAGGGAGCAGGCCAAGGCCGCACTGGAGGGCGCGCTGCGGGCCTTCATGGACAGCAAGTCGCCTCAGGTGCGCGAGTTCGTGGCCATGTCCGTCAACCCACCCATTGATCTGAAGCCCAAGGCACTGTCACCGGAAACCCTGCCCCGGTTCATCAATGTGCTCCTGGAAGAGGACGCCATGCTCGATCCGCTCCTGGGCGGGGATATGCCGCCGGATTTTTTGGAGCGGGTGGGCCGACACAGCCACGTCGTGGAATCCTGCACACACGGCATGAGCGGGGATTTCGGGTCCGATGATTTTCTGAACGTCCAGTCCGGCGCCATTCAGCTCCTGCTGGCCCGTCGCGGCGTCGAGCCGGGCCAGTACAAGGACGTGCTGCGGGCGGTCACGGAAAAGTTTGGCCCCCTGGCTGCGGAGCTGACCACGGTGGGACTGTCATGCGGCGACGGGTCCCTGCGCGGACCGGGAGTTCAGAGCTTGCATCTGGCCTCCCTTGGCGCGTACCGCACCCTTGAAACGCACATGATGGTTTTGCTCCGTATCGTGCCCGAAGAAGTGCTGGTCCAAATGAACGTGCCCGGCAGGGATCACCAGGAACGCGCCGGGCATCTCGTGGACGAAATTTTCCAGCGCGAGATCACCCGCGAGGAGTTGTCAGATGCCACGCGCGGCTTCGTGCGCGCCCACGGCGTGGCCATCCCCGACATGGCCGAGGATGTGCGCGCGCGACTGGACGGCGTGGCTCGCAATCGCCAGGGGACCGAGTTGTCCAAGGTGCGGGATGAGACATCCAATGCCGTGCTCGACGAATTTTTTCCGCGCGGGAGCGGCAATATCGAAGAAAATCCCATCATGTTCTACACCGCCTTCGACGAGGCGGCCCGGAGTGCAGATCTCACGGGCATCAACCCGGACTCGGTCCGCGCCGGGAGCATGTATCTGGCGGCCCGCGACGCCTGCGCCGCATGGATGGCGGAGCATCCGGGTCCTGTGGATCCGGCCCGGCTGCGGGAAGTGGCCATGCGTTCCATCGCCGATTCTCTGGTGGCCCTGAAGGCCACCCTGGACGGTATCGACGGCCTGCCCGAACCCGAGGGCCGGGCAGTGGAGCCGGGTGCGTTCAGCGCCAGGGAAAAGGCCGTGATGAAGGAGATGGCCGAGTCCACGGGTCTGCGCGACCTCGATATCATCGTCCGGCTGGCCGAGACCGCGCGCAGCAAGGCGTCGGGCATGAAGTCCCTGTGTCGGGAGCAGAACACGGACAAAAGTTTTTCTGAAGGCGTCATCGAGCTGGCGACCGCGTTCATGCCCCATGTGCGTCATCTGACAGAGCATCCGTTGTCGGGCAGCGAAGAGGCGCTGGGCGGCATGCTCATGATGGCGGTGGGCTTCGCGGGGCTTGGCCAGGAGGAACTGGGACGCATGTACGCCAGCCTGGATGGCGCACTGGGGCAGCAGGTTTCCGGCGCCTTCAATTACTGCCGTGAAATCGACGATTCCGCCAGGCCGCCCATGCTCGCGGCCACGCGGGTCATGGAAGAGCTGCGCATGGAGTCTGGCAGGCGTCTGGGCACGCGGCTTGATCCCGATCCGTTTTTCTTCCAGCAGGCTGTGTCCGAACCCGGCGACATCGGCGGCGAGGTCATGGCCAACATCAACCGGCTGCGGCCGCGCATCTTCTCGGATCTGGACATCGCCCTGGGCCGGGTAGCGCCTCCCTTGAACACGGCCCAGATGGAAGCGTTGCGCGGCATCGCCGGTCGTCTCGAGGCCTCGGTGCCCGAGGACTCCACGTATCTGGTCCCGTATCTGATGCAGGGCAACGCCCGCGCCCTGCTCGCGGCCCAGGACGCGAACGGAGCCCGTCCGCTGTCGGCATCCCAGGTCTGGCGGGCCGTGACAGGGCATTCCGCCCCCCTGACTCTGCGCGAGGGCGATCTCGGTAGACGGCTTTTCCAGCATGTGCTGACCTCCTACGACCGGGCCCTGAGCATTGCCTGTCCGGATATGTCCGCCCCGCAGCATCATCATTCGGTCATCAATGCGTTGACTATGGGCATCCCTTTCCCCAGGCTCATGGAATTGACCCGTCCTGGGGTGCGCCTGACCCAGGACGACATCGGCATCGACCTGGGAATGTCCAGTCTCAAGGATTACGGTCCGGAAAACGCCTACGGCCTGACCACGGACTTCAGGCGGCGAGGGCGGAACACGGTCATGCGTCTGGAGTCCGCCGACGGGCGCGGCATGCTCACCCAGCCCTTTGACATCCCGGATGCTGAGAACGTGCCGACGCATCCGCAGTTCACGGCGCTCATGGGCCATGTCCAGAGTATGACCTCGTCGCCGGCCCAGATGGCCCGGACCCTTCAGGCCTTCAGTCAGGCCGCCTTGATCATGCCGCGCGTCTTGAGCGCGACCTTTCCGGGCGTACAATTCAGCGAGCATGGCAACTTCTCGGTGACAGCCACGCAGCACGAGGATAACACCGTCGTGATCAACATCGATTCCGATCCGGCGCTCCCCCTCAAATTCCATCAGCAGTACATCATCGAGCCGAACGGAGATCATCGGTGTTCGGAATTCGTAATGGAACGCAGGTAGATACGGTTGGGAGCGGCCTCTCGATTTGGGGCCGTCAATGATTTTTTTCAAATCGGAGTTTTCATGGTTTCTTCCATCAATAATCTGCTCGATCCGTCTCTAGGCATTCAGGATATCCTTGATCCGGGACTTGCCGCCGACGGACAACTGCCACAGGCCAGACCGCTGGCTGCTAGCGTGCTGCGCGAGGCCGGGCTGGAGGAGCTGTATTCCCCCCTCAATGCCGCGAAGCTTGTAGAACAGGCCCTGTGCCCCGACGTGGGCGACGGGGAGTTGTTGCGGCCCGAGGTTTTCGCGGCCAACCTGCGCGAAAGCTTCGCGGCCCTCAAGGACAGTCAGCAGCCTGAAGTGCGGGAATTCCTGGAAACGGACTTGCGCCTGCTGCTAGAGAACCGGGATCTTTTGCAGGCCTATACCGGTCTGATGATCGGAGGCTAGCGTGAATCTGCAGCGACAGCACCGCGAGACCCTGCTTATTCTCGGATACATGTATTTGCGCATGGGAGAGCTGGAGCGGGCAGGCCGCCTTTTCGCCGCCCTCATCGCCCTTGCCGGAGAACGTGTCGGAAACTCCGGCGCCTCGACCCTCGATTCTCTTGACCGCCTAGCCCACGCCAGCATGGCGGCGGTGGACCTGGAACGCGACGATCCGGGAGCGGCCCTGGACAACCTGCACAAGGCCATGGGCGCCCGTGTCCTCTCGTCTCGCGAGGCCGCCTTGCACCTGCTGCGAGCCCGTGCCCTGTGGCGACAGGATCGGTACGATGAGGCCCGGCAGGCGGTGGACGCTTTCCTCGGACTCGGGGGACGCCTTGACGGCGGCCCGTCCGGCGTGGGGGCAAAACCGGCTCGACCAGTTAAAAGCGGGAGCAGAGCATGAACGCATTCGCCATAGCCCGTTCGGCTGTGGGCATGGTCACCAGACACAACGACCTGTCCATCGTCGCCCTGCTGGTCATCGTGGTCGGGCTCATGATTCTGCCCCTGCCCACGCCCTTGGTGGATGCCTTCATTGGCCTGAACATGGCCTTGTCTTTCATCATGCTCATGATGTCCATGTACGTGCGCACGGCCTTGGACTTTTCAGTCTTTCCGACCATGCTGCTTTTCACTACGCTGTTTCGGGTGGGACTCAACATCACCACCACTCGTCTCATCCTTCTGCAGGCTGACGCGGGCGAGATCATCTTTACCTTCGGCGATTTCGCCCTGGGCGGTAATTTCGTGGTCGGCGCCGTGGTCTTTCTCATTTTGACCATCGTGCAGTTTTTGGTCATCGCCAAGGGCGCCGAGCGAGTGGCCGAGGTCGGTGCCCGTTTCACCCTGGACGCCATGCCGGGCAAACAGATGTCCATCGACGCGGACATGCGCGCCGGGGTCATCGACATGACCGAAGCCCAGTCCCGCCGCCAGCGCGTGAGTCAGGAAAGCCAGATGTACGGCGCCATGGACGGTGCCATGAAATTCGTCAAGGGCGACAGCATCGCAGGCATGATCATCGCCGTGGTCAACATCGTCGGGGGGACCATCATCGGCATCTCCCAGAACGGCATGTCGGCCGGCGAAGCCCTGCATGTCTATGGCATCCTGACCATCGGCGACGGCCTGGTCTCCCAGATCCCATCCCTGCTGGTTTCCATTTCGGCCGGCATCCTCATCACCCGCACCGGTGACTCCGAGGTCAACGTCGGTACTCAGATCGGCGAGCAACTCTTCAACCAGCCCAAGGCCCTGCTTATGTCCGGGGGGCTGGTTTTTCTCTTTGGTCTCATCCCTGGTTTCCCCAAACCGCAGCTTTTTGCCTTGGCTGCGGGCCTGGGTGGCTTGGGCTACGTGCTGCGCCGCATCAGTCTGCTGCCCCAGAGCCACGATGCCCGGGCCGAGCTGACCCGGTCTCTCAAGCCATCGGCCGCGCCCAGAAAGCCTGGCAAGCCCATGCCTGGAGGACAGCGCGACGAGTTCGCGCCGACAGTGCCCATCATCCTCGACATCTCCGAGGACATGGGGGACAGCCTCGACTACGACTCCCTCAACGAGGAACTGGCGAGCCTGCGCCGGGCCCTGTATTTCGATCTGGGGGTGCCTTTCCCGGGCATCAACATCCGCCCAAACCCCGGCCTTGAGGACCTGAGCTACGCCTTGCACGTCAACGAGATCCCCATGTCGCGGGGGAAGCTGGAGCGGGGCATGGTTCTGGTCCGGGACACGCGCGAGAATCTGCGGATGCTCGGCGTGGACGTGAAGGAGGGCGAGCGCTTCCTGCCAGACGTGGAACCGTTGTGGGTGCCCGAGGCCCAGAGTCCGAGCCTAGCCCGCGTGGGCCTTTCCTGCATGAGCCATCCGCGCATCCTGGCCTACCACTTGTCTCTGATTCTGTCGCGCCACGCCTCGTCCTTCCTGGGCCTGCAGGAGACCAAATACCTTCTGGATCGCATGGAGGAGCGCGCTCCGGACCTGGTGCGCGAGGCCACTCGCCTCATGCCTACCCAGCGCATTGCCGAGATATTCCAGCGCCTGGTGCAGGAGCAGGTCTCCATCCGCGACCTGCGCGGCATCCTGGAGGCGTTGGTGGAATGGAGCCCCAAGGAGAAGGACGCGGTCATGCTGGCGGAGTACGTGCGCACGGCCCTCAAACGCCAGATCAGCTACATGTACTCCAAGGGGCAGAACATGCTGCCGGCCATCCTCATGGAGCCCGCCGTGGAGGAGACCATTCGCAAAGCCATCCGGCAGACATCGGCCGGCGCGTTCCTGGCCTTGGACCCGGAGACCACCCAGCGTTTCATGAAGGCCGTGGGCGAGGCCGCAGGCAGATACAAGACCAGCACTCAGAAGCCCGTTCTGGTGGTGTCCATGGACATCCGCCGATATGTGCGTCGGCTCATTGAGGGGGAACACTACGGCCTGGCCGTGGTGTCGTACCAAGAGATCACGCCGGAGATTTCGGTCCAGCCCGTGAACAGGATACGCCTGTAGAGCCCGGCCTCGGGGGCGTCGTCGACTTCCCAAGGAGAGGTGATGGAATCCACTGCCATTAACTATGCCGTGCAGGCCCTGTATCTGGTGCTCATGCTCTCGTTGCCGCCCATCGTGGTCGCCTCGGTGGTGGGTATCGTCTTCAGTCTGATCCAGGCCATCACCCAGCTTCAGGAGCAGACACTGTCTTTTGGCGTGAAACTCATCGCGGTCATCGCGACCTTGTTCGTTTTGGGAGGCTGGCTGTGCGGCGAAATTTTGCGGTATTCGATGGAAATCTTTAATAATTTCTACTTATTGTGATGGATATAAGGGGGGGCGGATGAATCTGGAGGCCCTCTTTCAGGAACTCCGCGTCATGAACCATCTGCTGGCCGTGCTTCTGGGCATGCCGCGTCTGTTCATGATCATGCAGACAGTGCCGTTCATGGGTGGCACCATTGTCACCGGCCAGATCCGCGTGGCCGTGGCCTTCGCCTGCTACATGTTCATCCATCCCATGCTCTTGGATCAGCTCGATGTGCCCCAGGTTCTGACCACGGCCGTCATGGGACGCCTCGCTCTCGTCCTGCTCAAGGAGACCCTGCTGGGTTTCCTGCTGGGTTTTTTGGCCGGGATGCTGTTCTGGGCCGTACAATGCGCGGGTTTCTTCATAGACAACCAGCGCGGCGCGTCCATGGCCTCTGGTGCCGATCCCCTGTCCGGAGAGGAAACCTCCCCGCTGGGATCGCTGCTTTTTCAGTGCGCGGTGTATATCTTTTTTTCCGGCGGCGCCTTCCTGGCCTTCATCACCCTGGTCTACTCCAGTTACGAGACTTGGCCCGTGGCATCGTTGCTGCCCGCAGGATTCTTCGAGCGCGGCGCGGACGTGCCACTGTTCTTCGCCGGTCGCGTGGCCTGGCTCATGGGCACCGTGATTCTGCTTTCGGCCCCTATAGTGGCCGCCTGCCTGCTTACGGACATGTCCCTGGGTCTCATCAACCGCTTCGCGGCCCAGCTCAACGTGTATATCCTCGGCATGCCCATCAAGAGCGCTCTGGCGGCCTTTCTCCTGTTGGTGTCTTTTGGGCTCCTCATGGCCCAGATAGAAGGGCTCTTCGCCACCATCGGCAATGACCTGGCCGTGGTGAGGATCTTGTTCCATGAGTGAGAAAACAGAACAACCCACGCCGAAGCGTCTGCGGGAGGCACGGGAAAAGGGCGATGTCTGCAAGAGCCAGGACGTGCCAGCGGCCATGTCCGTGCTGGCCATCGCCGTGTACCTTTCGGCCATGAGCGAATCCATCTACGAGACCCTCTCGACCATGACGGAGGTGCCCATGATCGTCATGAGCCTGCCCTTCGAGCAGGCCCTGCCCCAGGCCGTCGACGTCACGGTGGCGTGCTTTCTGAAACTGGTTCTGCCTGTCATTGGCCTGGTCATGGCCACCTCCATTTTGTCCAACCTGGCCCAGGTAGGTGTTCTTTTTGCCTTCAAGGGAGCCATGCCCAAGCTCGAGAACATAAGTCCCTCCAAGTGGTTTCAGAAGGTTTTCTCTGTCAAGAACGCTGTGGAGTTCCTCAAGAACGTGCTCAAAGTCGTGGTTCTGTCCTGGGTGGTCTGGATGGTCATGTCCGCGCATCTGAAGACCCTCTTCTCCATCCCCAACGGAAACATGGGGCACCTGTGGTCGGTACTGGGCGCGGCCATGCACGATCTGCTCTATGCTGCGGCCGGTGCGTTTTGCGTCATCGCCGCGGTGGACTACCTGTTCCAGCGCTGGCAGTACAACAAGCAGCACATGATGAGCAAAGATGAGGTCAAGCGTGAGTACAAGGAGATGGAGGGCGACCCCATGATCAAGGG
>JANJWV010000168.1 GCA_024709365.1 Desulfomicrobium sp. | reverse complement strand
GACGTGGTGGCCATGGGCGGCAGCCTCGGCCGCGAGGCGACGCTCTCCGTCCGCTGGACCCTGCTGGACGCGGAAGGGCAGGGCGGGCCACTGGTTCGGCGCACGGATGCGGCGCAGCCCCTGCCGGACGCCGATCACGCCACCTGGGTCGCGGCCCAGCAGCGAAACGTCGAGAGGCTGGCCGACGACATCGCCGCGGCCATCGCGGCCGCGCGGGGCTGAAAGAAGGGGCTTGCAGCCAGGGCCACCGGAGGCTGTCTCGTCAGCCTCAAGGCCCCGGCTGCACTGGCTAGAAGTTGAGTATCCTGTCGGCCTTCTGCACCTGTTCGTAAAGAAACTTCATGTTCGACATCGTCACGTGTTCGCTCGCATCCACGCCGTGGATGCCCATGCACTTGCCTCAGGCCACGAGCACGCCCTCGCTCAGGGCGAAGAGCTTGGCCTGTTCGGCGATGGGGAAGATTTCGCTTTCGCCGGCGTAAAGATCCACGGCCGGGCCGTTCAGAAACAGGGCCACGTCTTCACCTTCGGTCAGCAGAAAGTTGCCGAACCTGACGGCGTTCCACTTGATTTCGGGGTCGGCGCTCGAAAGGATGAGCAGTATTTGCATTTTCACTCCGTTTGGCTTTCATGTATCGATTTTTTCGATGGATATGCGGTGCCCGGAATCGTCGTCAAGCTGTAACGGTCCCGGATGCTGGAGTGTGGCTTTCCGCATGCCTACGTTCACTTTGTGGGGGCGGCGAGGCGTGAAGCTGGGCGGGGTATGCGAGCATTGCGACGTTCATCGCAAGGAGATTCGATGGAATATATCGTCATTTGTCTGGCCAGCCTGGCCGTTTCCGGGCTGACTCTCTTTTCGGGCTTTGGCCTCGGCACCGTGCTGACCCCGGTCATGGCCATCTTCTTTCCCATCGAGACGGCCGTGGCCGTCACTGCGGTGGTGCATTTCGCCAACAACCTCTTCAAGCTGACCCTCTTCGGACGGCAGGCCGATTGGGGCGTGACCCTGCGCTTCGGGCTGCCGGCCCTGGTGTCGAGTTTTGCCGGGGCCTGGGTGCTCGTGAAGGTGTCGGGGCTTGAGCTGCTCTTTTCCTACACCGTGGCCGGGGGCGAGTTTTTCGTCACGCCGGTCAAGCTGCTGGTGGGCGTCCTGATCGTCTTCTTCGCCGTCCTCGAACTGCGGGGCGGGAAGAAGCAGGCCATCCCCGCCTCCTGGCTGCCTGTCGGCGGCGTGGTCAGCGGCTTCTTCGGCGGCCTGTCGGGCAACCAGGGCGCCTTTCGCAGCGCCTTTCTGCTCGGCGCGGGCCTCGGCAAGGAGGCCTTCATCGCCACGGGCGTGGTCCTGGCCTGCATCGTCGACGTGACGCGACTGGGCGTATACGCCGGCATGGCCGGCTCGCACATGATCACCGAAAACGCCGGCCTCGTGGTCGCGGCCAGCCTCTCGGCCTTTCTCGGCGTGCATTACAGCCGCAAGGTGCTGAAGAAGATCACCATTCAGACCGTTCGCGTGCTGGTCGGCGTGATGCTCCTGCTCCTGGGCGGGGGGCTGGTCGCCGGAGTGATCTAGCCGTCGCGGAAGATTTTCCGGCACGCCCCAAGGGTGTTGAAGCCTTCCGCATGATGACGGAACAATGACGAGGAAGCGCAAAGCCTGCAGATGCCGGTTTTGCGCTTCCTCGTTTCCCAATCCGCGCACGTAGCACTCTCAAGTTCGGCCTTGGCGGCTTGGTGCCTCGCTGGTCATGGACCTCATGACGAGACAAAGGTCTTCACTAGAGATAAAATATGCTTGCAGATAAAAAATAAGCAAAGTATATTTTACTTAAATTGATTATTTTGGGAGATTTTTGATGATAGCGTCTTCATCCGACCTCATCGCCGTGCTGCGCAGGTACAATCCGTGGTGGTCCGGGGGCCGGGTTCAGGGGCTCCCTTCCTGGCGGCGGGCCGTGTTCAGGGATATCCGGTCCTGGTTGGACTCGCCGCCCGGCGGCCGGGCCCTGCTGGTTTCCGGCGCCCGCCAGACCGGAAAGACCACGCTCCTGCTGCAGGCCATCGAAGAGCTGCTGGCGCAGGGCGTGCAGCCCGAAAGCATTCTCTACGTGACCCTGGACCATCCGTTGTTCAAGCTCGTCGGACTCGATGCGCTGCTTGATCTCTGGCAGGACCTGGCGCCCCGTCACGGCGGGGTGGAGTATCTGTTCCTGGACGAGATCCAGGCGGCCAAGGACTGGCAGGTCTGGCTCAAGCATCAGGTCGATTTCCGCAAGAATCTGAGGATCGCCGTGACAGGTTCGGCCACGCCCCTGGCGTCCGACTCCGTGGAATCGGGGGTGGGACGCTGGCAGACCGTGCGCCTGGCCACGCTCTCGTTCTACGAATACCTGAAAATCCGCCGGGAGCCCGTCGATTTCATCCCGGAATTGCCGACCCTGACCGTCCTTTTCCAGCGCCCTCAGTCCTGGTTCATGCACGTTGCGGAGGCGGCCCGTCCGCTTGTCGGGCACTTTCACGACTATCTGCTGCGCGGCGGGTTCCCGCAAAGCGCCCTCATCGCCGATATCGCCCTGGCCCAGAAACTCCTGCGCGAAGACATCGTCGACAAGGTGCTCAAGCGCGACATGACTGCGCAGTACGGAGTCCGGCGCGTCATCGAACTGGAGCAGACATTTCTGTACCTCTGCCTGCACGACGGGGGCCTCCTTGACATGCAGACCCTGTGCGGCGCCCTGGAAGTGAAGAAGCCCACGGCCGGCGGCTTCATCGACCTGCTGGAGGCGACGCATCTCATCTACCGGCTGCGGCCCTTCGGGTACGGCAAGGAGGTGCTGCGCGGAAAATCCAAGATATATCTGGCCGATCCGGCCATTGCGCCGGCCGTCATGCTGCGCGGCCGGGAACTGCTCGAGGATGCGGCCCTGCTCGGGCAGGTGGTGGAGTGCGCTTTTTTCAAGCACGTCTTCAGCAGGTACTACCAGCAAAGCATCTCCTTCTCCTACTGGCGCGGAAAGAAGGATCTGGAGGTCGACATCGTGGCCGACATCGGCGGGCGCCTGGTGCCTTTCGAGGTCAAGTACAGGGGCGCGCGGGTAGGCGCTGCGGAGCTGCGGGGGTTGGCCAGATTCTGCGAGGAGCGCGGCGTGGCCAGGTGTTACGCAATCACCAGGGACGCAGCGGATTTCGGATTGCTGCCCTTGGGGGAGAGCGGCGTCACGGCCCTGAAGATCCCCGCCGCTCTGGCCTGCTTCTGGCTCGGGCAGTCGGAGGTCATGGGCTAGCGTCCGGATTCCGGCATGTACTTCGTGAACGGCATGGCCAGCATCCGGCGCAGGGACCGGTATTTCGGCTCCCTGAAGATGTTCAGGCCCAGGTGCATGGCTTCGTGGCCCCCGGCGGGCTGGTCCTGGTAGGTGGCGAAGAGGCGGTCCCACCAGGGGAAGCAGAAGCCGAAGTTGCGGTTCATCTCCCGGCCGTCGGTGGAGTGGTGGATGCGGTGCATGTCCGGGGTGACCAGGAAACGACGCACGACCGTGTCCGCGGGCAGGGGCAGGAAGAGGTTGGCGTGGTTGAACATGGCCGCGCCGTTCAGGATTACCTCGAAGGCCAATACGGCCGCGGGCGGCGGGGCCAGCAGGGCCGCCAGGGCGAGCTTGAAGGCCATGGAGGCGATGATTTCCACGGGGTGGAAACGCACCCCCGTCGAGAAATCGAAGAAGGTGTCGGCGTGGTGCATGCGGTGCACCCGCCACAGGGGCCGCCAGGCGTGGAAGGCCCGGTGCTGGGCGTACATGGCCAGGTCCAGGATGAGTATGGTCACGGCGATTTCCGCGGCCGGGATCAGGCCGAGGGCGGGGAAGAGGCCCAGGCCCGCCTCACGCATCGTCGCCGCCAGGGCCATGGGCGCCACGGGGAAGAGAAGCCGGACAAGGACCGACGACACGGCCACCACGCCCAGGTTGCCCACCCAGCGGCCCGTCCGGTCCGGTTCGGGCCTCCGCCGCGGCCAGATCGCCTCCAGGGCTCCCAGAAGCGCGCCGGTCAACACGAAGGCCCCGAGTCTGATGACGCTTTCCCCGTCCATGCTTTCCCTTTGCGCCACGTCATGGCGCCTTTGCTTTTTTTGCCCCGTCCCGCAATTTCCTATTGGATTCGCCCGGAGTTTTCCAGCTTTGGAAGACGGAGTCCGCAACGAGCGCGTCCATGTTTCTTGACATGAGGGGACGGCGGGCTACAGAGGTCGGTACACTCAAGGGGCGCGGGCCGTGAGTGGACAGGGGATATTCATGCAACACACTGGAGACGCCATGACCGATCAATGCGGACTTATGGACCTGACCGAGGAGGATGTCCTGGACGCCATGCGTTCCATGCAGGGCTACGTGGACATCACGCCCGGGACCTTCCGGGAGATATACGAACTGGCGTACGATCTGGCCCTGAAGCGCGTCAGGGCCCGGGGCAGGGCGGACGAGATCATGTCCTCGCCCGTGCACTGCCTGGAGAAGGGCATGACCGCCTCGGAAGCAGCCGGGCGCATGGCCGGACTGGGCGTCAGCGGCGCGCCTGTCATCGACGGCGAGGGGCGGGTCTGCGGCGTGGTCTCGGAAAAGGATTTCCTGCGCCGGATGGGGCTGCCCGGCACGGCCTCCTTCATGACCGTGGTCTCCACCTGCCTGAACACGCCGGGCTGCATGGTCGCCGACCTGCGCAAGCTGCGGGTGGAGGACATCATGAGCGCGCCGGCCGTCGTCGCCTCCGGCGAGACGCCGGTGGCCGAGATTTCGGAATTGTTCACCAGGCATTCCATCAACCGCCTGCCCATCTGCGACGCCCAGGGCCGCCCCGTGGGCATCGTGACCCGGACCGACCTCGTCGGCTCCATGTGCGGGAGGTAAGCCGTGGAATACTTCAAGAAAATGCGCGGCACGACCCAGAGCCCGCCACGGGTCGGCAATGCAGAGGTGGTCTGGTCCTGGCTAGGGGCGTTTTTGGGCATCGCCCTGGTGGGGCTCGTCGGCGCGGTCTTTGTCGACAGGCTGGGGCAGGGCCTGCTGATCGGCTCCTTCGGCGCCACGGCTGTCCTCGTCTACGGCGCCGTGCGCAGCCCTCTGGCCCAGCCGAGAAATGTGCTCGGGGGGCATGTCATTTCCGCCGTGATCGGCGTATGCGCCTACCAGCTCTTCGGGGACACCGTCTGGCTGTCCGCCGCCGTGGCGGTCTCCACGGCCATCGCGGCCATGCACGTGACCAAGACCCTGCACCCCCCCGGAGGGGCCACGGCGCTCATCGCCGTCATCGGCGGCGACTCGGTGCACAGTCTCGGCTACATGTACGCCCTCCTGCCCGTGGGTTTCGGGGCCATGGTGCTCCTGGCCGTGGCCGTGCTGGTCAATAACATCCCCAAAAACCGGCGCTATCCCGAGTTCTGGTTCTAGTTTCAGAGCGGGAACGTTGCTACAAAAACGTCTGGAATATTCCTTTCGGTCATGGTAAGAAGGGGGGCATTTTCAACAATGTCACCTGCAACCTCAAAAAAGGAGGCCACCCATGTTTTGTTTTCAGTGTCAGGAAACGGCCAAGAACACCGGCTGCACCATCAAGGGCGTGTGCGGAAAGCCGGAGGAAACGGCCAACCTGCAGGATCTGCTGATCTTCGTCCTGCGCGGCATCGCCGTGTACGGCGAGCGTCTGAAGGAACTGGGACAGCCGGACCGCTCCAATGATGACTTCGTGCTGCATTCCCTCTTCGCCACCATCACCAACGCCAACTGGGACGACGCCCGCTTCGTGGCCCTCATCCAGGAAGCCCTGACCCGCCGCGACAAACTTGGAAACTCCTTCCTGGCCGCCTACAAGGCCAAGAACGGCAAGGACTTCAGTGAACCGCTGCCCGAGGCGGCCACCTGGAGCGCACCCTCGTCGACTTTCGCCGAGAAGGCCAAAACCGTCGGCATCCTGGCCACGGAGAACGAGGACGTGCGCTCCCTGCGCGAGTTCCTCATCATCGGTCTGAAGGGCATCGCCGCCTACGCCGAGCACGCCGCGGTGCTTGGCTTCCGCAAGGCCGAGATCGACGACTTCATGCTGGAGGCCCTGGCGTCGACCACCAAGAACCTGTCCGTGGACGAGATGGTCGGCCTGGTCATGAAGGCCGGGCAGACGTCGGTCACGACCATGGCCCTGCTGGACGAGGCCAACACCTCCACCTACGGCCACCCGGAAATCACCCAGGTCAACATCGGCGTGGGCACGAACCCCGGCATCATCATCAGCGGCCACGACCTGAAGGACATGGAGGAACTGCTCAGACAGACCGAAGGCACGGGCGTGGACGTCTACACCCACAGCGAGATGCTCCCGGCCAACTACTACCCGTCCTTCAAGAAGTACAAGCACTTCATCGGCAACTACGGCGGCTCCTGGTGGCACCAGAACCCCGAGTTCGAGGCCTTCAACGGGCCCATCCTGCTGACCACCAACTGTCTCGTGCCGCTGAAGAAGGAAAACACCTACCTCGACCGGCTCTATACCACTGGTGCGGCAGGCTACCCCGGGGCCAAGCACATACCCGACCGCCCGGCCGGCGGGGCCAAGGACTTCTCGGCCCTGATCGCCCAGGCCAAGAAATGCGCGCCGCCCACGGAACTGGAAAAGGGAACCATTGTCGGCGGCTTCGCCCACCATCAGGTCATGGCCCTGGCCGACAAGGTGGTGGACGCCGTCAAGTCCGGCGCCATCAAGCGTTTCGTGGTCATGGCCGGCTGCGACGGCCGCCAGAAATCCCGCGAGTACTTCACCCAGGTGGCCGAGGCACTGCCCAAGGATACGGTCATCCTCACGGCCGGGTGCGCCAAGTACCGCTACAACAAGCTGAACCTCGGCGACATCGGCGGCATCCCGCGCGTGCTGGACGCCGGCCAGTGCAACGACTCCTACTCCCTGGCCGTCATCGCCCTGAAGCTCAAGGAGGTCTTCGGCCTGGACGACATCAACAAGCTGCCCGTGTCCTACGACATCGCCTGGTACGAGCAGAAGGCCGTGGCCGTGCTCCTGGCCCTGCTGGCCCTCGGCGTGAAGGGCATCCGCCTGGGGCCCACGCTGCCGGGCTTCCTGTCGCCGAACGTGGCCAAGGTCGTCATCGACACGTTCGACCTCAAACCCACCGGCACCGTTCAGGAAGACATCGCGGCCATGATGGCCGGGAAATAGACAAGGGGGCTTCGGCCCCCTTTTCCGTGCCGCGCCCGGGGATATTGTCTTGGCGCGCGGAAGGCTCTGGGGTATGGAAGGCCGTCGCTGCCATGGCACCCGCCATGGTTTGCCCGGGACCGTCATGAACACCCTCAAGATCCTCATCGTCGACGACGAAACCAACATCCGCAAGACCCTGGCCTACTGCCTGGCCGCCGAGGGGCATACGGTCGTGGCCGTGAGCAACCCGGCCGACGCCATGGAGGAGAGCCGCAGGCTCGTCTTCGACATGGCCTTTCTCGACCTCAAGCTCGGGGAGGAGAGCGGCATGGACCTCATCCCCGCACTGCTGGCCGACTCGCCCTGGATCAAGGTCGTGGTCATCACGGCCTTCGCCTCCATCGAGAGCGTGGTCGAGGCCATGCGCCGCGGCGCGACGGACTATCTCTCCAAGCCCTTCTCTCCCGACCAGGTCAAGCTCGCTGCCGGGCGCATCGCCCGCATCCGGGAGCTGGAGACCCAGATCGCGGCCCTCAAGGAGAACATGCAGCGCCTGGGGCCCGAGGACAGGCTGCAGAGCGCCAACGTCGGCATGCAGCGGGTCATGGAGATGGCCAGGAAGGCAGCACCCTCCGACGCCATCGTTCTGCTGCAGGGCGAGAGCGGCACGGGCAAGACCGTCTTCGCCCGGGCCATCCACGCCTGGAGTTCCAGGGCGGGGAGACCCATGGCCGTGATCGCCTGTCCGGCCATCCCCTCGGAACTGCTGGAGAGCGAACTCTTCGGGCACGCCAAGGGCGCCTTTACCGGGGCCATGCGCGACAACCCCGGACGCATCTCGGCCTGCGAGGGCGGCACCCTGTTCCTGGACGAAGTCGGCGATCTGGCTCTCGGCGTGCAGGCCAAGCTGCTGCGTTTCATCCAGGACAAGGAGTACGAGCGCCTGGGCGAGTCCGTATCGCGCAAGGCCGACGTGCGCATCATCGCCGCGACCAACGTCGACCTGCAGAAGCGCGTGGCCGATGGCCGCTTCCGCGAGGACCTCTTCTACCGCCTGAATGTCATCAGCCTGACCGTCCCCCCCCTGCGCAGCCGGCCCGAGGACGTCCTGCCGCTGGCCATGGATTTTCTGGCCTACTTCGGACGCGCCAACCGCAAGCGCATACTGGGCTTCACGGACGAGGCGCAACTCGCCCTGACCAGCCACCCATGGCCCGGCAACGTCCGCGAACTGCGCAACGCCGTGGAGCGCGCCGTGATCCTGAGCTGCGGGGACATGATCGGGGGGGCGGACCTGCCCGAGAGCGTCGTCCCCGCCGACACCGCCCCGAAGATCGGCGATCCCGTGCCTCTGGCTGCCATCGAGGAACTGCACATCCGCAGGGTCCTGGCCGCTTCGGACTCACTGCAGGCGGCCGCCGACGTGCTGGGGATCGACCAGGCCACCCTGTGGCGCAGGCGCAAGGCCTACGGCATCTGATTTTCCCTATTCGGCCTTGCACAATGCAAGGTTCCAAATTCCCGCATCGCGCAATCTGCAATCCCTCTTCCTGGTTCTTTCTTTCAAGTATCCTAAATATATAACGATATGTTTGGCCTGGCCCTTGCTTTCATCGGGCCGGGTGCGGAGGACAACCGATGACGCTCAAACAGAAGATTCTCCTTGGCTACGGTCTTTCCTTCGCCTTCATGGGCCTCGTCGTCACCCTGGCCGTGGTCAACCTGGTCTCCCTGGGCAGGGCCACCGAGGCCATCCTGAGCGAGAACTACCGCAGCATCCTGGCCGCTGAGAACATGGTGGACACCATCGAGCGCCAGGACAGCGCCGTTCTCCTGATGCTCCTGGGACAGGGTGGCGGAGGGGAGCTCTTTCGCACGAACGAGGCCGCCTTCCGCGAATGGCTGGCCAAGGCCAGGGACAATGTCACCATAAGCGGCGAGGGCGAACTGCTGCAGGGCATCGAGCGCGACTACGAGGCCTACCGGAGGGCCTTCGAGGCTCTGGCGGCCGAGCTCCCGGCGCACGGCGCGCCGGACGCTTCGGGCTACCTGCATGACGTCTCGCCTCTGTTCACGCGGGTCCGGGACGCCTGCGTCAGGCTGCGCCTGCTCAACGAGGAGGCCATGTACGGCGCCAGCCTCAGGGCGGGCGAGGTCGCGCGCAGCGCCATCTGGTCCACCTCCCTCACGGCCGCGGCGTCCCTGGCCGTGGCCCTGGTGTTCAGCATGGTCCTGGCGGACCGCATCGTGCGGCCCATAAGGCGGTTCATGGAGGCTTCGCGGCATATTTCGGACGGGGACTACGCGGTGCAGGTCCCGGTCGGCGGGTCCGACGAGCTGAGCCATCTGGCCGGCGAGTTCAACCGCATGGCGACCCAGGTGGGCCGTTACCATGCCATGAACATCGAGCAGATCATCGCCGAGAAGGACAAGGGCGAGGCCGTGCTGGCCAGCATCGAGGACTCCCTCGTGATTTTCGACACGCAGCTGCGGGTCACGGGTATCAACCCGGCGGCGAGGCGCCTTTTCGGGGCGGTTTCCGTCGAATCCGGCGACGTGCGCTGCGCCGACATCGTCCCGGACGCCAGGGTCTGCGAACTTGTCCGGACCACGGTGCGTACGGGACGGCCGCCGGCCATGCCGGACGAGGAGCGCGTCCTGGTCCTCAAGGGAGAGGGGCGCGCCGCGCACCACCTGTTCTCCGTGACGGCCATCGGCAGCGGAAGCAATCTTTCCGGGGCGGTCCTGCTGCTGCGGGACATCACCCGGCTGAAGCAGGCCGAACAGCTCAAGAACGACTTCATCATGGCCGCGTCCCACGAGCTGCGCACGCCCCTGACGAGCCTCGGCATGAGCGTGGCCCTGCTCCTCGAACATGCCTCCGGCAGCCTGGCCGAGAAGGACCGGGAGCTGCTCCTGGCCGCCCACGAGGAGGTGGGACGCATGAAGTCGCTGGTCAGCGACCTGCTGGACCTCTCCAGGATCGAGGCCGGGCGGATCGAGATGGAGTTCGAGCCGGTAACGGTGGGGACGCTTTTTTCGCATGTGCAGGCGGTCTTCAGGAGCCAGACGGACATGAAGGACGTGTCGCTGCGCCGGGAGATGGACGGGGACGGGCCGTCGGTCCGGGCCGACGCCAACAAGATCGCCTGGGTGCTCAGCAATCTCGTCTCCAACGCCCTGCGCTACGTCGGCCGCGGCGGGCATATCGCGCTGCGGGCGCACGACGACGGTGCCTGGGTCCGCCTGGCCGTGGCCGACGATGGGCCGGGGATCCCGCAGGGAGACCAGACCAGGATATTTCAGAAGTTCGTGCAGGTCGGGGACAGGGAGAGCGAGGGCTCGGGTCTCGGGCTTGCGATCTGCAAGGAGATCGTGCGCGCCCACGGCGGCGCGATCTGGGTCGAATCGGAAACGGGGCGGGGCAGCACGTTCATCTTCACCCTGCCCAAGGCGTTCAGGGAGACGTAAATGAATCACGCGGAAGCATGCGGGCGTCAGGCGGTCCGGGGCGGGAAACTGCTCCTCGTGGACCCGGCCGGTATCGTCGGGGACGCGTCCCCGGAAGATTGCGTCTTCAGCACCATGCAGTGCCTGGAGCGGACGGCCGGCGGCGGCGTGTCCACTGTCGCCGTCGTGGCCGGCAGCAACGAGCAGGCCCAGAGGTTCGCGCTGCCGGATCTCGTTGGCTTGCTGAAACGTTCAGGCCGCGTCTGCCGCGTGGTGGTGGTCGTGACCCATCGCCATCGCGTGCTGCTGGAGAGCTTTCGCCGCAACGGGGCCGATTTCGTCGCCATCATGAATTTCGGAAGGCTGGACTCCACCGGGATCGAGGAGGCGGTCATGCGGGTTTGCGCCGAAGACAGCCCCGACCGCCAGCTGGCGCTGGTCTGCCCCTTCCTGAACTACAGCGTGATCGACGCGCGGACAGAGCTGACCGTGTGCGGGGCGTACAGGAACAGGATGGTGCTCGGGCCGCAGCGTCTGCGGTCGTGCTGCGAGACGGCGGCCCATGCGCAGTGCGACCAGTTTCTCAAACCCAGGTGCGGCGCATGACCTTTCGTTCCCGCATGCTGAAGATGCACCCGGCGGCGCTGGTCCTGGCCAGCTTCCTGTTCGTCATTGTCGTCGGCACCCTGCTGCTCATGCTGCCCGCGGCGACCCTGGAAGGCCGCATCGCAGCCGTTGACGCCCTCTTCACCGCGACCTCGGCCGTGTGCGTCACGGGCCTGACCGTGGTCGACACCGCTGGCACGTTCACCGTTTTTGGCCAGTTCGTTATCCTGGGCCTCATCCAGATCGGTGGGCTCGGCCTCATGACCATATCCGTGGCCCTCTTCAACTGGCTCGGACGCAGCGTCTCCATCCGGCACAGGATGGCCATGCAGGACGTCTTTACGCACACGCCGCGGGAAGACATCGCAAGGCTCGTCAGAAGCGTCATCCTCTTCACCTTCGGGGTGGAGGCGATCGGCGCCGTCCTGCTCACGGCGCACTGGCTGGCAGAGTATCCCCTGGCGACAGCGGCGTACTACGGCGTCTTTCATTCCATCTCGGCATTCTGCAACGCCGGCTTCGCGCTGTTTCCCGACAATCTGATGCGCTACGGCGGCAGCCTGCTGCTGAATTTCGCCATCTGCGCCCTCATCGTCATCGGCGGCATCGGCTTCCCCGTTTTGTACGACCTCCAGGCATGGGCGACCGGCCGCAAGGGGCCCAGGGGACGTTTGGCGCTGCAGACCAAGGTCGTGCTTTGGACGACGCTCATCCTCATCACGGGCGGCTCCGTGATGTTCTACCTGCTCGAAATGCACGGCTCCCTGCCGGACGGTCCCCCGGCGCAGAAGTTCCTGGCACCGGTCTTCCAGTCCATCACCTGCCGGACGGCCGGCTTCAACACCGTGGACATCGGCGCCCTGCAGGACGCAACCCTGACCTTCATGCTTTTCCTCATGTTTTTCGGCGCGTCCCCGGGATCGTGCGGCGGCGGCGTCAAGACGACGACGCTGGCCCTGCTGGCCGCCTTCACCGTTTGCCGCGTCCGCAAAAGCCCGCGCGTCAACATGTTCCGCAAGAGCGTTCCGAACGAGACCGTGACCCGCAGCGTATCCCTCGTCCTGGTTTCCCTGAGCATCATCGGACTGGCCGTGTTCCTGCTCCTGGCCGGGGACGCGGTGGGCGAGAGCGCCCTGGCCACGCCGCACGGCTCGTTCTTGTCCTACATGTTCGAGACCGTGTCGGCCTTCGGCACCGTGGGGCTGTCCATGGGAATCACGCCGTCCCTGACGGTCTGGGGCAAGCTGGTCATCACCTGCATGATGTTCATCGGGCGGGTCGGCGTGCTGACCTTCACCTACATCGTCGTGGGCGCGGGTCCGGCCAGGGGCGTCGAGTATTCCGAAGAAAACCTGATGATCGGATAGAAAAGAGGTTCAAGCATATGAAACGGTTTGCGGTGATAGGCCTTGGCAATTTCGGATTTCACGCCGCCAAGGCGCTCTTCGAGGACGGCAACGAGGTGCTGGCCATCGACTCGGACCGGGCCAGGGTCCAATCCATAGATCCCCATTGCTCGGAGGCCATGGTCCTCGACGCGACGGACAAGGAGGCGGTCAAGTCCCTGGGGCTGGAGGAAACGGACGGGGTCATCGTCTCCACGGGGACCAAGATCAGCAACAGCATCCTCATCTGTCTGTACCTGCAGGAGGCCGGGGTGAAGAAAATCCTGGCCAAGGCCATCGATGACGACCACGCCAAGATCCTGCGGCGCATGGGCGCCACCGAGATCATCCACCCCGAAAGGGACATGGCCATTCGCGTGTCCCGCAACCTCTCCCGCCCCAACGTGCTCGATTTCATCCCCCTGGCCGAGGAGTTCGACATGATCCAGGTGGGCGCCCCCCGGGAGTTCATCGGCAAGTCTCTCATCCAGCTGAACCTTCGGGCGCGGTACAACGTGCACGTCATCGCCATCAAGGAGGTCGTGCCCGAGAACTTCGTCCTCGTCCCGCCCGCGGACTACGTCATCAAGGACAGCGACATCCTCGTCATGCTCGGCAAATCCGCGGACATCCGCCGGATCAAGGAACTCAAGTAGTCCGGTGGACCAAGCTCATCCGTCTAGTCCCTGGTGAAGAAGAGCGGGTTGTCCGGCACTCTGCGCGGGCGCCTGTTCTCGTCCACGGCCACGTAGCGGAAGACGCCCTCGGTCACGAGCTGGCGCTCGGCCTCGTAGGCGTCCACCAGCTGCCTGGCCCAGACCTCGAGCTTGATGTCCATGGACGAGGAGCCCACGCGCAGCAGCTCGGCGTGCACGCAGATGGTGTCGCCGACGCGCACGGGCTTGTCGAAGGACATCTTCTCCACGCTGACGGTGACCGTCCTGCCCTTGGAGATCTCCGAGGCCATGAGCCCCCCGGCAACGTCCATCTGGGCCAGGATCCAGCCGCCGAAGATGTCGCCGCTGGGGTTGGTGTCCCTGGGCATGGCCAGGGTGCGCAGGACAAGATGGCCCTTGGGCTGGCGTCCCGTTCTGTCGAGCTCTGACATGGGTTCTCCTCGCGGTGCGGCCGCGGCCCGGGCGGGCGCGGCCGGGTTGGGGTTGCGGTCCGGCATTTTCCCTCCCTATCAGCAACCCCTTCCCGTTGTCGAATCGTGGGTGGCTCCCCCATGACCGGGCAACCTCAGTTCGCGTCGTCCGCCTTCACCGCCGCGTCGGAAGCGGCCGTCTCCTTGGCCGGGGTGCCGGGTATCCACCAGCGCACGGCCTTGCGGGCTTCCTCGGTCGAGGGCCGCCTGGTGCGGTAGACGGAATAGAGCATGGACGCGCCGATCAGCGCCGCCGTCATGGCCAGGGCCATCTCCGTGGAGACGACCTTGGTCCCGAACCAGGTGTTGAGGAGCATCTTGGCACCCACCAGGATCAGGACCAGGGACAGGCCGTACTTCAGGTAGTGGAAGCGGTGCACGATGTCCGACAGGGCGAAGAACAGCGCGTGCAGCCCAAGGATGGCGAAGACGTTGGACGAGTAGACGATGAAGGTGTCGTTGCTGACGGCCAGGATGGCCGGGATGGAGTCCAGGGCGAAGATGACGTCGGACGTCTCGACGATGACCAGGACGATGAACATGGGCGTCATGTACCACAGGCCGTCCCGGCGGACCCAGAACTTCTCGCCCTCGTACTCGTCCGTGACGCGGAAGCGGCTGCGCATGAAGCGCACGATGCGGTTGCGGGACATGTCGGGTTCCTGGTTGATGGCGACGAGCATCTTGACGCCCGAGGCGACGAGGAAGAGCCCGAAGACGTAGAGCAGCCAGTGGAAGGAGGCTATGGCCGCGGCACCGGCGAAGATGAGCACGGCGCGCATGACCAGGGCGCCGATGACGCCGTAGACGAGGACCTTGCGCTGGGCGTGGCGGGGCACGGAGAAGTGCAGGAAGATGAGCAGGAAGACGAAGATGTTGTCGACGCTCAGGCTTTTCTCGATGAAGTAGCCCGTCAGGAACTCGTAGCCGGCATCAATGCCCTTGAAGTGGAAGACCCCAGCGCCGAAGGCCAGGGCCAGGACGATGTACCCGAGACTGAGCCACAGCGCCGTGCGGACGCTCATCTCCCGGTCCCTGCGTTGGACAACGCCGAGATCGAAGGCCAGCAGGGCGATGATGAAGACGTGGAAGACGACCCAGAGCAGAAGCGTGTTCATGAAACCTCCAGTGGTTGAGAATGTGCTGGAGGCGCAAAAAAACCTCCAGCATGTGCGATGCTGAAGGTCTTGCTCATCGGCGGGTCGCCGACGGCCGGGCCAAGCGCGTGCGCGCCAGTGATGTTGACCGGGCCTGGAGGAGCTACTCCCCTTCGTCGTAAAGAGTGAAATCTATCCATGAAGGACGGTCCCGTCAAGGGCCGGCTCTCTTTTCGCTGTTGCCGGCACCCGGCTTCAGGCCCCGGCCTCGGCCGGTTTCTGCAGTCCGCGCAGGAACGCGCCGAGTGCCTTGTCGTGCTCCAGGATGTGTTCCAGGAGCCATGTCCTGAAAAAGTCGCGCAGAAACTGGACATCCCTGTCGCCCATTTCCGGGCCGAAGCGGCGCAGTTCCAGCACCAGTCGTTCGTGTTCCGCGTCATGCGCCTTGCGGTTCGGGTAGCCGTGCTGGAGCATGAGCCTGAGTTCGGTGGCGAAATGGTACTCGGTGTACGCCAGCATCACCTTGAAAAGGCTCCCGCCCACCAGATCGTCCCCGTCCTGCAGGGTCGCGCACAATCTGTTGGCCAGCGCGAACATCTCCGTGTGCTGCTCGTCGATCTCCGCCACGCCCACGACATGGGTTTCGCCCAGCCCGACCCCGGTTTCGGGCTGCCGGTCCTCCCCGGCGAAGGCGAAGCCGTTCCGGCCTTTCTTCTTGCTCAGGTACATGGCCATGTCCGCGGCCATGAGCAGGCTGTCCATGTCGGCGCCGTGCTCGGGGTAGATGCTGATGCCTATGCTGGCCCCCACGGAGCACGCCAGGGCGTCGGACAGGGGGATCTCCGGGGTCACCGCGGCCAGGATCTTCCGCGTCACGAGAACGGCTCCGTCCCGGCCTTCGAGTTCGTGGAGGATGATCACGAACTCGTCGCCGCCCATCCTGGCGACGGTGTCGGTGGCCCGCACGGTTTCCACGAGCCTTTCGGCGACGGTCCTCAGGACCGTGTCGCCCGCGTCGTGTCCGTGCTCGTCGTTGATCTTCTTGAAGCCGTCCAGGTCAATGAAGAGGATGCCCAGACGCTTCTGGCTGCGCTTGGCGCCGGACAGGGACTGGGACAGGCGGTCGAAGAAGAGGGTCCTGTTGGGGAGCCCCGTCAGGCGGTCATGGTAGGCCAGCTCGTGCAGATGCCGCTCGGTCTCCCTGCGAGCGGTGATGTCGTGGGCCGCGGCGTAGATCAGGCCGTCGTGGCCTGCCGCGGACCATTCGAGATAACGGTAGGACCCGTCCCTGTGCCGGAACCTGGCCACGAAGTCGGAAAGGGTCTTGCCTGAGGCGATGTCGGCCAGGGCATCGGAAGCCGCTTGCCTGTCGTCGGGGTGGAAGAGCTCGGTGCATTGACGCCCTTCAAGTTCCCCGGCCGCGTACCCCATGGCCTTTTCCCAGGCAGGGTTGAGTTTCTGGCAGACACCATGGAGGTCGGCTATGCCGAGGAGGTTCGGCGAGATGGAAAAGAAGCTTTCGAGTTCCGTCCGGACCGACCGCAGCTCATACCCCATGCGCTCGGAATGGAGCCGCGTCTTGCGGCGCCAGCGCTGCGAACCGGTGAGGGCGGTGGCCCCGGCCAGGAAGACGAGGCAGAAGATGGCGATGGAGACGCGAACGTTGTGGTGCCAATACTGGAAGATGGCGCGCGTGTCCCGGCCGACGCCGAGGATAAGCGGCGGGCTCAGCTTCAGGTTCGGCGATTGCACCGTCTGCAGGATGAGCAGGGATTCCTCGTTCGCCGCATAGCTTTTTCCCTCGAACAGGGCGGAGGGGAGCCCGCTCTCGATGTGACGCGTGAAGAATGTGCCCGGGATGGCCAGATTCCTGCCGACGAGGCCCTGCCATTCGGGCACCCAGAGAAGGACCGTGCCCGAGCCGTGGACCAGCCTGGCCCATGAATTGGGCGCGTACAGCACCGCGGTCATGATGGCCCGGAAGAACTTCGGGTCGATGGAGGCCGTGACCAGGCCGGCGAAGGAGCCGTCCGGGGCGATAAGGCATTTGGTCATGTTGACGGTCAGGTCGCCGAAGGTGCTGTTGAAGGGGCTGCTGATGTAGAGGATATCGTCGGCCGGCCGGTCGTGGGCAGTCGTGAAGCATTCCTGCCCCGCCGCGTTTTGGCCCACATGCTCATCGAAATTGGACGCGAGAATCGTCCCCGATGCGTCGATGATGTCCAGGGATCGGACGCTGGTCATGGCGGTGGCCAGAATCTTGAGCCTGGCTGCGGTCGAAAGCGCCGAAGAACGGTCATGGAGGCCCTGCATGAGCGCGGGAGGGGAAAAAGTGTCCCGGAGGTTGCCGAGGGTGGCGCCGATCTTCTCGAGCTGGGTGACGATCATGTACTCGCTGACCGAGGCCACGGCGGTCAGCCGCTCCTGCTCCCGTGTCTTGATGGCGCCGTATTCGCGCTGATTCTCGTAGATCAGGACGGCCGCCAGAATGCAGGCGCAGACCGCGAAGGTCGCCCACTCTGTGCGGAATGTCTCCAGCTTGCCTGGCACGGCGTGCCTCCCGTCTGATCGTTCCCCAGTAACACGTTCCTGTTGGAATGGGTAGCAGACTCCCTGGGGCGTGTCATCACGGAAGAGCAGGCGGGGCAGGTGCAGGCGTGGGGGGCCGGGGTTTCAGGGCCGGCGGCAGACACTGGCGATGACTGTTCCCAGCGCGTCGAGTCCTGCCGGCTTGCCGACATAGTCGGTCATGCCCTGAGCCATGAACCTTTCGCGGTCCCCGGCCATGGCGTAGGCGGTCAGGGCGATGATGGGGACCGGAGGGCTGCCGGTTCGCGCTTCCTCCGCCCTGATCAGCCTGACGGCTTCTGTCCCGCCCATGACCGGCATCTGGATGTCCATGAGGATCAGGTCGAACGCCCCTTCTTTCCAGGCATCGACAGCCTGACACCCGTTGTTCACCAGGAAGACGATGTGTCCCGCCTTCTCCAGGATCCGTCGCATGTAGAGCTGGTTGGACGGCTCGTCCTCGGCCACCAGGATGCGCAGCCCCGGACGCGTCTCCCCGATCCGGGAACTTGCCGGCATGTTGAACTGCGGGGCTGCGGGCAGCCCGAAGGGCAGGACCACGTGCATCGAGGTGCCCCTGCCGGGCTCGCTCTCGATGAAGATGCTCCCGTCCATGAGTTCCGCCAGGCGCTTGACGATGGCCAGTCCCAGCCCGGCCCCCTGGTACCTGCGCGTGTAGGAGCCCTCGACCTGGACAAAGGGCTTGAACAGCTCTCCGAACTTGTCGGAAGGGATGCCGATGCCCGTGTCGTGCACGGAAAAGAGGACGCGCAGGGCGCCGTCCTGCGGCGATCCGAGGGGCGTCATCTCCAGGGTGATGGCGCCGGATTCCGTGAACTTGAGGGAATTGCCCACCAGGTTGAAGAGAATCTGGCGCACGCGGGCGGCGTCGCCCACGAGGCGCGGCGGAAGGTCGGGGTGCAGGGAGCAGCTCAGCGGCAGGCTCTTTTCCCGGGCCGCGAGGCTGAAGAGGTCGGACACGGACTCGGCCAGTTCCGCAGGACTGAACGCCTCGTGCACGATTTCGACCTTGCCCGCCTCGATCTTCGAGATGTCGAGGATGTCCGAGAGCAGCCGGGTCAGCCGGTCCGAGGAACGCAGGGCCATGGATACGAATTCGTCCTGTTCCTCGTCGAGCCGCGTAGTCTGCAGGAGCTGCATCATGCCCATGACGCCGTTGAGGGGCGTGCGCAGCTCGTGGCTCATGTTGGCCAGGAATTCCGACTTGGCGCGATTGGCGGCCTCGGCCTCCTCCTTGGCACGCAGCAGGCTCTCCTCGACGGCCTTCTGCCGGGTGATGTCCAGGGCGCAGACCAGGACCCGCGGCTCGTTCTGCACCTCCAGGTAGTCCGCGCTGAGCAGCAGGCAACGGTCCTCGCCCCCGGGCTCGTCGCGCAGCAGCCAGAACTCCACGTTCTGCCTGCTTTGCCGGTCGGCGAAGGTCTCACGGATGACGCCGCTCAAGGAACACGTCGGGCAGGCCTGGCCGAACCCGCAGCCCTGCTGTGCCGCGACATGGTTCGGGCAGCCGAGGACTTCTCCGCAGCGTCGGCCCAGGATGCCCTCCTCGCTGCGGCCGATGAACTCCTGGGCCGCGCGGTTGAGCTTGCGGACCCGCGTCTCTTCGTCGAACAGCATCATGACGACCGGGGCGCTCTTGTGCACGGCCGAGAGCTCGGTCAGGGTCGCCTGCAGTTCGGTTTCGGCCTGTTTCCGGGCCGTGATGTCACGGTTGCAGCCGCGTCTGCCGAGGTATTTGCCGTCGGCGTCATAGATCGCCTTGCAGATGTGGCTGACCCAGACGATTTCGCCGGAGGGTCTGACGATGCGGAACTCCATCTCCCTGTGGGCCGGGCGCATGGCGTCGGCCTCGTCGAGGTGGGACAGCCAGCTCCGCCGGTCGTCGGGGTGGATGACGGAGCGGATGTGCAGGCCGAAGTCGCCCAGAAAGACATCGGGGGCCAGTCCCGTGATCTCGCGCGAGGCGGGGGATACCCAGACGTACTTGCCGTCCGGGCCCCGCCAGTATTCCCAGTCGTGGGTGTTGTCGGCGATGATGCGCAGGCGCTGCTCGCTTTCCCTGAGCGCGCTCTCGGCCTGTTTGCGTCCGGTGACGTCCTCGCGGATGAGAATGCCGCCGCAGACTTTGCCCGCTTCACGCAGGGGGATGCCCCTGACGCTTTGCCAGGCCGAACCCCCGGCGGAAAGGCGCGGGACGAAGACGCTCTCCAGGGCCAGGGACCGGCCCCGGATCAGCCCTTCGAGCTCGTCCCGCAGACCTGCAGAAACCAGTCCGGGGAGTTCCGTCAGATGGCGGCCGAGAAAGAATTCCGGGTCGAGCCGCCCCCTGGCGAACGTGTCCAGGTGGAAGCGGTTGACGAAGGTGACGCGCCCGGTGCGGTCGAAGGTCATGATGGACAGGGGGAGGTTGTCCACCAGGGACTGGAAGACGGCCGCATTCGGCCCGGAACCGTCCGGGCCGGGCATGGCGGGACGCGCCTCGGAACTGCGGAGCCGCTTTTCCAGTTCCGCGATGCGCGCGCGTGCGGCGATGAGATCCTGCTCGAGGCGGGAAGAGGGGGGCGGCGCGGATGAATCGTTCATGGTTCCGGGGATGCTGTTGTTTCGGGGCCGGAAGGCGCCGGGCCCTGTCTGTGTGCCTGCCGGGGCGGTTTCCTGATTTGTCAATGTGTCAGATGGCGGGGGTTGCGGTCAAGGGCGGGGAAAATTCGATGGGGTGGACGAGATGGACATCATGGACGAGATGGACGATATGGACAGGTACGTGTGTGGTCCATGAGGTCCATATCGTCCATCCCGTCCATCCATCTCCTCCCGGCTTCCGTTTTTCCCTATTGTCAGGTATGGTTTGTCCCAAGCGGCATGTGCGCCGCCCGGCGGCGCTCGGTTTCGGCTTTCAATCTTTCAGGAGGGAACGCGAATGCAGGCAAACAGGAACGACGGCGGCTGGAGCCCGTATCTGGCCGGGGCGCTGGTGGGCGTGCTGGCCATTCTTTCGGCCTATGCCACCACGGTCTGGCTGGGCAAGACGACCTATCTCGGCGCCTCGACGACCTTCGTGCGCGGAGCGGGCATCATCGAGAAGCAGGTTGTGCCGGAGCGCGTGGAGGCCAACGAGTATTTCACCAAGGAGAAGGTCAGGGTCGACTGGCAGTTCATGCTGGTGCTGGGCATCTTCGCCGGCGCGTTCATCGCGTCGTCCACGGACAAAAGCTTCAAGCTCGAAAGCGTGCCCCCGGTCTGGAGGGAGCGTTTCGGCCCGTCGGTGGGCAAGCGGGCCGCGGCCGCCTTTCTCGGCGGCATCGTGGCCATGTTCGGGGCGCGCATGGCCGACGGCTGCCCGAGCGGCCACGGCCTGAGCGGCATGATGCAGCTCTCGGTCAGCGCCTTCGCGGCCCTGGCCATGTTCTTCGGGGTCGGCATCGTCGTGGCGGCGATGGTCTACGGGAGGAGGAAGTGATGGACACTGCGCAGATCATGGGACTGGTGACCGGCATCCTTTTCGGGTTCCTGCTGCAGAAGGGGCGCGTGCTGCGTTTCGAGAAGCAGGTCGGGGCCATGCTCCTGAAGGACATGACCATCCTCAAGTTCATGCTCTCGGCCATCATGGTCGGCATGGTCGGGGTAACCCTGTTGGCGGACGCGGGCGTCATCGCCCTCAGCCACAAACCCATGAACGTGGGCGCCATCCTGGTCGGCGGCGCCCTCTTCGGCGCGGGCTGGGCGGTCATGGGCTTCTGTCCGGGGACGTCCGTGGGGGCCCTGGGCGAGGGCCGCTGGCACGCCGCCTTCGGCATCACCGGCATGCTTGCGGGCGCAGCCCTCTACGCGGAACTCTACCCGCTGATGAAGGCCACCGTCCTGTCCTGGACCGACTTCGGCAAGATCGGCCTGCCCGAAACCCTGGGCGTCTCGCCCTGGGCGGTCATCATCGTCTTCATCGCCGTGGCTCTGGGGCTTTTCCGCTGGTTCGAGAGCAGGGGGCTGTGAGGGGGGGCGCGACCGAAAACGGAACGCGTTGATCGTGCGGATCAAAAAGAAAAGGCCGGGTCGATCCCGGCCTTTCACATATGCGTGCGTTGCTATTTCGCGCCGCGCTCCTTGTACCAGTCGCTCGAGTCCTCCAGGAGGCGGTTCAGGCGCTGGACCATCTTGTGCGGGTCGGCCAGGTAGCCGTCCATGAGCAGGGCGGACTCGTAGAGCTGCTCGACCACGGTGGCCACGAAGTCGTCCTGCTCGTTCTTGGCGAAGACCGAGAGGAGATTGCGGACCAGCTTGTGGTCCTGGTTGATCTCGAAGATCTTCTTGGGGATGGACGTGTCCTTGGTCACCATCTGCATGATCTTGTGCATCTGGGAGGTGGATCCGTCGGGGCTGACCAGGCAGGACGGGCTCTGGCTCAGGCGCTTGGAGATGCGGGCCTCGGTGATGCGGTCGCCCAGGATGTCCTGCACGCGCTTCAGGAAGCGGTCCATGTCCTTGGACTCTTCCGTGGTCAGTTCCTCGGGCTTGTCCTTCTTCTCGGCGCTGTCGGCGAACTTCTCGATGTTCGTGATGTCGGCGTTCTCCGTGGCCTTGAGCTCGAATTCCTTGAACTTGCGCAGGCTGTCCATGACGAACTCGTCCACGGGTTCGTAGAGGTAGATGACTTCGAGGCCCTTGGAGCGGAAGATCTCCAGGTGCGGGTTCTGCTCGATGGCCTCGCGGCTGGGGCCGGAGATGTAGTAGATCTCCTTCTGCCCGTCCTTGGCCGCCTCGATGTACTCGTCCAGGGAGATGAGGCCGTCCTTGTCCTCGTGGCGCGAGGAGTTGAAGCGCAGGAGTTCCCCGAAGGCCTCCTGGTTGGCGAAGTCGGCGTAGCCGAGCTTGAAGCGCTTGGCGTGCTCCTTCCAGAACGTGGCGTAGCGGTCCTTGTCCTGGCCGAGTTTCTTGAGATGCGAGAGGATCTGCTTGGTCAGGGTCTGGGCGATCTTGCGGATGAGCAGGTTCTCCTGCAGCGTCTCGCGGGAAATGTTGAGCGGCAGGTCCTCGGTGTCGACCACGCCGCGCACGAAGCCCAGGTACTCGGGGATGAGGTCCTTGTTCTTGCTCTGGATGAGGACCCGGCGCACGTAGAGATCCAGGCCGTAGTTGTCGCGGTCGAAGCCGAAGGCGTCCGCGCTTCGGGGCGGCACGAAGGCCAGGGCCGAGAACTGCACGGGCGCGTCGACGCTCAGGTGCAGGGTGTCCAGGGGCTCCTCGTGGTCGTAGGTCAGGAACTTGTAGAATTCCGTGTACTGCTCGGGCGTGACCGAGAACTTGTTCTCGCGCCACAGGGCCGGGACGGTGTTGGCCTTTTCGCCCTGCACGAGGATGGGGAAGGAGATGAAATTGGAGTGCTTCTTGATGATGGACGTGATGCGGTGCTTCTCGGCGAACTCCTTGCCTTCCTCCTTGAGGTGCACGGTGATGGTCGTGCCGCGCGGCATCTCCTCGTCCAGTTCGGCCACGGTGTAGGTGCCCAGGCCGTCGGAGGACCACTCCACGGCCTTGGCGCCGGGCTTGAAGGAGCGCGTGCGGATGGTCACCTTGTCGGCGACCATGAACACCGAATAGAAGCCCACGCCGAAGCGGCCGATGATGTTGGACGAGTTGCCCTGGTCGGCCATGGCCTGGCGGATGAACTCCGCCGAGCCCGAACGGGCGATGGTGCCGATGTTGTCCACCAGCTCGTCCTGGGTCATGCCGATGCCCGTATCGGCGATGACGAGTTCGCGCTTCTCCTCGTCGGCGGTGATGCTGATCTGCAGGTCGAGCTCGGGGCTGACGATCTCGGCCGAGCGGTTCTGCTCGAAGCGCAGCTTGTCCAGAGCGTCGGAGGCGTTGGAAACCAGCTCACGCAGGAATATTTCCCGGCTCGTGTAGAGAGAATGGGTAATGATGTCGAGGAGTTGTTTGATTTCGGTCTTGAATTCGAATTGTTGTGCGGAAGACATGTCCACTCCTTGGTTTGGAAATTTCGATGGCACCAAATAAATGGCCTTGGCCGGTTGTCAAGGGTGGTGGCCGCAAGGTGATTTTTCCCGCGATTTTTGCTTGACCGGGGAAGGGGGCTTGGGTAGAGAGTTTTTCCTCTCACGTGGTGGGTGTAGCTCAGTAGGCAGAGCACCTGGTTGTGGCCCAGGATGTCGCGCGTTCAAGCCGCGTCACTCACCCCATTCGCACATACGGGACAGCTCGCTGTCCCTTTTTTTATCCCTCGTGGTGGGTGTAGCTCAGCAGGCAGAGCACCTGGTTGTGGCCCAGGATGTCGCGCGTTCAAGCCGCGTCACTCACCCCATTTGACACTCAGGCAGAACCGGATAAGAACTGGTTCTGCTTTTTTTTGGAGGTTTGCGTGGCATTCACCGGTATCAACCATCTCGCCATGGTCACCGCGGACATGGACAAGACCGTCCATTTCTGGCGCGACCTGCTGGGCATGCGCCTGGTGGTGGGCATGGGGCATCCGGGCTACCGCCACTACTTCTTCGAGATCACGCCGACGGACTGCATCGCCTTCTTCGAATGGCCGGGCGTGGAGCCCGTCGCGGAGAAGGACCACGGCGCGCCGGTCAAGGGGCCGGCGGCCTTCGACCACCTGTCCTTCGGTGTGGACGGCGTCGACGAATTGACTCGCCTGAAGGACCTCCTCGAAACCAACGGCTTCTGGGCCTCGGAACTCATCGACCACGGGTTCATCATCTCCCTCTATTCCTTCGACCCGAACAACATCCCCATCGAGTTCAGCTGGCCCGTTCCCGACTGCGACGTGCACGAAAGCCCCATCATGATCGATTCCCGTCCGACGCCTGCGGCCCGCGAAGGCAGCGAGCCGCGGCCGGCGCGCTGGAAGGCGCCGGGTCCGCGGACAGAAGAATTCGACATCTATCCCGGCGAAGCGGAAGCCGTGCGCGCCGCGTTCAGCAAGAAGAAACCGTGAGCGACGGGAACTCCCGCCTCACCTGCAAGGATTTATAATGGACAAACTCGTCATCGAAGGCGGCGTCCCCCTCAAGGGCACCGTGACCATCAGCGGCTCCAAGAACGCTGCACTGCCTATCCTCCTGGCCTCCATCCTCGTCGAGGGGGAGGTGCGCCTGTCCAACGTGCCGGATCTGCGCGACATCGGCACCACCCTGAAACTCCTGGAACTGCTGGGCTGCACGGCGGAATACACCGAAGGCGAAGTCTACCTCAAGTCCTGCAACCTGAAACCCGAAGCCCCCTACGACCTGGTCCGCACCATGCGCGCCTCGGTCCTGTGCCTGGGGCCGCTCCTGGCCCGTCTGGGCCGCGCCCGCGTGGCCCTGCCCGGCGGATGCGCCATTGGCGCCCGGCCCGTGGACATGCACCTGAAGGGCCTGGAGCAGATGGGCGCGGTCTTCGAACTGGAGAGCGGCGACATCATCGGCAACTGCGACCGTTTGAAGGGCGCGCACATCCAGCTCGACTTCCCGACCGTGGGCGGCACCGAGCATCTCATCATGGCCGCCACCCTGGCCGAGGGCGAGACGGTGCTGGAGAACGCGGCCCGCGAGCCCGAGATCCAGGACCTGGCCGAATTCCTGAACAGCTGCGGGGCCAAGATCTCCGGCCACGGCACGAGCGTGGTGCGCATCCAGGGCGTGGAGAGCCTGCACGGCACATCCTACCGCGTCATGCCGGACCGCATCGAGGCTGGGACGTATCTGGTGGCCGCGGGCATCACCAAGGGCGACCTGACCCTCAAGGACTGCCCGGTGGACGCCCTCGACGCCGTCATCTTCAAGCTCAAGGAAATGGGCATGGTCATCGAGGGCGACCGCGACACCCTGCGGGCCACCGTCGACGGCCCCCTGAACTGCGTGGACCTCTCCACCCGGCCCTACCCGGGCTTTCCCACGGACATGCAGGCCCAGATCATGGCGCTGATGTGCGTCAGCCGTGGCGCGGGCGTCATCACCGAGGGCATCTTCGAGAACCGCTTCATGCACGTGCAGGAGCTCGCCCGCCTGGGCGCGCACATCTCCCTCTCGGGCCAGAGCGCCATGGTGCGCGGGGTTGACTCCCTGAAGGGCGCCACGGTCATGGCCTCGGACCTGCGGGCCAGCGCCTGCCTGGTCCTGGCCGGCCTGGCCGCCACTGGCCGCACCGACGTGCGCCGCATCTACCACCTGGACCGAGGCTACGAGCAGATGGAAGTGAAGCTCGGCGCCGTGGGCGCGAGGATCATGCGCGAACAGGAATAGAAGTCCGGGCGGCATGCCGCGGAAGATAGAAACAAGGAAACCTCGCCGGAGTTGATGGCGAGGTTTCTTTTTGGAGTTGCGCGAGGCGCGCGGTCATCGCGCCGGAAAGGGCGGAGCGAGCCCGGCTATTCGTCAATACCGGGCGGCAGTCCGCTCTCGTTGCTGATGACGTTGCGTCCCGTTGTTTCTTCCAGTTCTTTTCTGGCTTGACGGGCGATGCCGCCGCCACGCTTCCCGGCGACCTTGTTTTCTTCAAGGCCTGTCGCGTTCATGCTTTCCGCAATCTGGCGGGTGGAGAGCTCGGCAAGGCGGTGAAGATCAGCTCGGCGTCGGTCATGTGATCGCGCAGGTTTTGCGACTTCAATTTCTTCAGCGCCTTATGCTGCTTCACGCTCAGATCGGACCACTCCTGGTGAATGATGTTCGTCAGGATGGCGAACTCCTGCCCTTCCTTGATGTCGTGATTTTTCCAGTAATCCGTCAGCTGGTTGCGCGTTTCCTGGCCGAGCATGCGCTGCTCGATCCATTTCTCAGACCGTCCATGTTTTTGCCACAGTTCGCGGGAGCGGTTCAGGGCGATTTCCGGGTCGGCCATTTCCCGCATGCGCTCGTAGCCGACCTTGGCGAGCCATAGCTTGATCGGTTCCGCCTTCTGGCTGGGAACGGACTGGACCAGACGCAAAAGCGTTTCGGCGTCGGCTACGTCCGTCAATCGCCGTTTGCCGTCCTCGGCAGTCAGTTTCAACTGGTGACAATTTGTCACCACTTCACTTCCTTCTTTTTTCAACCGCTCTTTGAGCTTGTTCCAATATTTGCGGGCTGTTTGAAAATCAGGTTGATCGGTCAGCACTTTAAGGATGTCGACGACCGAGAAAAACCAGATTTCTGCCTTTTCATCGTACACGCGCCGGATTTTCGCTTCTTCGAAGATGGTGATGTCACTTTTCATGCCTAGCCCTGCGTCGCGTTCCCATTGGCCTTGGGCGGGTCGGGGAAGTGCAGCTCGCGTTTGAGGAAACCGCGGATGCGCAGGTATTCGGTGATGTTGTTCTCTCCGCGCAGGACCATCTCCCAGCCCGGCCTCTCCAGGACCACCAGGACCGGGATGCCCTGGAAGCCCTTCATCTTGAAGTAGGCCCGGGCCGTGCGCACGGTCTGGCGCAGGTCGTCGCTCACGGGCACGGGTTCGGGCTTGTCCAGGCTCTCGACGCGCAGGATCTCCAGGAAGGGGTTCTGCTTTCCTTCCTCGGACTGCAGGACCGAGGCCAGGCGGTAGAAATCCTCCTCCTTGTTGTCCGTGCTGGCCAGGTGCCACTTGCCGGGCAGGGTCTGGGCGTTGATGGACAGGTTGGCCAGGATCTTGGAGCAGTGGTCGCAGTGCAGGCTGAAGAAGAGCACATGCTGGGGCGCGTTGTCGGGCGCGTTCTGCCAGGTCGTGAAGGCCGTGTCGACGATGGCCGGCGGCGTGACGTTGAGGTCAAGCACGGCGTTGGCCGCGAACCCGCCCGTCCACACGGCGATGCCCAGAAAAAGGGTCAGGATGGTCCGCCTTACCCAGGAGAAGAGTGACAGCGTGACGAAGAGCATGGCCCCTACCACGATGCACAGCAGGCACTTCTCCTTGAGGCCCATGAACTGGAAGCCGAGGATGGCGCCGTCGAAGGCCAGGGCGCCGAAGAGGAGCAGCGTGGCCGAGCCCCAGATCCACTTCCTGTCGTAGCGGCCGCCGAAAAAGGCCAGGGACCACAGGAACCAGAAGAAGGCGGCGCCCATCTTGATGAGGTTTCCTTCGCCGAAGCGCACGTACTCCCCGACCACGTCGCAGGACGAGGTGGTGCAGAAGGAGGTGTGGCGGATGGCCTGCATCCAGACCTCGGCCGAAAGGAACGAGGCTGCCAGGAAGAGGAAGGTGAGCAGGGCGTATCGTGAGACCTTGGTCATGACAGACTCCCGGTTGGATGAATGCGTGTTTGTGTATCGCGTCAGGGCGTTGCGTCAAGCGGCTTGATGGGCGTCACCGCAGTCGCACGGAATGCTTCTTCAGCAGTTCGTACAGCCTGGCCCTGGAGAGCCCCGAACGTTCGCACGCCCCTGCCACGTCGTTGCCGCACTGCTGGGCGAGCTGTTGCAGGTAGGCCTTTTCGAGCTGGTTGACCACCGTCTCGCGCGCGTCCCGGAACTGGGGCAGGTCGCCGCCGGGGACGAAGGGCATCTGCAGGGGGCAGGTCAGCGTTGCCGGTTCGATGACCACGGGCTGGGCCTTCTCGGGTTTGGGCCGGAAGGCGCTGCGGGCGATGCCGATGCGCACGTCGATGGGCAGGTGGTGGCTGTAGAGGCTCGGTTCGTCCGTTGCGTTGTCCACGGCCACGGCCACGGCGTTGACGAACTCGCGTACGTTGCCCGGCCACTGGAAGGCGGACAGGGCCCCCAGGAATTCGGGCGTGAGCTGCTTGCGCGGGGTCTGGTTCTCGCGGCAGACTTTCTCCACGTAGTATTCCGCCAGCAGAGGGATGTCCTCCATGCGTTCGCGCAGGGACGGAATCTGGATATGGTGCCCGTTCAGGCGGTAGAAGAGGTCGCTGCGGAAGCTGCCGTCCTCGACCATCCGGCGCAGGTCGCGGTTGGTGGCCGCGATGACCCGGAAGTTGCTGGCGACCTCCTCCTTGGAACCGATGGGCCGGAACTTGCGCTCCTGCAGGACGCGCAGCAGGTTCTTCTGCAGGTCGAGGCCCAGCTCCGCGATCTCGTCCAGGAAGACCGTGCCGTTGTCGGCCAGCTTGAAGAGGCCGTCGCGCGACTCGTGGGCGCTGGTGAAGGAGCCCTTGACGTGCCCGAAGAGGGTGCTCTCGGCCAGGTGCGTGGACAGGTTCGTGCAGTCGATGACCACGAGCTTGCCGGGCGTTTCGCCGTTCTCGTGGATGCCGCGGGCGAAGAGCTCCTTGCCCGTGCCCGTCTCGCCGGTGATGATGACGTTGGCCTTGCTGCGCGCAGCCTTGCCCATGGTCTCCAGGCAGGCCATGATCCTGGGGCTCTCGCCGATGATGGCGCTGCGCTTGACCTTGCGCCGCCCGCCGGCGCCCTTGGAGGCGCGGTAGGCCATGGCCCGCTGCAGGATGAGGGTGATGGCGCTGACCGAGATGGGCTTGCCCACATAGTCCCAGGCGCCGTTGGCGATGGCCAGGGCCGCGCCGTCGGAGTCGCCGTCGCCCGTGAGGATGACCACCTCGGGCAGGGACGGCAGGGCCTGGAACTGCTTGATGTGCGCCAGGCCGTTGCCGTCGGGCAGGTTCACGTCGAGGAAGATGAGGTCGCAGTCCGTGCCGGCCACGATGGCCAGGGCTTCCCTGATGGAGTGCGCCACGTTGCAGGTGTGCCCCATGCGCTCGATGATGCGCTGGAAGGAGCGTGAAAAATCCTTGTCGTCGTCGATGATGAGAATGTCGGCCACGTGCGTCTCCGGGGGATGGTCGGTCCGCTTTTGTCGGATTGTGTCCGGAAAAGCAAGATTCTTGTGTGCGTTGCCGCCTGCTGGCCTTGCGCAGAAAAACATCGCTGCTTGCGGCTGGCCTTTTTGAAGCCTTGGATGTAAAAAGAAAACTTGAGGCCGATCACGTGCCGGGCCTTGCGCCGATGAATTCCTGGGCGCATCCTTGCCGTGACCGTCAACTTTTCTTCCGCGCAGGAGTTCGCCGTGAACATGACCGAGAAAGTAATTCAGACACTTCGTCGCAGGCCCCACGTCATGCCCGCCTTCCTGACCGTCCTTGTCCTGCTGGCCTGCTTCGCCGGGGCCCAGGATACCGGCGCCCTCATCCTCGAACGCTGCCAGGACTGCCACGAGATGGACAAGTCCTGCCTTGTGCAGACGAGTGATGCCCAGTGGTGGCAGACCACCGTGCTGCGCATGGCCGAGTACAAGAGCGAGCTGCTCACGGCCGACGAGGCGTCGGCGGTTTCCGCTTTTCTGGCCGATCCGCAGAAGCGCGCCTCGGTTTGCACCCCCAAATGACGACACCATAACCATCGGAGATAGCCATGAAATACGCATTCATCTGCCTTGCCGCCTGCCTGTTGTTCGCCGTTCCCGCCCTGGCCGAAGGTCCTGCCGACCTCTACGCCAAGAGCTGCAAGGGCTGTCACGGCGCCGACGGCTCCAAGGTGGCCATGGGCATGACCAGGCCCCTGAACTCGCTGACCCTGGACGAGGTCAAGGCGGCCCTGGCCGGCTACAAGGCCGGGACCTACGGCGGCGAGAAGAAGGCCATGATGGAGCGCGTGGTCAAGCCCATGTCCGACGCCGATCTGGAAGCCCTGGCCGCCCACGTCGACAGTCTGTAGCCGAGTGGCCCCCGGTCCGGCCGGATCGTCCCGCAACGGGGCCCGGCACGTCCGGGGGCCGTTCTCCCGTCTCCAGGGGCCAAGGGCCCGCAACCCCCGCCGAGGTCAAGGTGCGTCCGATCATCCTCCTTCTCGTCTTTCTGCTGCTGCCGGCTCCCCTCGCGGCCCAGACAGGCGTGCGGCAGGCCCGCGAGGCTGCCCGGGCGGCGTCCGCGCAGGAGCAGGCCACTGCAGGGCAGGCGGAGCAGGCCATCCCTGCCGCCGACCATTCCGGCCACGGCGCGTCTCCGGACGCACAGCAGGAGTCCGGGGCCGCCGCGGACCATTCCATGCACGCCGTCCCGGCCGCGCCCGCCCAGGCTCCGCATGTCCACCAGGAGCCCGCTCCTGCGGCCCAAGAGGCGCAGGACATCGGCGTGACGGAGAAGCTCGGCGGGTATATCGCCGCCGAAGCCGTGTTCCTCGACGAATCCGGCCGGCCCGTGACCATCGGGCAGATCGTCGACAAGCCGACCATCGTCGTGCCCATCTATTTTTCCTGCCCGAATGTCTGCGCCATCATCCAGAGCTCCCTGACGCAGGTCCTGCCCGATGTGACGCTCACGCCGGGAGTTGACTTCCAGGTGGTCAGCGTCAGCTTCGACGAGACGGACACGCCGGAACTGGCGGCCAGCCAGCGGCGCAACTACCTGGCGGCCATGGACTTCAAGTACCCCGAGAGCGGCTGGCGCTTCCTGACGGGCGACGAGAAGAACATCCGCCTGCTGACGGACTCCCTGGGCTTCGGCTTCCGCCGACAGGGCAAGGATTTTCTGCATCCCGTGGTCGTCATGGCCGTGTCGCCCAAGGGCAAGGTCGTGCGCTACCTCTACGGCACCAAGCCCCTGGCCTTCGACCTGACCATGGCCGCCACCGAGGCCGGGAAGGAGCAGATCGGACTGTCGGTCAAGCGCGTCCTGGCCTACTGCTTTTCCTACGACCCGGCAGGCAAGCGCTACGCGTTCAACTTCATGAAGATCACGGCCACGGGCATTCTCTTCATCCTGGGCGTGCTCCTCGTCTCCCTGCTGCTGGCCGGTCGCAAGAAGCGCCGGCCCAGAAACTGATCCCCGGAGGTCCCCCGATGCCCAGTCCCGGCGAAACCGTTCCCTTCCTCGATCCGCTTCCGGGCAGAAGCGGCCTGACGTCCTGGATCTTCTCCACGGACCACAAGCGCATCGGCATGCTCTACCTGTGGTGCATCCTGACCATGTTCGCCGTGGGCGTGGCCATCGGCGTGCTCATGCGCCTGGAGCTCATCGCCCCGGGCCGGACCATCATGGGCGCCCAGGCCTATAACGCCATGTTCACCCTGCACGGCGTGGTCATGGTCTTCCTCTTCGTCATCCCCGGCATCCCGGCGGCCTTTGGCAACATCCTGCTGCCCCTGCAGATCGGGGCCGAGGACGTGTCCTTCCCGCGGCTGAACATCTTTTCCTGGTGGCTGTACCTGACGGGCGCGGTCCTGGCCGTGACCAGCCTCTTCACGGGCGGCGGGCCGCCGGACACGGGCTGGACCTTCTACGTGCCCTTCAGCGAGCGGACCACGACCAACGTGTCCCTGGCCGTGGTGGCCGTCTTCATCCTGGGCTTCTCGTCCATCCTGACGGGCCTGAACTTCATCACCACCATCCACCGCCTGCGCGCCCCGCAGATGAGCTGGGGGAAGCTGCCGCTCTTCGTCTGGTCCCTCTACGCCACGGCCTGGATTCAGCTCCTGGCCACGCCGGTCCTGGGCGTGACCGTGGCCCTGGTCTTCATCGAGCGCCTGCTGGGCATCGGCCTCTTCGACCCGGCCAAGGGCGGCGACCCGCTCCTGTACCAGCACCTGTTCTGGATCTACTCGCACCCGGCCGTGTACATCATGATCGTGCCGGCCATGGGCGTGGTCTCGGAGATCATCCCGGCCTTCGACCGCAAATCCATCTTCGGGTACAAGGCCATCGCGGTTTCGAGCCTGGCCATCGCCTTCGCCGGGTCCCTGGTCTGGGCCCACCACATGTTCACCAGCGGCATGAGCGACACGGCCGTGCTCGTCTTCTCCTTCCTGACCTTCGTCGTGGCCATCCCCTCGGCCATCAAGGTCTTCAACTGGGTGGCCACGCTGTACAAGGGCTCCATTTATCTCGAACCGCCGCTGCTCTTTGCCCTGGGCTTCATCTTCCTCTTCTCGGTCGGCGGTCTGACGGGGTTGGTGCTCGGCTCGGCCGGCACGGACATCCACGTCCACGACACGTACTTCGTGGTGGCGCACTTTCACTACGTCATCTTCGGCGGAACGGGCTTCGGGCTCTTCGCGGCCATGCACTTCTGGTTCCCCAAGATCTTCGGGCGCATGTACGACCGCAAGCTGGCCAACGCCAGTTGGTACCTGCTCATCGGCGGGTTCAACATGCTCTATTTTCCCATGTTCCTCATCGGCCTCATGGGCATGCCACGCCGCTACTACGACTACCTGCCCATGTACCAGACGGGGCACATGATCTCGACGGCGGGGTCGTGGGTGCTCGTCGCCGGGCTGGTCACCATGTTCTGGGGACTGTCGAAGTGCCTGCGCGGGCCCCGCACCGTGGGCCGCAACCCCTGGGGGGCCGCCACCCTGGAGTGGACCCTGCCGAGCCCGCCGCCGCACCTGACCTTCCTCGACCCGCCGGACGAGGTGCCGAGCCCCTACTCCTACGCGGGGGTGAAGCGCGATGCATGAGCCGCACAAGGATTATCTGGGCGACAAGTTCGGCATGTGGCTCTTCCTCTTCACGGAGATCCTGCTCTTCGGCGGGCTCTTCCTCCTGTACGCGATCTACCTGCACCGCTACCCGGCCGAGTTCCACCAGGGCGGGCTGGAGCTGTCCCGCATCTTCGGCGCGGCCAACACCGTGGTGCTCATCACGTCGAGCTTCACCGTGGCCCTGGCCATCTCGGCCCTGCAGCAGGGCCGGCGGGGTCTGTGCCAGGGCCTCCTGGCCGCGACCATCGCCCTGGCCGGCGTGTTCATGGTCAACAAGTACTTCGAGTGGTCGGCCAAGATCGCCCACGGCATCTACCCCGGATCGTCGGAGATGGCGCAGGCCGGGGGCACGAACATCTTCTTCGGCCTCTACTACGTCATGACCGGGGCCCACGGGCTGCACGTGGTCATCGGCGCGGCCATCCTGGGCTTCTGCATGCTGCGCATCGGGCAGGGCAGGGTCACGGCCGAGGACTTCGGACTGCTGGAGAACGGCGGGCTGTACTGGCATCTGGTGGACCTGGTCTGGATCTTCCTTTTCCCACTCTTTTACCTGATCAGCTGACATGACACACAAGCACATCATACCGTTCGGCCTTCTGGCGAAAATCTGGCTGGCCCTCATGGTCCTGACAGGGGTCACGGTGGGCGTGGCGTCCTTCGACTTCGGCTTCCTGAACGTCCTGGTGGCCATGAGCGTGGCCTCGGCCAAGGCGCTGCTGGTGGTCCTCTTCTTCATGCACCTCAAGTACGAGAACAGGGTGCTGGGCGCCTTCGTCATCCTGGTCTTCGTCATCCTGGCCATCTTCATCGGTTTCACCTTCTTCGACGTGGCCTGGCGTCCGGAGGCCGGCGCATGACCCCGACCATCATCCAGGCCGGCACCGCCGCCGCGGCCCGGGTCGACCAGACCTTCCTCCTCATCTTCGGCGTCTCGGCGGCCATCCTGGTCTTCATCACGCTGCTCATGGTCTGGTTCGTCTTCCGCTACCACCACGCGCGCCACCCCCAGGCCGCGGACATCCGCGGCAACGTCTGGGCCGAGATCGCCTGGACGGTCATCCCGACGGTCCTGGTCATGGGCATGTTCTGGTCAGGCTGGACGAGCTTCAAGGCCCTGCGTTCGGCCCCGGCCGACGCCATGCGCGTCAAGGTCACGGCGCGCATGTGGTCGTGGGTCTTCGAGTACGAGAACGGCAGGCGCGCCAGCACCCTCTACGTGCCCGTGGACCGCGCCGTGCGCCTCGACATGACCTCGGCCGACGTGCTGCACAGCTTCTTCGTGCCGGCGTTCCGCATCAAGATGGACACCGTCCCGGGCATGGAGACCTATGCCTGGTTCCAGGCCGAGCGCGAGGGCAGCTACGACATCCTCTGCGCCGAGTACTGCGGCCTGCAGCACGCCAACATGCTCTCCACCGTGGAGGTCGTCAGCGCGGAGGAGTTCAAGCGGTGGTCCGAGAGCGGGGCCGGTGGTGACGAGGAGGCGGTGGGGCTGCTGGAGACCTACGGCTGCATGGGCTGCCACTCCCTGGACGGCTCCGAAGAGGCCGGGCCGACGCTCATGGGCATCTACGGCAAGGAGCGCCCCATAGTCGACGGCGGCGGCACGCGCACGGTGGTGGCCGACGAGGAGTACCTGCGCCGCGCCATCCTGGAGCCCGACGCCGAACTGGTCGCCGGGTACGAGGGCATGCCGTCCTACAAGGAGGAGATGCCGGCCGAGGACCTCGAGAAGATCATCCGCTTCCTGACGGGCGGAGCGGCCCGCGACCTGGACAGGGGCAGGTCGCTCATGGAGGCCGAAGGGTGCCTGAGCTGCCATTCCACGGACGGTTCCGAGATCGCCGGTCCGACCTTCAAGGGCATCTACGGGCACAAGGTCGTTCTGGAGGACGGGACCGAGGTCGTGGCCGACGAGGCCTATCTGGCCGAGGCCATCCGGGACCCCGAAAAGACCATGGTCAAGGGCTACGAGCCCATCATGCCGCCGTACTCGCACCTGAACGACGAGGATGTGAAGGCCATGATCGACTACATGCGCTCCCTGCCGGAAGGCCATGATTAGGGCGGCCGCGTCCCTGATCCGGCCGGGCGTGTCCCTGGCCGTGGGGCTCTCGGCCCTGGCAGGCTGGATTCTGGCGTCGGCGGGGGAGCACCCCGCCCCGGCCGCGGGTCTGGCCGTTTTCGCCGGGACCTTCGCCCTGAGCGCTGCCGTCTCGGTTCTGAACCAGATTCAGGAGCGCCACCTGGACGCCCTCATGGAGCGCACCCGAAGCCGCCCCCTGGCCAGCGGCAGGATGGCCGCCGGCCAGGGACTGGGCGTGTTCGGCCTGCTGCTGGCCCTCGCCGCCGCCTGCCTCTGGCCCGCCTTCGGGCCGGGCTCCCTGGCGGTCATCTTCGTCGTGCTCGGGCTTTACAACGGCCTCTACACCTACCTCAAACCCGTCACGGGCTGGGCCATGATCCCGGGCGCGGCCTGCGGCGCGCTGCCGCCGTGGATCGGCTGGCTGGCCGGCGGCGGGGCGGCCCCGGCGCCCGAGGCCGTCTATCTTTTCGCCCTTTATTTCGTCTGGCAGATGCCGCACTTCTGGATGCTGGCCGAGGCCAACGCCGAGGACTACGCCGCCGCCGGCTTCCCCGTGCCGGCCACCAGCTTCTCGGGCTTCTCGCGCCGCGCCATCCCGCGCCTCTGGGCCCTGGCCCTGGCCGTCCTCGGCGGCATGGCGCCCCTCTTCGGGCTGCTGGCCGGACCGGGCCACGCCTACGCCCTGGCCACGATCTGTCCGGCCTACGCCGCACTGGCCGTGTTCGCCCGGGCGAGAGTCCTGCGGCTGGCTTCCGACGGCTTCCTGGCGGCGGTGGTGGCCCTGGCCGTGGCCGAACGTCTGGCCGGCTGACGACGCCCGCGCCGAAGGCGAGCCCCGTTCCATTTTCAGATGTCTTGGAAGGCTGCCTGCCGGACGCAGTTTCGTCCTTCGGACTTGGCGAGGTAGAGGGCCCGGTCGGCCATGCTCAGCAGGGATGACGGGTTGTCCGCAGGCCCGGGAGAGAGGGTGGCCGTACCCAGGCTGACCGTGACGATGCCGTGGGTGGAGAGAGGGTGGGGCAGGGCCATTTCCTCCACACACAGGCGGACCCGTTCGGCGATGTCGCGGGCGCCGGACCGGGCGGTGTCGGGCAGGATCAGGCAGAATTCCTCGCCGCCGTATCTCGCCGCCAGGTCACCGGGCCGACGTGCGTTGGCCTGCAGGACTTCGGCGATGCGCCGAAGGCATTCATCCCCTTCCTGGTGCCCGCAGTGGTCGTTGTATTTCTTGAAATGGTCGAGATCGAGCATGATCAGGCTCAACGGGGCTCCCGCCCGCACCGCCCGCAACCACTCCTCGCGCATCACGTCGTCGAACCGACGGCGGTTGGCGAGGCCCGTCAGTGCGTCCGTGGCCGACAGTTCATAGAGTCTGCGGTTTGCCTCCTCCAGTTCCGTGGTCCGCTGCCGAATCTTGGTCTCGAGCTGTTCGTTGAGGTTCAGGAGAGCCTTCTGGGCCACCAGGAACCGAGTCAGATCGCGTGCCGTGCCCCAGATGTGGGAGATGGCGCCCGACTCGTCCTTCACGGGCACGAGCAGCGTCTCGAACAGCCGCTCGCTGCCGTTCAGGACCGGGCGTTGCTCGAAGGTGACGGAGCGCCCGGTCCGCATGCACTCGTAATACCCGGATATGAGGGGCTCCGATTCGGGACCGTAGCCGATGATGGATCGCACCGTCCCCCCGGGCACCTGCCTCTCGTCGACCTTGCGTGCCGCGGCGTTGGCCATGACCAGTTCGAAATCGTCGCCAACGGGCCGGCAGATCCAGAACGGATCGCTGGTGTGCATCCAGAGCTGTTCGAAGAAGAAGGTCAGGGCCTTTATGTCGAAGGGGAGTTCGTCCATGTTCTCCTTGTGCTTTGGGATGTTGGCGCCTTGGCGGACGGAAACATCGCATTGATCCCGGCCCCGCCTGATACGAAAAATCGCCGGGCCTTGGAAGATCAAATCTTTCCGGGCCCCTAACCCTGCATGCCGTCGGCCCCAGGGCCTTGCTTTTCGTGCCTGGCATTTCAGCCGCAGTTCGAGGGTGCCGCCTAAATCGCGGGCAGGCCGCAAACCTTGTGTCTTTGCCCGATGCAAAATATGTCCGCCGCATTCACGACCCGCTCGTCACCGTGCGCGGCCGTGGCGGCCCTTCATCTTTATCTGCAGGTTCGACATGGGATATTATCTGACGCTTGGGGCCCTTCTCGGCCTGTCCGCAGGCCTCGCGCCGGGGCCGCTCCTGACCCTGGTCATCTCGGAGACGCTGCGGCACGACGTCCGGGCAGGCATCAGGGTCGCCCTGGCGCCCATGGTCACGGACCTGCCGATCATCCTGCTGACGCTGTTCGTCCTTTCCAGGCTCGCGGAGTTCCACGGCATCCTGGGTGCCGTCTCCATTGCCGGCGGCGTCTTCATCATGTTCATGGGCTACGGGAGCCTGCGCACCACGGGATTCGACCTGAAACTTCAGGATGGGAAGCGCATGTCGCTGCGCAAAGGGATCCTGACCAACATGCTCAGTCCGCATCCCTACCTGTTCTGGCTCAGCGTGGGGTCGCCGACCATGGCCAGGGCTCTGGACGAGCACCTTTTTGCCCCGGCGGCGTTCATAGCGGGTTTCTACACCTGCCTCGTCGGCTCGAAAATCGCCCTGGCCCTGCTGGTCGGGAGGGCCAAAGCCCTCTTCAGGGGCAAGGCCTATGTCTGGAGCATGCGCCTTCTCGGCGCAGCGCTCATGGTCCTGGCCCTCCTGCTCTTTCGCGACGGGTTGCAGCTGATCGGCCTGCTTGCGGCCCCGAAAACCTGATTCCCGCCAACCGTGGAAAACGCCATGTCACAGATCACCTTCATCGCAAACACTCCGGAATTCGACGTGTACCGGCACGCATCGAAAGAGCGGCTCGCCGGGCTTGTCGGGAGCCTCGTCGAGCGCGCCCGCGACATCGACCCGCAACTGCACATCCTGGCCGGGGACATCGACGGTTCAGGGATAGCCCGCCAGATCGAAGCCCTCTTCGAGCGTTTTCCCGATCCCCGGCTTCGTCCTCCGCTCTTCGGCGTTCCGGTGGGCGTGAAGGACATCATCAGGGTGGATGGGGCGGCCATCAGGTGCGGCTCCCTGCTCCCCCCGGTGCTCTTCAAGGGTGAGGAAGCCCGCTGCGTGCGGATGCTGCGCGATGCCGGGGCCATCATCTTCGTTCAGACCGCGACCACGGAGTTCGCCTATTTCGAACCGGCGGCGACCAAGAATCCGCACAATCCGCGGCACACCCCGGCGGCTCCAGCAGCGGCTCGGCCGCGGGAGTGGCGGCGGGGCTCTTCCCTCTGGCCCTGGGCACCCAGACGGCGGGGTCCGTCATCCGGCCGGCCTCGTTCTGCGGCGTGGTGGGCATGAAGCCGTCCTTCGGCGCGATCCCCACCGAGGGCATTGTCCATTTTTCGCGCAGCGTCGACCATGTGGGGTTTTTCTGCCGCTCGGCCGCGGACATCCCGACCGTCATGGCCGCTTTCGACCCGCGCTGGACGACTGGTGGCGACGCCGAACGGCTGCGTGTCGGAGTCCCGGCCGGGCCGTTTCTCGAACAGGTTCCGGCGCAGGCCATGGACTGTATCGAACGGGCGCTGGCGGTTCTGGAGGTCGGGGGCGTCGAGATCGTCCGGGCGCCCTGCCTGGACGACATCGAGGACATCGCGGAGCGGCACCGCGACCTCATGGCCGCCGAATTCGCCCGGGAGCAGGAATCGATGTTTGCGGAGTACGGGCACCTCTACCGGCCGGGCACGGCGGCCATCATCGAGCGGGGGAAAACGATCCCGCCCCGGCGCGTGGAGGAGGCACGGCAATCATGCGCGGACCTGCGTGGGAAACTGACGGAGCTCATGGACGCCCACTGCCTGGACCTGTGGCTGTGCCCCTCGACCCTCGGCGAGGCCCCGGCCGGTCTGCGCGGCACGGGCAGCCCGGCCATGAACGTGCCCTGGACCCATGCGGGTCTGCCCGCCGTTTCTCTGCCCGCGGGAAAAGGGCCTGCGGGCCTGCCTCTCGGGCTGCAGTGCGCGGGGCGGTTCGGCGCTGACGGCAGGCTCGCAGCCGCGGTGCAGCGACTCGAACCGCTGTTGCGCGCCATGGGGTGACGGAAGGGGACTAGCCCTGTTTTCGCCAGGGCGGGGGCGTCAGGGACTGCCGCAGCAGTTCGAGGAAGCGGCGGGTGCGGGCCGCGCGCATGTGGCGGGGGCCGAGCAGGGCCACGACCGGGGCGTCGGGCGAGCGCCACTCGGGCAGCAGGCGCACCAGGCGTCCGGCGCGCAGGTCGTCGGCCATGTCCCACTCCGAGCGCAGGACGATGCCGAAGCCGGCCAGGGCCCAGTCGCGGATGACGTCGCCGTCGTTGCAGGACACGCCCTCGTCGATGCGTACGGTCTCGTGGCTGCCGTCAGGCCCGGCAAAGCGCCAGAGGGTCACGTCCTCGTCGTTCTCGCGCAGGGTCAGGCAGGCGTGCCGGGTCAGGTCGGCCGGTGCGTGCGGCGTGCCGCGCCTGGCCAGGTAGTCGGGCGACGCGCACAGCAGACGATCGTTGGGCGCCAGCGTGATCATCTGGAAGGGCTGGGAGTGCAGTTCGCCGATGTGGATGACGATGTCCCAGGCGCTGGGCTTCAGACGGATGGGGTTGTCGGAGAGCTCCAGACCGATGCGCACGTCGGGGTGCATGCGGCTGAAGTCCATGATAACGGGCGCGATATGGCGGCGGCCGAAGCCCGTGGGCCCGGCGACGCGCAGATGTCCGGCCACGACTCCTTTCCGTTCGCACAGCCGTTCGCTGACCTCCTCGATCTCGGCCAGGATGCGGGCCGACCACTCGGTCAGCAGCTCTCCCTCGTCCGTCAGGGTGATCCGGCCCGCGCTGCGGTCCAGCAGACGGACCCCGAGCCGCGCCTCCAAAGCCCGCAGGCGCTGGGACACGGCCGGGGGGGTGACGTTGAGGCTTCGCGCCGCGGCCGCCAGGGACGGGGCCTGGGTCACGGCGGCGATGAATCGGAGGTCGTCGGTGGAGAGCATTAAGGCTGAACTTAATCCCGGATTCAGGAATTGTAAATTGAACATGACGCTACAGATGCTATGATGCAGCCAAATCTCTGCCGGGAGGACGCATCATGAACGCACCACTTGCACCGTTTCGGACCCGGGACGCCCAGCCCGGCCTGCCGTGCCCCCTCGACGCCCTCGACACGCCGTGCCTGCTGCTCGACGAGGCGCACATGGACGGCAACATCGCCCGTCTTCGCACCCGCCTCGCCGTGTCCGGCGTGGCTTTCCGTCCGCACCTCAAGACCGCCAAGTCGTGGGAGATATCGCGGCGGCTCATGGCCTCGCCGCATGGGCCGGCCACGGTCTCGACCCTGCGTGAGGCCGAGGAGCTGGCGGCCCGCGGTGTGACCGACATCACCTACGCCGTGGGCATCGCGCCGCAGAAGCTTCCCCGCGTGCTGGCCCTGCGCCGGCGGGGCGTGGACCTGACGGTGCTGCTGGACAGCGTGGCCCAGGCCCGTGCCGTGGCTGCCGCGTCGGACCCGGCCGACCCCATACCGGCGCTCATCGAGCTGGACTGCGACGGCCACCGTTCGGGCGTGCAGCCCGGCGATTCGCAACTGCTGCTGGCCATCGCCCACGCCCTGAAGCCCTCGGCACGGCTGCGCGGGGTGCTGGTCCATGCCGGGGAGAGCTACGAGGCGCGCGGCGAGGAGGCCCTGGCCGCGGCGGCCGAAGGGGAGCGCGCTGCGGCGGTGGAGGCGGCCCGGATCCTGCGGGACGCGGGCTGGATCTGCCCCGTGGTCAGCGTCGGCTCGACGCCCACGGCCTTTTCGGCGCGCAGCTACGAGGGCGTGACCGAAGTCCGGGCCGGGGTCTTCGTCTTCTTCGATCTGGTTCAGGCCGGCATCGGCATCTGCGCCGTGGATGACATCGCCGCTTCAGTCCTGACCACGGTCATCGGCCACCAGCGCGACAAGGGCTGGGCCATCGTCGACGCCGGCTGGACGGCCCTGTCCTGCGACCGGGGCACGGCCGGGCAGGCCGTTGACCAGGGCTACGGCCTGGTCTGCGATGCGGGCGGCCACCCCGTGGGCGACCTGGTGGTCAGGGGCGTCAACCAGGAGCACGGCGTCGTGGCCCCGCGCTCGGGCAACCCGGCGGACCTGCCGGACCTGCCCGTGGGCACGAGGCTGCGCATCCTGCCCAGCCACGCCTGTGCCACGGTCACGCAGTTCGACCGGTATCACGTCATCGGCGCGGGCGGGGAGGAGGTTACGGCGGTGTGGCCGAGGTTGATGGGGTGGTAGGGGGAGATGGTGTGGACGGTATGGACGATATGGACTTTGTGGACTGGCACGGACTGGTCGGTGCGGGGAGAGAAGGATGAAATTTGTCAGTGAGGGTGTGGCGGGTAGGGTTGTGAGCATGGCCGAGGCCATTGCGGCTGTCGAGGCCATGTTCATGGAATATGGGCGCGGCCTGGCCGAGGTGTTTCCGGTGGCGCAGGGGCGGGGGCCCGAGGCGGACACGTCGTTCAGCGTCAAGAGCGGGCTCATCGCCGGGAGCAGGAAGGTGGGGCTCAAGGTCGGCAGCTACTGGCCGGGCAACAGGGCCCGCGGGCTGGCGGCCCACGCCTCGACGACCCTGCTGCTGGATCCGGACACGGGCTATCCCGAGGCCCTGGTGGCCGCCTCGCACCTGACCTGCCTGCGCACAGCCGCCTCGGACGCCGTGGCCGTGAAGCACCTTTCGCGTCCGGACAGCCGGACCCTGGCCGTTTTCGGAGCCGGGCACCAGGCCTGGTTCGAGGTGCTGGCCGTGCGCGAGGTGCGCCCCATCGAGAGGGTCTTCGTGGTCAACCGCTCGGGGCGGGCCGCCGATGAGTTCGCACTGCGCATCCGCGAGGAGCTGGGGCTTGAGGCCGCCGCGGCCAAGGCGGAAGAGGCCCTGGCCGGGGCCGATATCGCCGTTACGGTCACCGCGTCGCGCGGGCCGCTCTTCGAGGCCGGACTGGTCCGCCCCGGAACGCACGTCTCGGCCATGGGCGCGGACCAGCCCGGCAAGCAGGAGCTGGACACGGCCCTGGTGGCCGGGGCCGCGCTCTTCGCCGACGTGCCGGCCCAGTCCGTAAGCATCGGCGAATACGAGGCCGCCTTCAAGGCCGGCCTGGTGACCGAGGAACGCATCACCCCCGTCGGCGCCGTGCTGAACGGCGCTCCGGGCCGTGTTTCAGGCCAACAAATCACCGTCTACGACAGCTCGGGCATGGCCCTGCAGGACCTGGCCGTGGCCTCCCTGGCCCTGCGCAGGGCGGAGGAGATGGGGCTGGTGAAGACGGTTTGAGGGAAGAATGGACCGGATGGACTGAATGGACCAGATGGACGAACACGGACCGACACGGACACTATAGTCCGTGATAGTCCGTGTCAGTCCATTCAGTCCATTTCTCAGTATCCCAGGCTCTCCCCCACCAGTACCACGTGAATCCTGCCTTCGTCGCGCTGGCCCTCGATGATGGTCCAGGCGTTGCAGATCTTCTGCGGGCTGGAGCAGCGGTGGCAGCGGCCGTCCTGGGTGCAGGGGGGCTCGTGGGCGGGGTTCAGGGCGTTCAGGCGCAGGTTGTTCATGGGCGCGGCGAAGTCGCGGATGCGGTCCATGGCCGATTCCAGGTCGCTGACGACCTTGTTCATGCCCACCAGCAGGATGACCTTCTTCGGTCCGAAGATCATGCCCGACACGCGGTTGCCCGTGCCGTCCAGGGTCACGGCGTTGCAGCTCGTGACCATGACGTCGGCAGTCAGGCCGCGGCGGCGCCGTTCGTCGCCTCCGGCCGGCGTCAGGCCCGGGACGTAGGGGTCGATGAGCTCCACGCCCGGCAGGGCGGCGATGTCCTTCCACAGCCCCAGCGACCCGACGGATTCGGAGCCGCAGCGGATGACGGAGCACGGCCCCTGGATCAGGTCCAGGACCTGGCTGCGCGCCTCCTCGACGGTCTCGGCATAGCTGCCGTGCATGCGGCGTTTGTTGAGCTGCTTGATGAGGCGTTCGGCGTTCATCTGCCGGAATTTGCGGGTCGGTGCGTCCATGGGGAACCTCCGTGTACGGCGCTGGCGAGGCAGCGGATGATGTGATTGACGACAGGACTGGACGTATTCCCGGACGGGACATCGCGCAACCCGTTCCTGGCCGGCGCCAGGAGGTTACGGCGCGTCGTGGTAGCCCTGCAGGAAGCCGATGAAGTCCGTCACGCCCTCCCGCCGGGCCACGACGTAGTGGGCGACGTAGCGCGCGAAGGTGATGTCCCGCCCGAAGACATGCCACAACGCGCCGGGGGCCGAATTCCAGCCGAAGAAGGCGGCGACGCTCGGGTGCACGGGCTGCTCGAACTCCGGGAAGGGTTCGCCCAGGGCCGCCAGGGCGTCCTCGTCCGGGGACTCCAGGCCGAGCTGCCCCAGGACCCCTCTGGCCGCGTGGTCCATGAGGAGCCTGCCGGGGTGGTTGACGGTGTTGAAGATTCTGGACCGGGCGAACTCGGCTTCGAGCACGTCGACGTACGGGACCGGGGTCAGGGCCTGCTTGCCGCGCTCCTGGGCGAGGGATTGCGCGATGACCGCGCGCAGGTCGAACTTCGCGGGCAGGTCGGCGCGCAGGTAGAGGAGCATCGTCTCCTCGGGCGGCAGGCCCTGTTCGATGAGTTCGTCCAGGAGGGTGCAGCGGAAGTTGAAGCCGCCTTGCCCGCTCCAGCCGGGCCAGTAGCCTTTGAAAAACATGTTGGGGATGCACAGGCTGCGCGCCGATGCGGGCAGCCGGGACACCAGGCGCTCCGAGGCCAGTCCGCCCCACTCGGGCCCCAGGTGCTGGTACAGGAAGAGGCCGCAGCGGGCCAGCATGTCGTCCGGCACGGGCTCGCGGGTGTAATTGGTGTATTGGACGCACTCGAAGCGGTCCGCGAATTCCCGCGACGTCATGAGCCGCGCCAGCAGCGGTTCGCCTTGGCAGTTGGCGTGGAGGATGCAGGTAAGTTTGCCCATCTGGTCCGGGAACGGGTTGAAATATCAGTGAAACAGGATTGTCGTGCGTAGCACGGAAGCGTTTCGGGGGCAACTTCAGGCCTTCGGTGAAGTGCAACGGAAGAGTTGTTGGCGGGGCCCGAAGGGCGTACTCCCGGAGAAAACAGCCGGGGAGGGACCATGGGCGAGTTGCCGGCCACATTCGTCTTTCACGGGGACTTGCGCGACCTGTTGGGACGGGGCAAGGCCGGGGCCGATGGCCGCGTGACGTATCCTGTCACGCGGCGTGCGTCCGTCAAGGACGCCATCGAGGCCCTGGGGGTGCCGCACACGGAAGTGGGGGCCATCGAGGTCGACGGGCTGGCCGTGGGCTTCGACCATCTGCTGGAGCCGGGCCGCAGGATCGACGTCAGGCCCGTGCCCGCGCCATTCGACGTGCTGCGGCCTTCGCCGCTGCGCCCCGAGCCCCTGACTCGCATCGCCTTCCTCGTGGATGCCAACGTCGGCCGGCTGGCCGGGCTCCTGCGCGCCCTGGGCTTCGACACGGCCCACGACCCGTCCCTGGGGGACGCGGCCCTGGCGGAGCTGGCCGCGGGACAGCGGCGCATCCTCCTCAGCCGCGACCGACTCCTTCTCAAGCGCGGCATCGTGGACTACGGCCGCCTGATCCGGTCGCTGGACCCCGATGCCCAGCTCCTCGAAGTCCTGCGTTTCTTCGGCCTGAGGCCGCCCTTTGCGACCTTCACCCGCTGCCTGCGCTGCAACGACCCCCTCCTGGCCGTACCCAAGGCCGAGATCATCGACCGCCTGCTGCCGCTGACGAAGCTGCATTTCACCGATTTCCGGCGCTGTCCGCGCTGCGACCGGGTCTACTGGGCCGGTTCGCACCACGAGAGGATGCACGAGAGGGTGGCGCGGGTCTGCCGTAAGCTGGGGTGATGGACGGGATGGACGAAATGGACCATATGGACTTCATGGACGGCCGAGTTTCTACCAAGGAGTTCCCCATGCTGGGTGCCATCGCCGGAGACATCATCGGTTCTCTGTACGAGCACAGGCCCGTCAAGACCAAGGATTTCCCCTTCTTCGCCTCGGGTTGCCGCTTCACGGACGACACCGTGCTGACCGTGGCCGTGGCCGACGCCATCCTCTCCGGGCGCGGGTACGACGATGCCCTGCATGATTTCGGCCTCAGGTATCCCCGCGCAGGTTACGGAGGCGCATTTCTGGAGTGGCTGCACGCGCGGGAGCGGGCGCCCTACGGGAGCTGGGGCAACGGTTCGGCCATGCGCGTCAGCCCCGTGGGCTGGGCCTTCGACAGCGAGGACGATGTGCTCGAACACGCCCGCCTCTCGGCCGAGGTCACCCACGACCACCCCGAAGGGATCAAGGGCGCGCAGGCCGTGGCCCTGGCCGTGTTTCTGGCCCGCACCGGGAGCTCCAGGGAGGGTATCCGCGAGCGCGTCGCCGACCTGTCCGGCTACGATCTCGATGCGTCCGTGGAGGAGATCAGGGCCGACTACGCCTTCGACGTCTCCTGCCAGGGCAGCGTCCCCCAGGCCATCGTCTGCTTCCTGGACTCGGACTCCTGGGAGGATGCCGTGCGCAACGCCGTGTCCCTCGGCGGCGACAGCGACACCCTGGCCTGCATGGCCGGCGCCGTGGCCGAGGCCTTCTATGGCGGAGTGCCGACGGCGGTGCGGCGGACGGCGCTGCGTTTCCTGCCCCATGACCTGGCTGCCGTGGTCGAGGATTTCCGTCAGGTCTTCATGCCGGATGCTTAAGCTTTCCCGGTACGGTCGGCCAACCGGCCCGCCGGGTGTGCTGGCCGACGATCGCGTCCGGTCTTGTCAATCGCGTTTCCCTCATCTATGCACTGGCGATTCCGCTTTCCTCTGGCGCATCACACCTCAAGGAGTTCATCATGCTCTGGATTCATCCCCTGCTGCAGTTCGCCGCCACCGGCCTGGCCGTCTACGTCCTGTCCCTCGGGTGGGTCCGCTTCCAGGTCAACCATTTCGGGAAGCGGGGCAAGTTCATGTGGGCGGACCACGTCAAACTCGGCAAGATCACCCATATCATCTGGATGGCGGGGCTGGTCCTGGGCCAGTACGCCGTGACCCGCGAGTGGGGGAGCAACGGCGTGACCGGCAACCACTACATCATCGGCCAGATGATGATGCCCTGCATCGCCGGCGGCTACATCACGGGTGTCATCATGGACCGCGACAAGAAGAAGCGCCGCTACATGCCGCTCGTGCACGGCGTGTTCAACGCCCTGGCCCTGCTCCTGGCCCTGGCCCAGGTCGCCACGGGATGGCTGGTCATCCGCGAGTTCATGCTGAACTGACGGGGTGCGGTAAGAATTTTGTCGAGGCGCTCTTCTGGTGGGGGGCGCCTTTTTTGGTATGTAGGGGAATGGGGGAGGGGGTGTGGCTGCGCGCCGCGGTCCGTGCGGGCTTGAGGGCCGGCCCGCCGGAACTTCCTCGCCGGCCTCGTAGAGTTCAGCCATCGCTCCTTGGACCGGGGTTGGGCGCGCTTTGCGGGTGGCGATGGCTGAACAAACGATGCCTGGTTCGGTCGGACAGCCGACGGGCCGGCCCTCAAGCCCGCACGGACCGCTCAGTCCGGGGCAGGATGCGTGAAGAATGATTTTAAGGCCTGAAAACAGCCGACAGGGCGTACTTCTTCTGAGTGAAACAGCATATATGCCATCAGCACATCCCATGATTTCCTTGCCCCTCAAGGTCGGGTCCGCCGTCGTTCCCTCGCGGCTGGCTCTCGCGCCCATGGCGGGGCTGGGGCATGTGGCCATGCGGGAGGTCATCGCCGGGTTCGGGGGGTACGGGTTCATGGTCACGGAGATGTGCAACGCCCGGGCCGTGCCGCAGGAGAGCCGTCGGTTGTCGCCGGTCTTCCGCTGGCGGGACGAGGAGGCGGGGAGCCTCGTCTGCCAGATTTTCGGCGGCGAGCCCGGGGAGATGGCCGCGGCCGCGCGGCGCATTGAGGCCGAGGGGCTCCTGGGCGTGGACATCAACATGGGCTGCTCCGTGGCGGCCATCTGCAAGAAGGGGTACGGCGCGGCTCTGCTGAAGGACCCGCAGCGCGCCGTGGCCATCGTGCGGGCCGTGCGGGAGGCCGTGCGCTGCCCGGTCATGGTCAAGTTCCGCAGCGGCTGGGAGAACTCGCCGGACCTGGCCGTGGACCTGGCCCGGCGCTTCGAGGATGCAGGGGCCGACCTGCTGACCTTCCACCCCCGCGTGGCCCCGGACCGCCGTTCCCGGCCGCCCCGCTGGGAGCACATCCGGGCCGTGGCAGGGGCCGTGTCCATTCCGGTCTTCGGCAACGGCAACGTCTTCTGTGCCGCGGACTGCGCGCGCATGCTGGATGAAACGGGCTGCGCCGGGGTGTCCATCGGGCGCATGGCCATCGCCAGGCCCTGGATTTTCGCCGAACTGGCGGGTACCTTCGAGCCCGACGAGGACGTCTTCCTGCGCACGGCCCTGGCCGTCATCGAGGCCATGTGGCGGCACTACGAGCCGACCCGGGCCATAAAGATGTACAAGAAGTTCGCCCCGTACCTGGCCGCCAACTTCGTCTTCGGCCACAGCCTGTGGCCCGCGCTGGTGCGCGGCGAGACCCGCGAGGACATGGCCGACAACGCCGTGCGCGTGCTGGGGCCGCGGCCGCAGGTGGCATCCACCCCCAACGCCTTTCTCTTCACGGCCTGACATGGAACAGCTGCTGCTCGACTACGGCCTCTACGGGCTCTTCGTCCTGGCCTTCCTGGCGGCCTCGGTCTTCCCGGTGCCCTCGGAGCCGGGGTTCGCGGCCATGATCCTGGCCGGGTCCGACCCTGTGGCCTGCGTCGCCGCCGCCACCCTGGGCAACACCCTGGGCGCGGCCACCACCTGGGCCGTGGGGCGGTGGGGGAGCGAGGCCTTTCTGCGGCGCTTCCTGGGCCTGTCCGAGGTCAACCGCGAGCGCGCGCGGCGCATCTTCGCCCGCTTCGGGCCCTGGAGCCTGCTGCTGGCCTGGGCCCCGGTCATCGGCGACCCCCTGTGCGCCGTGGCCGGCCTCTTCAGCCTGCCCATGATCCGCTTCTTCCCGCCCGTGCTGGTCGGCAAGTTCGCCCGCTACGCGGCCCTTGCCTATCTGCTTTCCTGATATAGCAGACCCCATGGAGGTCCCATGCTGACCCTGCACTCCCCCCTCGACATGCACGTCCACCTGCGCCAGGGCGACATGCTCTCCCTGGTCGCGCCGCATACGGCCCGCTCCTTCGCCGCGGCCGTGGTCATGCCCAACCTGACGCCGCCCGTGACGACCACGGCGCAGCTTCGTGAGTACCGGCAGGCCATCCTGCAGGCCATCCCGGATGCGGCGGGCCAGCCCTTCACGCCCCTCATGACCCTCTTCTTCCGGGAATATTCCCGCGCCGAACTGGAGGAGGCCAGGCCGCACGTCATCGGCGTCAAGCTCTACCCGGCGGGCATGACCACCAACTCCGAGGCCGGGCTGGCCGACATGGACCGCGCCGCGCCGACCCTTGCGATCATGGAGGACCTGGGGCTGCCCCTGCTGGTCCACGGCGAAGGCTGCGGCTTCGTCATGGACCGCGAGGCCGAGTTCCTGCCCGTGGTCGAACGCTGGGCGCGGGCCTTCCCGAAGCTGCGCATCGTCCTGGAGCACGTGACCACGGCCGCCGGGGTCGCCCTGCTGGACCGCTGCGCCAACGTCTTCGCCACCGTGACGTTGCACCACCTGCTCATCACTCTGGACGACGTCATCGGCGGGCTCATGCGGCCGCACCTCTTTTGCAAGCCCGTGGCCAAGCGGCCCGAGGACCGCGCGGCCCTGCGCGAGGCGGCGCTGAACCACCCCAAGGCCTTCTTCGGCAGCGACACGGCCCCGCATCCCGTTAGCGCCAAGGAAGCCCCGGGCTGCGCCGCCGGCATCTTTTCGGCGCCCGTGGCCCTGCCGGCCCTGGCCGCGCTGTTCGAGGAACTGGGCGCCCTGGACCGGCTGCAGGCCTTCGTTTCGGACCGCGCCTGCGCCGCCTACGGGTTTACGCCGCCCGAGCGCGAGGTCGTGCTGGAGCGCAGGGCCTGGACCGTGCCGGAGCGCTTCGGTCCTGTCGTCCCGTACCTGGCCGGGCAGAACCTGAAGTGGATGGTGGTAGGGTAAGCATGTACGTCGCCATGCTGCGCGAGAGGGGACGGCCGCGCTTCGAACTGCGCCGGACCGTGCCCCGCGAGGACGGTCTCGGCTTCGAGGTCCTGGCGGACCTGGGGACCGACCCGAGCAAAGCGGTCCGGTTCGGGCGTTTCGGCATGTCCTACGCTGAGGAGCTGCTGGAGGTGCTGGCCCATCTGGACCTGGACCCGGACGCCCTGGACGGGGCCTTCGCCCCCTTCGCGCCCCAGGGCTACAGATCGTCCGCGGACCGGGGCAAGGTCTGGCGGCGCACGGTGCTGACCCGCGTTCAGGAGGACGAGATCCGCGCCCTGCACCCCTTCGACCGCCGGCGCATGGCCTTCCTGCGCTCGGGAGAGGTCAACCTGAGCCGCATCGACGAGGTCAACCCGAAGATGTTCCGGGGCCTCGTGGGCAAGGGCCGCGACGAACTGGAGCAGCTCTTCCTGCGCATGGAGCGCGAGCTGCCCCAGCGGGAGGCGAGGGGCTACGTCCACGCCGTCTTCAACCTGCAGCGCCATTTCGCCGACCTCACGGCCCGCAGCATGCCCGAGGCCCTGGACCCCGGGCGCCTGGACGAGGCCTTCCTGAACGAGTTCTGCGCCCTCCTGGGTGACCCGTCCTTCGGCCGGGGCCTGCCGACGGGACCCGAAGCCTACCTGCGGCGCTACGCGCTGCTGCATTTCGACTTCGATTTTCCGGCCGCGGACGGTTTCCGGCGCATCTACGAAGACTTCATGAACGACTTCCGCCGCCTGCCGCCGCGGCCCAAACCCGTGGAGCCCGAGCGGGTGCGGGAGCTCTTCGGTCTGACCATGGCTGAGATCGGGAGGATGTCCAAACGCGAGTTCGCGCGGGTGTTCCGCAAGAAGGCCATGTCCATGCACCCGGACAAGGGCGGGGACCACGACGCCTTCGTGGAGCTGCTGGAGACGTACAAGCGGATGATCAGGGGCAAGAGCGAAGGGTGAAGAAGAGGGCAGGTATGGACGAAATGGACGAAATGGACGAGATGGACGAGATGGACGAGATGGACGTTATGGACCAGACACAGCCCTGTCCATGCCGTCCATGAAGTCCATATCGTCCATCACAGCCTCAGCCTCAGCCACAGTCCCAGTCTGCGTCTAGGCCCTGGCGTCCTCGCCCTGGAGCATGGCCAGGACCATCTCCTTCTCCGTGTTCATGCGGCCGCGCACGCTGGCCTGGACGCCTGCGGTGGAAGAGCCGAACTGGGATTTGCGGTTCTCGTAGACCTTGTCGATGAGCTTCTGGGCGAACCTGTTTTCGGGCAGTTCGCCGTCGATGGATTTGATGGCGCGGCTGAAGATCCTGGCCGCCCCCGCCGCTCCGTGCTGGACGGCCGTGCTCCACAGGGCTTCGCGCGCCGCTGCGGGCAGTTCGTCCACGTTCATGCCGGTGCGTGACAGGATTTTGTCCTTGGCCGGTTCGTAGTGGGTGGATTCGATGAACTCCCGCTGCAGCCGGCCGAATTTTTCCGGGTCCTTCTCGGCGATGCTGCGCCAGGCGTCGGCCATGCGGCCCTTGGTCGAGCCCGTGTTGGCCGCCCCGGCGGCCTTGAGCTTGGCGGCCCAGTCGGGCTCCCTGTCCTTCAGGAATTCGATGAACTCCTTCATGGTGCCCGGCTTGGAGGCGATCTGGTAGGTGCCGTAGGAGGTGCCGCCGTTCTTGTCGTAGCCGATGGCGCTGACTCCTTCCGTACCCGACTCGAAGGTGGCCGAGAGTTCGCCGATGCCGGCGTGGGCGTCGCCTTTGGAGCCCTTGCCGCCGGTCGTGGCGGGGGATTGACGCATGAGGGAGGCCAGCCCCGTCAGGGCGCTCTGCATGAGGGAATTGTCCATGGCCGAACCGTCGACCTGCGCACCGAGGGCCTGCGCGTTGCCGCCGTCCATCGCCTTGCGCATGTGGGACTGGAATCTGTCGGCGCCGGCGGCGGAGCGTCCCTGGCGCGGCGGGGCCGTTCCGAGGATGGTCATCAGCTGGATGGGGTCGATAAGGCTCATGCGTGTTCTCCGTGTCAAAAACCTGTCGCCTAAGAGGGCTTTGCCCCGGTTTTGCAGGTTTCGGGCCAGCGCGGATGTGCTCTCCCGCGCGGGTATCTTGTCGTGTGAACGCCCGGGGTTATGGCTGCCGGAATTTCCCGCGAACGTGCCGGGCGGTGGCAGACTTTGCCGTGTTTCCCCGTTCATCAGCTCCGAGTTCTGCCTCCCGACACGAATTGTCCCCGAACCGCC
>JANJWV010000077.1 GCA_024709365.1 Desulfomicrobium sp. | reverse complement strand
GCAGCATATGTTGTGCTCCCTGTTGGGAGTCATCTCGACCAGGTTCGGACAGAATGCCCGAACCACCTCGCGGGCCTTTTCGTGCAATCCGCGGCCGCGCACGACGTTGCACGGGTCGTGGAAGGTCACAGGCTCCTCGATTTGCTTGGCCACCTTGATCCTGCCTTCGTTCAACAGATCCCAGTAGAACTCGAGGGCGTGCACGACACGAACCGGAGACATGCGCCATCCGAGGACGCGGTTGCCCGTGTCGTAGACGGACCGGAAAGCATGGCCGCATTCGCCCATGACGATCTTCTTGACGCGGAGGCGCGCCGCCGTCTCGAAGTGCAGGCGCTTCAACCGCCCCATCATTTCCGAGTCGCCGGTGAACATGGCCATGTCGGAGTTGTCCCATCCGGGCGTTGCCGGCATGGTCCAATCCATCCCGGCCACATTCATGATGGCGGCCGCCTGGTATATCAACTGGGTCCTGAACTTCGGTTCGGGGCCGATGACCGAGTACATGATCTCCGCCCCTTCCTTTTCCAGAGGAATGCGGGCTGAAGGCAACTCTTCCCGCAATTCATCTTCCTGCCAGTGCAGGGCGTCAATCCACTCGTCATCCTTGACCCACATCTGGTTCATGGTCGCAGAATGAGAGTGCGCCGTATCCTGGATGTACAGCGGCGTCAGTTCGAGCTTATGCACTATCCTGCGCACCAGACTCATCATGTAGCCGATATCGATACCAAACGGGCAATACTGTACGCATCTTCTACACAGATTGCATTCCGTCTGGGCGACCTGCGTCGCCTGTTTCATGAACTCGACGGAAACCTTGCCCTTCTTGTCGAGCATCTCCCAGATGGTCTGCTTGACCTTGCCCACAGGCGAGAAACGCGGGTCACGGTCACGGGACAGGTAAAAATGACAAGCCTCGGAACACAGGCCGCAATGGGCGCAGGTTTCGACATAGGCTTTCAACCGTGCACCGGCTTCATTGCCGAGCACGGCGTTGATCGTCTTCTCGATCCTCTCGGGGGTCAGTTTCTCGGCCCCCCTCTCAATGCCTTCGTCCTTTATCCAGACGCGTTCTTTCATAGCGTTCTCCTCTTTTTACCAATCCTTGACGTGGCGCACCATGCCGAACTCGGAACCGATGTAGCCCCTGGTCAAGGGGGCCAGGAGCATGTGACTCAGACGCGTGAAGGGGATGGCCACGAGCAGGAGCTCGGCGCACAGCATGTGCAGGATGACCATGGTCATGTAGTCGCCCAGCTGATGGTAGGCGAGGACGCCCGTCACGAACGGCGAGGCCACGAGGGCGAGGAGTGCGAAATCCGTCCAGTCGGTTACATATTTGACTTCGGGCCGCACGACCCGGCGCACGCCGAAGAAGATGCAGGCGCCGATCACGGCAAAGGCGATGATGTCGGCCACTGCGTCGGGGATGGTGATCCAGCCGATGCCGAAGCCTTCCTCGATCATGATCTGGTGCGCGGACACGAAGATCAGCAGCGCGAAGAAGGCGATGTGAAAGAAGAACGCCACGCCCGTGAAGACGGGATGAAGCCTCATGTTCACGGTGTTGAACGGGATGGACCAGTTGATGATGGACCTGAGCCCGTACTTGAGGGAAACGTAGTTCAGAAGAACCTGGTCCTTCTGTTTGGCGACGCTCAGGGTCGACCAGATCTTCCAGACCGACCCCAGCGCGAAGATGATCCACGCCGCCCAGGCCAGAGGCCCGGATACCAGTAAATAGATGTCCTGCATGTCGGGCCTCCTTATCCGATGATTTTTGCGACGGGTTCGACGATTCTCATGTACTTCCCGCCCGCGATGGCGCGAATGAGGACCTTGCTCCCATCGGGACTGAAGGAGGGGTCAAAGCACTGGTCGAAGCCCTGGCCGTATTCCCTGCCGTCCACCGCGATGGTGTACTTGCCCTTCTTCTCGACGCGGGCTGCGACATGCTTGCCGTCGGGCGAGAAGACCGGCGCGAAGCACATGTCGTACTGGCCGCCCCAGGCCCTGTCGTCGGCGAAGACCGTCCACTTTTCATCCTGCTTTCCCAGAGCGGCAAGACGCGTTCCGTCGGGGCTGAAGGTCATGTCCATGACCATGTCGCCGAAGGTCGTGTTCCAGGGTTTGCCGTCCACGGCCAGGGTCCAGCGCCCGTATTCGGGGCAGACGATGGCGGCCAGCTTGTCGCCGGACGGGCTGAACTGCTGCTGCCAGACCTGGAAGAACGACGGCTGCCAGATGACCTTGCCGTCCTGGGCCATGCCCCATTTGCCGGACAGTCGCACCGGCGCCACGACCGACTGCCTCTTGGGATGGAACAGGGGCTCCCACACCTGGTTGAAGATGGCGTTCCAGGGCTTGCCGTCCACGACGATGGTGTAGTCGAACAGGTTGAGCCGCACCTGGGCGGCCACGGACGAATTGTCGGCGTTGAAGCGGGGGTTCCAGACGTTGACGAAGTTGACGTCCCAGGCCTCCCCGTTCACGGCCACGGAGTAGATGCCGTCCTTGAATTTGAAGACCTCGGCCTGCCCCAGGGGGATGGTCTGCACCACGGCCGCGGTCTTTTGACCGTCTTCGCTCAGATGAAAATTGTTGGCGTTGGCGTAGAGGTTTTCCCAGGCCACGCCGTCCACGACCATGCCGTACGTCATGGAGTCGGCGACGCAGCAGGCGATAACCGAGCCATCCTTGGAAAACATGGTGTTGAACAGGAAGCCGTAAGTCTCCTCCCACTGCTCGCCGTCGACACACATGGTCCAGTCGCCCTGGTCGTTGGCCAGTCCGGCCAGACGCCCATCGGGCGAATACCGCAGATACCAGATACGCTCATACCTGGGTTCCCAGCACGATCCGTTGACGCAGACGCTGAATTCGCCCTCGCCGGTCTTGACGACCGCCGCCACCTGCTCGCCGTCCGGGCTGGCCTGGTTCTCCTCCCGCCACTCAACGTCGCAGTCACATTCGTTCAGGTCGGCCACGGTTCTGGAGCCTACGCCCCAATCCCAGGCAGAATAGTCACTCATACACACCCTCCTTACCAACTTGGTTACGCCCGAAACTTGCCGCGGCGTCTGAAGCAGGAACAAATCCGACTCCATCCCCCGCCATTTCTGAAAATTCGATTCATCCCCCCGAACAACTTTACTACCTAATTTTTTTTATGATCCCGCTACCATGGTAATCCGTATCTGTAAACACCATTTTCTTTTCAGACTCTTTAAGTCGACAACTTTTCGGAGCACGAGCGTACGAATATATATCGAAATTTCATCCGGAGAATGATTTTCCGACTGAATTACTACAGTATTGCACACAAGAATACCCAACAAACCGGAATTGTTGAAGGCGGCAAAGTGCAATGTGAAAATTATGCAATGATGATGGAATGTTGAAATGAAATAACCCGGCTTGACCGGGTTATTCGGAGGGCAGAGCGCCCGAAGGAAGGAACGGCGGAGAGGGACCGGCCGCGGGTCGCGTCAGGTCGGTCAGAGGGAGTCGGACTTGTCCTCCAGAACGTCGACGGGAGGTGCGGAAGGCAGGCCCCTGGACGTATCGGCCGTGACGTCGATGGGTTTCGACGTGACAACCGCGCCCTTGCTGTCGATCATGGTCCGTTCGTCGAGGATGGCGATCCCCAGGCGGTCCATGACTTCGCGCTTGTAGTCGTACTCCATGTTCTTCTTGCGCAGCTTGTAGTTGAGCACCATGCGCACCACCCCGAAGATGGTACCCGCGGCCAGCACGCAGCCCAGACCGATGAGCAGGAACCGGGACGCGGCCTCTCCGAATCTGGCCAGAAAGTCCATGATGGCGCCCATGTTGTACACCACGCCGATCAGCGCCCCCAGGAGCAGAAGCGTCAGCAGAAACGGCAGTTGGAAGCAGAAGTTGGCGGTTCTGGCCAGCTTTCCGGAGAAGCCTTCGAGGCCGTCCTCCTTGAAGACCGCCTGACCGCGCTGGCCGTAGAGAAAGGAATTGAAGGCCACGACCACGATCCCGGTGAGGAAGGTCAGGGCCACCGGCGCGGCGAAGGACACCAGGAAGTAGGCTTTCCACGGAAAGGGGACGTCGACGGGCTTGCCCGTGACAGCCACCTCGTCGATGCCCAGCTGGTAGACCCAGCAGACGAGGAAGATGAGCACCTCGACCACGACCAGCAGCTGGATGTATCTCCTGAAGAGGTCCTTGATCTCGTAGTCGTCGAAGAGCGAGGCGACTCCCTTTCTTCTTCCGCCGCTCTTGGTCTTCTGATTGTCCTGCATTGTATCTCCGTGTCGCGCCGGCCGTGGGCGGGCGGCAACCTCGCGTCTGAAATCCGAGTATTCCGGTTCCTGTTGCGGCCGGCCCGCGCCATGATCGCCGAATCAGGCGGCGGCGCGTCCGGCGTATGTCCGGGGCATTGGCCTGCCGGACCGTCCTGAGGGTTGAGTTCCGCCCTGCTTCGGATTAGGCATGTGAGCTTCGTTCACGAATCCCAACAACAGCCTCAGCGGGTACTTCCATGAGCCATTTTGACATCATTGTCATCGGGGCGGGACCGGGCGGTTATGCCGCAGCTCTTCTCGCCAGTCAAAGAGGAAAAACGGTCGCCCTCATAGAAAAAGAGCACCTCGGCGGCACGTGCCTGAACTGGGGCTGCATCCCCACCAAACTCTACCTCGGCGCCACCGCTCCCCTTGAAGGGCTGCACGCCCAATCCAGGCTGCGTCTGTGCAGCGGGTCCATCGAAGTTGATATGCCCGCCCTGAAAAAACGCAAGGGCGCCTTCGTCTCGGCCACCCACAAGGCCATGTCCTCCCGCCTCGAAAAAGACGGCGTGACCCTGATCCGGGGCGCGGCCGAACTGACCGGGGCCACGACCCTGCGCGTCGCCGGCAAATCGATGCACGAACTGTCCTTCTCCTCGCTCATCATCGCCACGGGCTCCTCATCGAACTGGTTCCCGGGCCTTGAGCCGGACCATGAGCGCATCCTCGACTCCACGGATCTGCTTGATCTCGAGGAGGCGCCCGAGAGCCTGGCCGTCATCGGCGCCGGGGCCATCGGCCTGGAAATGGCCGACTTCTGGAACCGCCTGGGGACGCGCATCGACCTCGTCGAGGCCGCACCGCGCATCGCCCCGGCCGAGGACGAGGAGATCGCCCAGACCCTGCACGGGATACTCAAGCGCAAGAAGTGGAACATCGTCACGGGCAAACGCGTGGCCGGGATCGTGAACGAGGGGGACGCGGTGCTGACCCGCCTGGAGGACGGCACGGAGATCCGCACCGCCAAGGCCCTCGTCGCCGTGGGCCGCAAGCCCAACACGGCCGGGCTCGGGCTCGGGAATGCCGGAATCTCCACGCGCGGAGCGGGCTGGATCGCCACCGATGATCACCTGCTGGCCGCGCCGAACATCTACGCCGTCGGCGACGTCAACGGCCGAACCCTCCTGGCCCACGCCGCCGAGCACCAGGGGCAGTACGCCGTGCGCCACGCCCTGGGCGAGACGGCCGCGCCCTACGAGCCGGGCCCCATGCCGGGCTGCATCTACGGCTCCATCGAGGTCATGCGCGCCGGCGCCACCGCCGCCGAACTCGCAGCATCCGGCAAGGCAGTCCGGATTTCCCGCGCCAACCTCGGAGCCAATCCCATCTCCCAGGCCCACGGCCAGGCCCAGGGGCTGGTCAAGGCCGTGTGGTCCGACGGCGTGCTGCAGGGCCTGAGCGCAGTGGGCCACGGCGCCTCGCACCTGGTCACCCTGGCCGAGATCATGGTCCGTGACCGCTGGACCCACTCCACGGCCCACGAGCACATCTTCGCCCACCCGACCCTGGACGAGAGCCTGCGCGACGCCCTGACCGCTCCCCTGGAGGACAAATGAGCCAGGGCCCGTTCCGTGCCCGCAGGCCCCTGGTCCTGGCCTCGGCCTCGCCCCGCCGCCAGGCCCTGCTGGCCGGGCAGGGGCTGCATTTCGAGGTCGTCCCCAGCGCCGTGAAAGAGCCCGCGCCCGAACCCGGCGAAGCCCCGGCCGACTACGCGGCCCGCATGGCCCGCATCAAGGGCGCCGACATCGCTGCCCGCCACCCCGACAAGGTCGTGCTCTCGGCCGACACCATCGTGGTCCGGGGAAC
>JANJWV010000068.1 GCA_024709365.1 Desulfomicrobium sp. | reverse complement strand
GCCGGGCACTGGACCTACGCGGCGGACAACAGCCAGACGGCGATCCAGAAGTTGGGCGCCGGCGAGAGCCTGACGGAGACCTTCACGGTGCGTTCGGCCGACGGGACGGAGCAGAAGATCACGGTCACGATCCACGGCGTGGACGACAACGGCAACGCGACGATCACGGGCGACGTGAGCGGGTCCGTGACCGAGGATACGGCGTCGATCCTGATGACCACGGGCAAACTGAACGTGTCCGACCCGGATGGGCAGGATCAGTCCTTTTTCCATGCCGAGAGCAAGGCCGGCATCTACGGGACCCTGAGCATCGATGCGGACGGCAACTGGACCTACGCGGCGGACAACAGCCAGACGGCGATCCAGAAGTTGGGCGCCGGCGAGAGCCTGACGGAGACCTTCACGGTGCGTTCGGCCGACGGGACCGAGCAGAAGATCACGGTCACCATCCACGGCGTGGACGACAACGGCAACGCGACGATCACGGGCGACGTGAGCGGTTCCGTGACCGAGGATACGGCGTCCATCCTGACAACCACGGGCAAACTGAACGTGTCCGACCCAGATGGGCAGGATCAGTCCTTTTTCCATGCCGAGACGCACAATGGCGTCTACGGGACCCTGAGCATCGATGCTGCCGGGCACTGGACCTACGCGGCGGACAACAGCCAGACGGCGATCCAGGCCCTGGGAGAAGGGGACAGCCTGACGGAGAGGATCACGATCAAATCCGCCGACAGTACGGAACAGGTTGTCACGATTACCATCCACGGCGTGAACGACGAGCCGGTTATCTCCCTTAATTCCGAACTTCTGGTAGACAACAATGCCACGGTGTCGCTTACAGGCTCGTTGCAGGCTACTGACGTGGACAATAGCGCGTCCGAACTCAGGTATTTCATCATCGAGGCTCCGCTCAACGGTGTGCTTCTGTTTGACGGCGTGAAGATCACCGACTTCTCCACAGCTGTTTTCACTCAGGCGGACCTCGATTCGGACCGCGTCAGCTTCCGCTTCGATCTGCACGCCCAGGACACGCCCCTGGTGCTTGAAGACGACTCGTTCACATTCACCGTGACGGATGGAGCTGCTACCACGGATCCCGCGACCTTCCGCATCCACAACACCGCGGTCCAGGTCTTGGGCACGAACAATGATGACGACCTCAGGGGAGAGACCGTTTTCGACCGCGACGGAGTTAAATTCCATGTATTAGGTTTCAATGGTAACGACACCCTACGCGGCGGAGATGGTGCCGACACCTTGGACGGCGGTGATGGCAGCGATACGGTCGACTACAGCGCGAGCGATGGGCCGGTGAACGTGGTTCTGTCCCGCACGCAGCAGACCGGGAGCCATGCCGAGGGTGACTCGCTTCGGAATATCGAGAACGTCATCGGATCGCGGTTCAATGATGTCATAACCGGCGATAACGATGCCAACCGCCTGGAGGGCGGTGACGGCGACGATTGGATATCCGGAATGACTGGAGGCGATACAATCTACGGCGATGCCGGCAACGATACCCTCTACGGCCGCGGCCTGGGGAAGATCTGGTTGGACGGCGGCGACGGCGACGACTCGATCGAGGGTGATTCCAAGCAGGGCAGCACCATCTATGGCGGAGCCGGCAACGACTATATAATGGTTTGGAACGGTCCAGCATTCATCGACACAGGTGACGGCGACGACTGGATCCGGTCTTATGGAGAAAACAACACCGTCTATGGCGGTGCCGGCAAGGACATGGTCATCTGCCTCAACGGTGGCGATCTGGTCTATGGCGATGCAGGCAGAGACACTATTTTCGGCCGCTGGGGCAACGACACCCTTGACGGCGGTGAGGGGAGGGACTCCATCGAAGGCGGCGCCGGCGACGACTCAATCTACGGTGGGGACGGGGATGGGCTTGAAAATGGGGACTATCTTGATGGCGGATCAGGCAACGACACCATCGACGGCGGCAGCGGCGATGACCGGATCTTTGGCGACGACGACCGCCGTGGCGACAACGACGACGACGGCGAAGACGGCGACGACCTGATCTTTGGCGGTGAGGGGCGCGACACCATCGACGGCGGCGGCGGCAATGACACGGTCGACTACAGCGGCAGCAACAATTCGGTTGATGTGAACCTGGCCCGTGCCCTCCAGAGTGGCGGTCACGCACAGGGCGACAGCCTCGTAGGTATCGAGAACATCATTGGCTCAACTCATAATGACACCCTCACGGGCAACTCCGGGGGGAACGAGATTCATGGCGGGGCGGGGGACGACAGCATCATCGGCGGCGACGGCGATGTCGTGGACGGCGGCGCGGGCCATGACGTGCTGGTATCGGAAGACGAGTATCTCGATGTCAGCTCCTCCACGGCCATCACCGGCATCGAGCGCGTCGACCTGACGGGCGCGTGCAAGGGGCTGACCGTGAGCGGCGACGCCATCCTGTCGAACGGCGTGGCCGACCCGGCGGGTAGCGGGCTCATGGCCCTGGTTGTGACCGGTGACGCCGGCGACTCGGTGGCCAGACTGGCCGACGGCGGCTGGTCCTGGAACCTGGCCGCCCCGGAAGCGGCCATCGATGGACAGACCTATGTCCTGTACGAAGCCGCGAAGGACGGCCAGACCGTGCGGCTCTACGTGCAGACCGGCCTGAACGAGTTCGAGGTCGAGGACGGCGCGATCCAAATCCGGGGCACCGAAGGGCCGGACGATCTGACCACGGCCTGGGACTTCAACGATTCGTGGTACCCGTTCCATGTCCATGGCCTGGACGGCAACGACACCATGCGCGGGGGCTCGGGCGCGGACACCCTGGACGGGGGCGGGCATGCGTACGCACAGCACTCTCCCTGGCTGCACACCCAGGATGGCGGCGACACCGTTGACTACAGCGCCAGCACCGCGGCCGTGGACGTGGACCTGACCCGGGCAGTCCAGGCAGGCGGCCATGCCGAAGGTGACTCGCTGGTCGGCATCGAGAACGTCATCGGTTCCGGCTTTACCGACAGCGTCGCCGGCGATGCTGCGGCCAACTTCCTTTCGGGCCTTGCGGGCGACGACACCCTGCGTGGCGGGGCCGGTCAGGACACCCTGCGTGGCGGGGCCGGTGGCGATCTCGTGGATGGCGGCACAGATGCCGACTTCGCCGACTACCGCACCAGCGCAACGTGGGTGAACGTGGACCTGACCACGCAGGACGGGACAACGGCCCAGTCGGGCGGCGGCGCGGACAACGAAGCCGCGGGTGACACCCTCACGGGGATCGAGAGCATCATCGGCAGCAACGACATTTCCCACGGCGACGTGCTCACGGGCAACACCGGCAATAACCATCTCATCGGCCTGGACGGGGCCGACACCCTCACCGGCGGTGCCGGCGACGACATCCTGGCGGGCGGTGCCGGGGCCGACGTGCTTTCCGGCGGCACGGGCACCCGCGACCTGGCGGACTACAGCGCCAGCACCGCGTGGGTCAACGTGAGCCTGGCGATCCAGAACGGGACCGCGGCCCAGTCGGGCGGCGGGGCGGGCAACCACGCCGAGGGCGACATCCTGACGGGCATCGAGGACGTCGAAGGCTCGGCGTACGCTGACTCCATCCTCGGCAGCGCGAGCGCGAACGTCATTTGGGCCGGCGGCGGCAACGACACCATCGACGGCGGCTCAGGCTCCGACACCGTCCACGGCGGCGACGGCGACGACCTCATCTATGGCGGCGACGACCTCGTCAATGGCTACAGGGAAGACTCGATCTTCGGCGGCGCGGGCAACGACACCATCTACGGCGGCCCGGGCATCGACTCCATCTGGGGCGGCGCCGGCGACGACTATCTGGAGGGCAACGCCTCCTCCGGTATGGACGACAGACAGGACCTGGTCATCGGCGGCACGGGCAACGACACCCTGGACGGCAGCCACAGCCTCGGCTGGTCCACCCTCATCGGCGGCATGGGGGCCGACCGCATCATCGGCAACGGCACCTGTACTATAGTCGGCTACGAGCTGACAGGATATGGGGACTTCGATGCCAGCTACCAGGGCGTCTACCTCGACCTGCGCCTTCAGGGGCCTGACGCGGACGGCAACCTGATGGTTCAGACCGGCAAGCCCGGGGGCGACGACGCCACGGGCGACATCCTGACCGGCATCGTCGACGCCACAGGCTCGTACGGGTCCGACACGCTCATCGGCAACGACGAGGACAACGTGCTCTCGGGCCTGGCCGGGGACGACAGCCTGATCGGCGGCGTGGGGGATGACACGCTCATCGGCGGCGCGGGCGACGTGGCGGACGGCGGGGCGGGCCATGACGTGCTGGTATCGGAAGACGAGTACCTCGATGTCAGCTCTTCCACGGCCATCACCGGCATCGAGCGTATCGACCTGACGGGCGCGGGCAAGGAACTGACCGTGAACGGCGACGCCATTCTGTCGAACGACGTGGCCGACCCGGCGGGCAGCGGGCTCATGGCCCTGATGGTGACCGGTGACGCCGGCGACTCGGTGGCCAGGCTGGCCTACGGCGGCTGGTCCTGGAGCCTGGCCGCCCCGGAAGCGGCCATCGATGGACAGACCTATGTCCTGTACGAAGCATTGAAGGACGGCCAGACCGTGCGGCTCTACGTGCAGACCGGCCTGAACGAGTTCGAGGTCGAGGACGGCGCGATCCATATCCGGGGCACGGAAGGGCCGGACGACCTGACCACGGCCTGGGATTTCGACGATCCCCGCTTCGCGTTCCACGTCCACGGCCTGGACGGGGACGACAGCCTGGCCGGCGGCGCGGGCCATGACGTGCTGGTGTCCGAGGACGAGTACCTTGATGTCAGCTCTTCCACGGCCATCACCGGCATCGAGCGTATTGACCTGACGGGCGCGTGCAAGGGGTTGACCGTGAGCGGCGACGCCATCCTGAACAACGGGGTGGCCGACCCGGCGGGCAGCGGGCTCATGGCCCTGATGGTGACCGGTGACGCCGGGGACGCAGTGGCCAGGCTGGACTGCGGCGGCTGGTCCTGGACCCTGGCCGCCCCGGAATCGGTCATCGATGGACAGACCTACGTCCTGTACGAAGCCGTGAAGGAAGACCAGACCGTGCGGCTCTATGTGCAGACCGGCCTGAACGAGGGCGAGATCACGGGCTTCTGGGGGGATTGGGCCATAATGGACTACGGCGACGGCACATGGTCCCTCGTGGACCTGCGCCTGCCCACGTCGCCGGTCGGCGTCGGCCCGGGCGACCACCCCACGGGCCAAAACCTGACGGGCCTCGTGCACCTGACGGGCACGAACGACGCGCTGCATGGCGACGTGCTCATCGGCAACGACACGCACAATGTCCTGTCCGGCCTGCTCGGCGACGACACGCTGCTCGGCGGCGACGGCGGCGCTGGGTTCGACACCTTCCGCCTGGAGGACAACGCCGGGACCGGCAGCAACCTTGACCTGACGGCCTGGAACGTCGCGGGCCGGATCAAGGGCATCGAGATCATGGACATCACCGGCGACTCCGCCGACGCCAACACCCTGACTCTCAAGGCCTCGGACGTGCTGGACACCACGGGCGGTGCCGACACCCTGTGGGTGCTCGGCGACGGCAACGACACCGTGACGACCACGGATACGGGCTGGACGCTGATCGGCACCGAGACAGGGGCCGATGGACGGCTGTACAACCACTACTCGGGATACGCGGGCTCGACCATGGTTCATTTGATGATCGACGAGGGCTTGGGCAACCAGAATCTCGTGCACGCATGAGCCCCTCCGCACAGGGCGTCTGCCTGCGCAAGGGCGAGAAACTGTTCACGACTTCCGTTGGGTCGAGCCTTTGGGGAGTGCCTGTTTCTTCAGGTCGGACCTTTAAGACCAATGCCTGGTTTACGCATGACAATGACGACGGTGATCAATATTGATTGGCGATGTTGTCTATTTTTTCTCTTGACGGGTCGGGGGGAAACTCGTAGAAGCCTCTTCGTTGTCGGCGCGAAACAAGTTTGTATAGCTAATATGTTGACATGCTTCGCCTATTCCGACCAGTGGGCCAATAGCTCAATTGGTAGAGCATCTGACTCTTAATCAGCAGGTTCAAGGTTCGATTCCTTGTTGGCCCACCAGCTGCAAAAACAAACCCCGCCGAGGAAACACTTCGGCGGGGTCTTTTGTTTGGTCTGCGTCGTGCCGTTTGAATTGGACTATATCAAAAGCTCAGCCATGCCTCCGCCCCACACCCGCAACGGCCAGCAAGCCCAGGCCGAGGAGGAGCATGGTGGAGGGTTCAGGTACGGTTGGCGGTTGCTCGCCTGCGCCGACAACGCCGACTGTGAAGCCATTCCAACCTTCCGAGGTGTGAGTGAATGAGATGGCGCTGTACGTGCCCGGCAATCTGATCACTCCGTGAACTTCGCCGCTTCCGAAAAACCCGTCCCCGTCGCCATTGAGAATGGGCGTCCCGTTGCCCCAGAAACCCTGGCCGAAGCTTAGAATCTCTATCGGCACGCCGAAGTCGACGGTGTTGCTGTTCCAGCTCACCAGTGCGATCAGGGGATCAAGCACCGCCTCGGAAAACGTGATGTTCACGGTTCCCCCCGTAGACAAGGCAATGATGTCAGAGGCCGGCGGCGCGTTGTCGACGACTGCGGAGATATACGGAGTCGAAGGATTCCAGTAATTTACTCCTCCGCTTGTCTGCACAAAAGAATATGCTCCGGAAAACGCGACGTTGATCGGGCCCGACCCTGGGTCAAGGGTGCCGAGCACGCCGGGAGCTCCCGTCGTTACGCTTGTCCAGTCCGTCCAGTAGACGGTACCCGCGAAGGCAAGAGTTGATGAGAGAAGTATTATGCAACTCATGAAAATGATTCGGAAAAATACCTTGCGGCTCATGGCGCATACCTCCTTGCCGGTGTCATGATACGAATGACATGCATCCGGTGTACCACTGCGCTAACCTGCCTATTCGATTCATCTCTTCGATATTGATTGTTTTTTTTGTCTGGCAGGGTGTAAGCTATCCCGACACGCGCAGCGTCGCCGCGAGTGTGATTCAATGAAAATAGAATGCTATTTCAGATGGATGCGTGCGGAGGCGAGGTGTAAACAATGAAGGACACAGTAACTCATGCAGACGGTTTGACGGTCGAGGGCATGAGTAGACTGGCAATGACGGGTGTCGTCGAGAGAGGATCGGGTGGTGCGTTTTGGAATGGTCCGACTACTCCCGCCGTCTGAAGGCCGACGAAGAAATTTCCCAAAGAAAGAGACGCGGCAGGCCCCGCACCGCCGTGAACTTTTCGTGTCGGGCGCAGCCCGGGTTATTCCGTGCGCGTCCGTCCGAGCCTGGGCAGCAGGACCAGCACCAGGGCGCTGGTGGCCACGCCGACCAGGGCCAGGGTCAGGATCTTGTTGTCCCAGGGCAGGGCGATGAACCACATGGCCGTGGCGCCGCCCACGAAGTAGGTGAACATGATCAGCGACGCCGCCGAGCCCGCATCCTGCCGGACCTGTTCGAGCAGGAAGTTGCTGCTCGGCGGGCGGGTCATTCCCAGGCTCATGGTCAGAAAAGCCATGGGCACGGCCATGCCCCAGGGACCGAGTTCCGCGCAGAAGGCCAGGGCCACGGCTCCGGCCAGGATGCCGCAGTACCCCATGATGATGATCTTGAACCCGGGCACATGGCGCTTGAGCAGGCGGCCGCAGATCCAGAAGCCGAGCATGAGCGCGCCGGAATTGAAGGCGAAGAAGTAGCTGTAGGTCTGCTCGCTCAGGCCGAAGTGGTCGATGAAGATGAATGCCGACCCGCCGATGAAGCAGAAGAGCGGGGTCATGCCGAGGGCGATGAGGGTGCACAGCGTCATGAAGCGCAGGTTGCCGATGAGCTTCACGTACGCGCGCAGGACCTGCCCGAGGCTTCGGCCCGTGGCCGGGGCTGGTTCCTTCAGACGCCACACGCCCCACATGGACACGACGCCGAGCACGACCTGGGTGTGGAAAATGAGCGGCCAGCCGGCGAAATTGAGAATGAGCCCCCCGAGCACCGGGGCCAGCATGGGCGCCAGGGACACGATGACGGCCATGTGGGCCATGACGCGCTCGCGCTCGGCGCCTTCGAAGCAGTCCTTGGTCATGGCCAGGGAAAGGGTCGATGCCGATGCCGCCCCCATGCCTTGCAGGATGCGCCCGACCACGAGCATCCACGGGCTGTCGGCCGCTGCGCAGACCAGGCAGGCCACGATGTAGATGGAAATGCCGGCCATGAGCACGGGCTTGCGTCCGTAGCGGTCCGAGATGGGGCCGTAGAAGAGCAGGGCCAGGCTGAAGCTGACGAAGAAGGCCACCAGGGTCAGGTTGATGACCGCTTCGGTGGTGTTCCAGAGTGCCGTCAGGGAGGGCAGGGCCGGCAGGTACATGTCCGTGGACAGCGGCGGAAAGGCCGCCAGCAGGGCCAGGATGAGCAGGGCGCGGATTTTGGTCGGGGCTGATGTCGTCATGGTCTTTGTGTGGTGAAAGGGTGAGGGGCAGCCCTACTCCGCCGACCGCAGGCAGGCAAGGGAAAACCCCTTGCCCCGGTGAATTCCGGCCATCTGGAACGCGGTCTGCAAGAGATGGGGAGCAAGGAATTTTTTTCCGGAGGCATCCATGACCATCGCCCCCCTGGCCGTCCTCGGCATCGCCAAAGCGGCGTTCTCCGTCATCGGCTCCCTGGCCGACGCCGTCAGCCGTCCCGATCCCCGTCCTTCCCAGGTCATGCGGCAGGCGTTCCCGCAGGCGCAGGAATCCGTTTGGCATCAGCTCGGCAAGGGCGTCGACGTCCGCGCCCTGACCCGGGACGAGCTGGCCGCCGTGTCGCAGCAGCTCTATCGCAGCGGGGCCATCGGCCTGGACGATCACGCCGCCTTGAGCCTCGACCCGAGTTTCGCGGGCTCCGCCGAGCTGCTGACCTCGCCCGACGGCAGCGGCCGGGTGGACTGGTTGGCTGAATTTCAGGCCCGCCTGGCCCGTCATCTGGAGCAGGGCGACGAAGGCTCCGCCGCCCAGGACCGGCGCGTTCTCGATATCCTGGGCCGCCTGCAGGCCGGCGGCAAGGGCGTCACGTCCATCCGGGTCTGAAAGGGCAAAGTTTGCCCGTCACCGTTCAAGCCCGGGGCGCCTTGCCGCCTGAAGGCTCTCTCTCGTCACCGTTCCCGCCCCTTGTCCAGAACCGCGCCAGGGTCATCCCGGCCAGGTTCTGCCACAGACTGAAGATCGCCCCGGCCAAAGCCGCGCCCGGTCCGAAAAACGTTCCGGCCAGGGCCACGGCCAGCCCCGAATTCTGTATCCCGACCTCGATGGCTATGGTCCTGGCAGCTTGCCGCGTGCCGCCCATGGCCTTGGCGCCCCAGTAGCCGCAGAGGAAACCGAGCCCGTTATGCACGATCACGGCCAGCATGACCAGGGCCGGAAACTGCAGGATGGTCTTTTGGTTCAGAGCCACGACGCAGGCGATGACGGCGGAGATCGTCAGCACGGAGATCGATGGGAAGATGCCGATGACCCCGCTCAGCCGATTGCGCAGAAGCCTGCGCAGTACGAGTCCGTCCAGGAGGGGGAAGAGCACGATCCAGAAGACGGACCGGACCATGGCCCAGAAGTCGACCTCGACCCGCGCGCCGGCCAGCAGTTCCACCAGTGCCGGCGTGAGCAGCGGGGCCAGCAGCGTCGAGGCCAGCGTCATGACCACGGACAGGGGCACATCGGCGCGGGCGAAGTAGGCCACGACGTTGGAGGCCGTGCCCGAAGGGCAGCAGCCCACCAGGATGACGCCCAGGGCCGCTTCGGTCGGAAGGTTGAGCGCCAGGCACACCGTCCAGGCGATGGCGGGCATGAGCACATACTGCAACGCCACGCCCAGGCCCGCCGTGCGCCACTGCCTGCCCACGCGGACGAAATCCGAGAACTCCAGGGTCAGGCCCATGCCGAACATGATGATGCCCAGGCCCAGGGAGATGTGCGGCCTGATCCAGGCGAAAAGCGGGGGATGCAGGAGGGCCAGGGCGGAAAAGCCTACGGCCAGGGTCAGGAAGTGCCGCTCGACCCATTGGGCCAGGTTGCCAGGCATGGGAACTCCGGTGTCTGTTGGTTTCGGTCCCGGATGTGACCCGGAACGGCGGGGCGCGTCAACGTCCGCGCAGGAAATGAAGAAAAGAAACGGCGCGCCCTGATCAGGCGCGCCGAGTTCCGGAAATCAGGGAAAGAGGGGCGGATTCAGATGATGTCTTTTCTGGGCTTGAGGGAGATGAGTTCAACACCGGCCTGGTACATGCCGGACCAGCCTCCCATCTGCTGGTTGCACCAGCGGACCATCCCGACCATGAAGTCCGGCCGTTCGTAGTCGATGGCGCCGGTCGCCTCGTCGCCAGGGAAGACCTTGATCAGCACGTCTTCGACGGGCAACGGGTAATCGAGCTCAAGCAGCAGGCCGTAGGCGCTGTGGTTGATGATGCGGGCGGGGAAGGGCGAGTCGTAGGCTGGGGAGATGATTCCGCATCGTCTGAGGCTGGCAGAGCGCGGGTATTTTCTGTTTTCCGAGTTGTCCGACATGGTTGTCTCCGGCTGTTTTGACACAGGTGTGGCTCTCTGCATTCCCAGAGCATGCTGCCGCGAATTATGCCGGGTCAGAAGTCGGGCCCGGCCGTGGGTCACTTTGTCAACGATTCGGTATCATTCTCTTTTCAAGTTGCCAATCCTTGTCTGATATTTTTTCACGCTGAGAATGTATATTCGAGGGCGAGGCACCCCCGTCAATTTCAGGAGGAGCAGAAACGCGGAAGGGCGACCATGTGCTGCGCATGATCGCCCATGAGACGGTGCCCCATGAAGGCAATTCTAGACCAGCGAGTCCAACGGCTCGGGCTGCGGTTCAGTTGCGGTCGCCGTGGCAGGTTCGGTCACGCTGCCGCCGATCATGGTGTTGTAAATCTCCAGAAACTTGGCGTATGCTTGTCCGTTTCCCCGCGGCGACGAAAGGGGCGGCAGGGCCTGGGTGTCCGCCACGCTCTGTCGCAAATCGGCCATGAGCTTCGTGAGTTCCGTGCGCAAATTGTCGTAAGCGGAGGGTACGGGCGTATCCGCAGGCTGATCCGTGGCTTCGATCCCCTCCAGGTCCTGCGCCGCCGCGGTGATCGTGGTGCTGAGGTCCTCGGTGTTCTCAACCGGCGCCTCGGCCTCGGACGCGATGTCTGCAGCCATCTCCGGGATGGTCTCGGCTGCTGGATCGGCCGCCGGTTCGGTCGAAGGTTCCGCTGCCGGTTCGGCTGCCGGCACGGCGGGTTCCGCCAGGGACATCAGGGCGGTTTCGAGGGCGTCCAGCGCGCCGTTCAGGTCCATTTCCCCGCTGCGGAATTGCGCGAGGATGTCCTCGGCGTCCTGTTTGAAGCCGTCGGCCAGAACGGCCAAGTCTTCCGCAGTCATGTCGTCGGTTCCGAGAAGCGCAGCCAAGGGCCCCTCGCTGGTATCTCCGAGTTTGGCAATCAGGTCCTGCACGCCGTTCTCCAAGGTCCGGCCGGCATTGGCGGTTCCCGCGGCCTGGAGTTCTTCGAAAAAATTGATGCGCAGGCGCACATCCGCCACTCCCTTGAAGTGCCCTTCCTGCAGGAGGCGGATGACCCCTCTGGCGCCGTCGCCCTCGCCATCCGCAACCGTCGCATCGACGGCAGACGGCCTGACCTTGGCCGCTTCCCTGGCTGCATGCCTGGCCTCCCGGGCGTTCATGTCGCGCAGTTGCGGCCTGGTATTTCCCCATGCCTGTGAATTTTCGGCACCGTGCACGTTCATGGTCTTGCCTCCCGTGAAACAGATACTCTTGCCATGTTACCTTTATCGGCATTGTGCGTGCTTTCTTTACCGCGGGCGCTCCCGGCATTTCATGCAGACATGCCGTTTACAATGTCCCGGCCATCGGGTAGGGCGCCCTTGTTTCGCGCGACGTGTTGAAATGTAGTGTGAAATGAAAGTGTTATGATCGAAAATCGATAATGTGTTGTAGATCGTCAAGGAGCGTGCAGTGTCTCAGGAACTGAGCAAGAAATTCGGTCTGTTCACCGCCATCGCCATGGTCGTGGGCATCGTCATCGGCAGCGGCGTGTTCTTCAAGGCGGAGAAGATTCTCACCGCCACGGGCGGGAACCTGCCGCTGGGCATCCTGTCCTGGGTCATCGGCGGGCTGATCATGATCTCCTGCGCCTGCACCTTCGCCATCATGGCCACCAAGTACGAGCGCGTGAACGGCATCGTGGACTACGCCGAGGCGGCCATGGGTCGAACCTACGGGTATTATGTCGGCTGGTTCATGGCCATGATCTACTACCCGACCCTGACCTCGGTCCTGGCCTGGGTCTCGGCGCGCTACACCTGCGTGCTCTTCGGCTGGGACATCACCGGCGGGCAGTGCATGACCATCGCCGGCTTCTACCTCGTGGCCAGCTACGCCCTGAACGCCCTCTCGCCCGTCCTGGCAGGGAAGTTCCAGGTCACGGCCACGGTCATCAAGCTCATCCCCCTGGCGCTCATGGCCGTGGTCGGCACCGTCTACGGCATGGGCAACGGCATGATCATGCGCAACTTCACCACCGTGGTGACCGAGGTCGAGCCCACCGTGGCCCTGTTCACGGCCGTGGTGGCCACTGCCTTCGCCTACGAGGGCTGGATCATCGCCACGAGCATCAACGCCGAGCTCAAGGACTCCAAACGCAACCTGCCCATCGCCCTGGTGGCCGGGACCTTCGGCGTCATGCTCGTCTACATCCTCTACTACGTGGGCCTGGCCGGCGCCGTGACCAACGAGACCCTCATGGCCGGCGGCCAGGAAGGGGCCAAGCTCGCTTTCGAGACCGTGTTCTCGAACCTCGGCGGGACGCTGGTCTTCGTCTTTGTCATCATCTCCTGCCTGGGCACCCTCAACGGCCTCATGCTCGGCTGCACGCGCGGCATCTACTCCATCGCCGCCCGCGGCGAGGGCCCGGCCGTGGCCATGTTCCGCCAGATCGACCCCGTCTCCAACATGCCGACCAACTCGGCCATCTTCGGCCTGCTGCTCTCGGCCGTCTGGCTGGTCTACTTCTACGGGGCCAACCTGACGGACCCGTGGTTCGGCTTCTTCTGCTTCGACTCCTCCGAATTGCCCATCGTGACGCTCTACGCCATGTACCTGCCGATCTTCGTGTCCTTCATGCGCAACGAGGGCGACCTGCCCGTGCTGACGCGCTTCGTGCTGCCGGCCCTGGCCCTGTGCGGCAGCCTCTTCATGATCTACGCCGCCATCTACGCCCACGGCATGGCCGTGGTGGCCTACCTGAGTATCTTCGCCGTGGTCATGCTGGCCGGGGTCGTGCTGGCGAAATCCAGGGCCCGGGCCTGACAGGCTGCGGCGCACCGGGATGGCCGAGCATCCCCCGCAAAAAGCGAAACCCCCGACCGATGGCCGGGGGTTTCTTGTTTCAGCGCAGTTCCACCGCCCACGATTCGAGGGGCGGCATGGTCGTGACGAGCTTCTCGCGTTGCAGGAACTCCGAGAAACGCATGTAGCGAGCCCGGTCCAGGGCGCCGGGGCGCAGGGCGAAGCGGGGCAGGGTGTCGCGCCAGGCGCGGCGGTTCAGTTCATCGTCCAGGGATGCCCGGTCGCCGGAAACGAAGAGCTTCCAGCTCTCCTCGGGATGGTTGACCAGGAACTGCACGCCTTCCTCCAGCGCGTCGACGAAGCGGCGCAGCCTCGGGTCGGCCGTGTTCTTGGACGCGGCCACGAGGATGAGCTCGTCGTAGGGCGGCACGCCGTGCTCCTCCACGAAGAAGGCCCGGCCCGGACGGCCCTCGATGTCCATCTGGTTCAGCTCGAAGTTGCGGAAGGCGCCGATGACGGCGTCGGTCTGGCCCGTGAACAGGGACGGGGACAGGGAGAAGTTGACGTTGACGAGCTTCACGTCATCGAGGGTCAGGCCTTCCTTGGCTAGCATCGCCTTGAGAATTGCCGTCTCGAAGCCGCCTACGGAATAGCCGATGGTTTTGCCCTTGAGGTCGGCGATGGTTTTGATGGGGCCGTCCTTCAGGACCACCAGGGAGTTGAGCGGCGTGGCGACCAGGGTCGCGATGCGCGTCAGGGGCAGACCCTCGGCCACCTGCACCTGATGCTGGTGCTGGTAGGACACGGCGATGTCGGCCTGGCCGGCGGCCACGAGCTTGGGCGGGTCGTTGGGGTTGGACGGGGCGATGAACTCCACGTCCAGGCCGCGCGCCTTGAAGAAGCCCTTTTCCTGGGCCACGAAGAGGGGCGCGTGGTCGGGGTTGACGAACCAGTCCAGGAGCACGGTCAGCTTCTCGGCCTGGGCCGTCGTGGCGAAGAGGAGGAGGGATGCGAGGATGATGATTTTTTTCATATCTAGTCCTTTGGTTAACGATTTGAGAGATGGGATAATGGGTTGTGGCAGGACGGCCGCGCGCCGGTTCGCCGCGGTCCGGGGCCGCCAAAACTCCTTCGCTGGCCTCGTACTGTTTTCCCGTCGCTGCTGACGGACAGAGGTCGATCTTCGGGCCGGGGCGACGGGAAAACAAACGATGCCCGGCTCAGTCAGACAGTTGCCGGCCCCGGACCGCGGCGAACCGGCGCGCTGGGTCGGTTCTACGGGCGGTGCGGAGTCGAGGATGGATTCCCCCTACCTATGACGGACACCGGTCCGTAGGGGACTCGGAGATAGGGTGGAATTTTCATTGCCCTGCATCCTTCGGCTGCCAGAAAACCAGCCTGTCCAGCAGCCTGTCCACGAGAAAATAGAGGCTTAAGGACGCCGCCGCCAGGACGGTCAGGGCGGCGAACATGAGGTCGATCTGCATGCGCGCGTTGGCGTGCAGCATGAAGTAGCCCAGGCCCCGGCTCGAACCCACCCACTCGCCGACCACGGCGCCGATGGGGGCCACGGCCGTGGCCACGCGCAGGCCGGCGGCGAAGGACGGCAGGGCGGAGGGGACGACGATGCAGGTCAGGACCTTGAGGGGCCTGGCGTCCATGATGCGGGCCAGTTCCAGCAGGTCGGCGTCGGTGCGGCGCATGCCCGAGTAGAAGGACGAGGCCACGGGGAAGAAGATGATCAGCACGGCCATGGCCACCTTGGAGGCCATGCCGTAGCCCAGCCACAGCACCAGGATCGGTGCCATGGCGAAGACCGGGATTGCCTGGCTGGCCACCAGCACGGGCAGCATCCAGCGCTTGAGCAGCGGCGAGAGGATCATGGCCAGGGCGGCCGAGGAGCCAAGGAGCGTGCCCAGGCCCAGGCCCAGCAGGATCTCCGTCAGCGTTGTGCCCAGATGCCCGGCCAGGACCGGCAGATGCGCGGCCATGGCCCGGGCCACGGGCAGGGGGCCGGGCAGGATGTAGGGCGGGACCTCCGTCAGGGTGACCAGCAGCTGCCACAGGCCAACGAGGCCGAGGGTCAGGGTCATCGGGCGCAGGGCGTTCACGCGGCCTCCGCATTCATGAGCCGGGCCAGCAGCTGCGCATACAGCGCCGCCAGTTCCGCTCCGGGCTCCCGCGGCGTCCGGCCCTCGGGTTCGACGATCTCCATGACCCGCGCGGGACTGCCGCCCAGGACCACGATGCGGTGCCCCAGACGCAGGGCCTCCATGGGGTCGTGGGTGACCAGGACCACCGTTGCCCCGGAGGTCAGCTTTGCCGCCAGGTTCTGCAGCCGCACGCGGGTCAGGGCGTCCAGGGCCGAAAAGGGCTCGTCCATGAGGATGACCGGCCGCTCCTCCATCAGCGTGCGCAGCAGGGCGCCGCGCTGGCGCATGCCGCCGGACAGGGCGGCGGGGAGCTTGTCCTCGCTGCCGGCCAGGCCCGCTTCGCGGACGAGGGCCAGGGCCTTGTCCCGTCTTTCCGGGCCTAACTCGCCGCGCAGCCTGGCGCCCAGCAGGACGTTGTCCAGCAGGGACAGCCAGGGCAGGAGCAAGTCGTTCTGGCTCATCCAGGACACGGCCGCGTCCGCGCCCTCCTCGAAGCGCACGGAGCCCGAAAAGGCGTAGTGCGGCGTTCCGGCAATGATTTTGAGCAGGGTCGACTTGCCGCAACCGCTGGGGCCGAGGATGCAGGTCGTCCGCCCGCCCGGGATGGCCAGGTCGAGGTCCCGGAAGATGGGCCGGCCCTCGAAATCGAAGGACAGGCCGTTCAGGGTGATGGCGGATGCGCCGGGTGCCTGTGCGGGGAGCGCCGGGCCGGGACGGCTTGAAATCTCAGGCATCACATGAAGAACTTGTAGAAGTGGTGCACGGGCCCGTGCCCTTTGCCGATGACGTACCCGGCGCCGGCGCGGATGGCGCCGCTGATGTACTCCTTTGCGTTGCGCACGGCGGTTTCCACGTCGTGGCCCTTGGCCAGGTTCGAGGCGATGGCCGAGGACAGGGTGCAGCCCGTGCCGTGGTTGTTGCGCGTGGGGATGCGCTCGCCGCGCAGGGTCACGACGCGGTTTTCCGGGCCGATGAGCAGCGTGTCGTCGCTGTCGCCCGACTCCAGGTGCCCGCCCTTGACCAGCACGCTTCCGCAGCCCAGGGCCGCCAGGTCCATGACCGCGGCGCGGGCCGCCTCGGCCGTGTCGATGTCACGGCCCAGCAGGACCGAGGCCTCGGGCAGATTGGGCGTGATGAGGGTGGCCAGGGGGATGAGTTCGCGCGTCAATGCGTCGATGGCCTCGTCCTGCAGCAGTTTGTCCCCGCTCTGGGCGACCATGACCGGATCCAGGACCACGATGCGCACGCCGTGGCGCGTCAGGCCGGCGGCCACGGTGCGGATCAGCTCCGGCGAGAAGAGCATGCCGATCTTCACGGCGTCGGCCCCGATGTCGCCCAGCACCGCGTCCATCTGCGCGGCCACGAAGTCCACGGGCACGGCGTGGATGCCCGTCACGCCCAGGGTGTTCTGGGCCGTCAGGGCGGTGATGACGCTGGCCCCGTAGCAGCCGTTGGCGGCTATGGTCTTCAGGTCGGCCTGGATGCCGGCGCCGCCGCCGGAGTCGGAGCCGGCGATGGTCAGGACGCGTGCGTATGTCTTGGGCTGGTTCATGATTCCTCCCGCGCCTTGCGGATGATGGTGAGAAGCTCGGCCGCGGCCCTCTCGGGGTCGGCCGCCGAGACGATGGCCGAGACCACGGCGATGCCGTCGCACCCGGCCCGGATGACGTCGGCCGCGTTGGCCGGGCCGATGCCGCCGATGCCCACGACCGGCAGGGACACGGCCGCGCGAATGGCCGCCACGCCGCCCAGGCCCAGGGGCGGAGCCGTGTCGGTCTTGGTCGGGGTGGCGAAGACCGGGCTCACGCCGATGTAGTCCGCGCCTTCTGCTTCGGCGCGCACGGCGTCCTCCACGCACTCGGCCGACACGCCGATGAGCATGTGCGGGCCCGTCAGGCGGCGGGCGTCGGCGACAAGCATGTCGGTCTGGCCCAGGTGTACGCCGTCGGCGCCCACGGCCAGGGCCACGTCCACGCGGTCGTTGATGATGAGCGGCACGCCCGTCCTGGCCAGGATGTCGCGCACGGCCCTGGCCTCGCGCACGAACTCCCGCGTGCCGCAGCTCTTCTCGCGCAGCTGCACGCAGGTCGCCCCGCCGGCAACGGCCGCCCGCACGATGTCGGCCGTGTCGCGGCCCAGGGACAGACCGCGATCCGTGACCAGATAGAGGGAGTAATCAGGCATGGAGTTCCTCGCGGATGCGGCACGAGGCCGCCAGCTCCTCGGAGGTGATGGAGTACAGGGCGTCCAGCAGGTGGACCTGGAAGGAGCCCGGCCCCTCGGCCCTGGCCCCGGCGCGCTCCCCGGCCAGGCCGAGGAAGGCCAGGGCCGTGGCTGCTGCGGTCAGCGGGTCAGGGTCCACGGCGTGGAAGGCGCCGACCAGGGCCGAGGCCGTGCAGCCCGTGCCCGTGACGAAGGGCATGAGCGGGTGGCCGCCCTCGATGAAGAACGCGCGCCGGCCGTCGGTGACCAGGTCCGTGGGGCCGGTGATGGCCAGGGTGACGCCGAGTTCCAGGGCCAGGCGGCCGGCCACGCGCGCGGCGTCCTCGACGGAGTTGCAGGAGTCCACGCCCTTGATGGCGGCCGACTGGCCGGAGAGGGACAGGATCTCCGAGGCGTTGCCGCGCACCACAGAGACCTTGGTTTCGGCCAGGATGGTTCTGGCCGCATCCGTGCGCAGCTTCGTCGCGCCGGAGCCCACGGGGTCCAGGACGATGGGTTTGCCGAGCTGCGTGGCCTTTTTGCCGGCCTTGAGCATGGACGCGACCCAGGCGTCGGTCAGGGTGCCGATATTGAGCACCAGGGCCCCGGCGAAGGCGGCCATCTCCTCGACCTCGTTCTCGGCGTGGGCCATGACGGGCGACGCGCCGCAGGCCAGCAGGGCGTTGGCCGTGGCGTTCATGACCACGAAATTGGTGATGTTGTGGATGAGCGGCTTGTCCCGCCTCACGGCGGTCAGGTTCGCGGCGGCTCTGCGGGCCGGATCGGACATGGGGATACCTCGCACTGCTTGAAGGATGGGAGCGGTGGAGGCGAGGACTGTGTGGGGGCGCCGGGAGACCCGGCGGAAGTCTTGCAATTCCCTTCGCTGGCACGACCCAGATCAGGTTCAACGGGTATCATCTCAGGCTCCTCGCCACCCCTGCAAAAACTGCTTCCCGGCTAGGGCAAGCACGCCGAGGTGTCAAGGGCCGGGTGCGCTACAGCCCCATGCAGCAGTTCCGCCCGGCAGCCTTGGCCTTGTACAGGGCCTCGTCGGCCCGCAGCAGGGTCGCGTCGATGTTCTCGCCGGGGCGGTGCAGGGTGTAGCCGATGCTGATGGTCGGGGCCGGGGTGTCGTCGACGCGCGGGGCTTCGTGGACGCTTCGGCGCAGGCGCTCGGCCACGGCAGGGGCGTTCTCCTGCGCACATGCCGGGAACAGGAGCAGGAATTCCTCGCCGCCCCAGCGTGCGCAGAGGTCGTATTCGCGCAGGGTGAGTTCCAGGGCGCGGGCCACGGCGTGCAGCACGCGGTCCCCGGCGGCGTGTCCGAAGCAGTCGTTGACGGCCTTGAAATTGTCTATGTCGGCGACCATGACCGCAAAGGTGTGTTCCGGCCTGCGTGCGGCCTGTGCGGCTGCCTCCTCCAGTCGGACGGTCATGTAGCGGCGGTTGGGCAGGCCTGTCAGGGCATCGTAGTTGGAGGCGTGCTCCAGGCGTTCCTTGAGCTGGTGCAGCATGGTCTGATACTGGTCGCTGATGCGCACGATCTTTTCCAGCTGCCGCACCTTGCGTTCGTATCTGGTCAGGTAGGCCTGGCTGCGATCGCGCTCTGCGGCCTGGAAACGGTCGGCGATGTGGGTCAGCCTGTCCAGCAGGCGCTGCTGGTCGCGATAGCGCTGGAAAAGCTCGGCCAGCGAGTCCTTCCACCCGTCGGGGGGTGTCTGGGCCGAGAGGATGGAGCCGATGCGCTCCTCCAGGCTGTCGTTGCGTTCGCTCATGGTCAGGCCCTCGGGGCGATGGTGAACGGGAAGGTGCAGTCTTCCCTGAATTCCTCGGCCAGTTCGCCGACGCGTTCGTTATCCGGGTCGTAGCTCCAGTGCACGCTGATCCCGCGTCCTCCCTGGTGGGCTTCCTCCAGCCGGTCGAAGATGTCCATCATGGCCCGGATGCTGCTCGTGTTCAGGTAGACCAGGGCCAGGTCAAGGGACAGGGGGGCGTTGCCGTCCGCCAGGAAGCCCTCGACCCAGTCGATGATGGGCTGGAAGAATTCGAAGGGGTTTTCGGGGTAGGAATCCCCGGCCATGGTCAGACGCCCCTCCCGGCTGTTCGTGCGGACCAGGGGGGTGCTGGGGGTCTGGGCAAGATCCATATCGTTCATGTCGTTCTCGTATTGTGCTGGAGGCTTTGGTTCAGAGCATGACTCGAAGGCTCAGGAAGCTGCGCCCGGAGTCGATGTCGCGCAATGTGGCCGCCAGCGGGGAGGAGGCCTTGCGCGCCATGTCGATGAGGCCCAGGCCGGCGCTGCCGTTCAGGGCTTCCCTGGGCTGGCGCAGCTGGGTCTTGAAAAGGGCCTTGAGGGCGGAGCGGTCCATGGCCGCCAGCTCCTCCACGCGCCGCACCAGTTCCCGGCCGTCCTGCGGGGCCACCACGTTGCCGGCGCTGATGACGTAGCGCCCGTCCTCGCGGGACACGACGATGGCGGCGTTGGCCGCGCCCGGGAGCTCCGGGTGCTGGTCGGCGTAGCGGCGGATGTTCTGGGTCATCTCGATGTAGACCGCGAAGATGTCGGCCACGGCGCTGGGCGCCTCCTGCTGGTGCTGGAGGTAGTCGCGCAGGGCGCGTCCGATCTCCTCGATGAGGGCGGCGTTGATGGGTCCGTTGAAGCAGACCATGATCTGCTTGCGGTCGAAGATTTCCCGCAGGTCGTAGATGTCCGGGGTGGTCATGCGTCGGTCTCCTTCGAAGGGGCTGGCGTATCCTGGTCGAAGCGGAAGGCCAGGACGGTGATGTCGTCGCGTTGCGGTTTTTCCCCGCGGTAGTCGTTCAGGGCCCCGGTCAGGGCCTCTTCCTGCCTCTCCAGGGGGAGGGCGGCGTTGTCCCGCAGCCAGGACGTGAATCCGCCGCGGCCGAAGGGCAGGTCCCTGGCGCCGCCGGACTGGTCCAGGATGCCGTCCGTGACGAGATAAAAGACGCAACCCGGCTCCAGGTCAAGGGTCAGTTGCGTGAAGGTCCTCGGTTTGCGGTCGTTGATCCCGCCCCGATCGCCCCTGAAATTCCTGATCTCCCCGTCGCAGGCCGTGAAGAGATCGATGTGCGCCCCGGCGAAGCGGACCGTCCGGGACGCCCTCTCCACGTAGCACAGCCCGATGTCCATGGACGTCGCCAGGCGCTCCAGGCGCTGCGTGTCGGGCAGCATGTCCCGCACGGCCCTGTCGGCGCGTTCCAGCAGCGCCGCCGGCTGGCCGAGGCCGAGTTCCACGGTGGCGCGCTCCAGGGCGGCGTGGGCGATCATGGTCATGAACGCGCCCGGCACGCCGTGCCCCGCGCAGTCCACCACGCCGAAGAGGCACCCGCCCTCGTCCTCGCGGTAGAGGTAGAAATCGCCGCCGACCACGTCGCGCGGCTGCCAGACCACGAAATAGCGGCCCTGCATGCGGGTGTCGAGCCGCCGGTCGGGCAGGATGACACGCTGGATGAGGCTCGCGTAGCGGATGCTCTCGGTCAGCTGGCGGTGCGTGTCGGCCAGCCTGTGGTGGGTCGCCTCCAGTTCGGCCGTGCGTTCGGCCACCCGCCGCTCCAGGTCCTCGGTATGGGCCTGGACTTCGGCCGCCATGGTGTCGAAGGCGCGGGCCAGGGCCCCGATCTCGTCGTCGCGGTCCGATCGCATGCGGATGCCGTACTGTCCCTGGGCGATCATTCGGGCCGAGGCGGTCAGGGCCAGCAGGGGTTGCAGCACGAGCCGGTCGAAGCCCAGGGTCAGGGCCAGGATGACCATGAGGACGATGACCCCGCCCCCGATCAGGGCCAGGCGGATGAAACCCGAGGACAGGACTTCGGCCGCCTCGGGGTTGACGCTGCTGACCACGGTCCACCCCAGCTCCGGAAGATGGGCCAGGGCCATCATCCGCCTGCCTGCGGGGGTGATCTGCTGCATGACCTCGACTCCCCCGGACCGTCGCCGCACTTCGGCCAGCAGCCGGGAAGCGGTTTCCCTCCCGGCCTCGGTGCTCAGGCCGGCAAACAGTGTCCGGTCCGAGTCCTGCTTGCCCAGGGCGCCGTATTCGATCTTCGACGGGTCGGGATGGGCCACGATGCGGCCCGCCTTGTCGACGATGAAGCTCATGCTCCCCTGGGTTCTGGGCGCGAGCATGCTGGACAGGAAGCGGTCGAGCTGCATGCCGGTCCCCACGAGGCCGAGGGGCTCGCCGGACGCGTTGCGGACCTGCACGTTGATCCAGAGGTTCGTGACCTTGAGCGTCGCGTCGGGATTGACGTTCAGCGTGTAGGGCTCTACCCGGTCCATGGTCGAAAAATACCAGGAGTCCCCAGTGTTGTTGCGGTCAAGCGTGTAGCGGTAGATGGCGCGGGGCCGCTCCGCGTCCGCATAGTAGTAGGCCAGGGTGTGGTGGTGGATGACGAAATAGGCACCGTCGGCGAAAGCCGGACGGAACCCGGCGGCCTCGGCCAGGAAACGCCCCCGGGCCAGAGGGTCCTGCTCGGCCAGGAGCCAGTCGCCCAATGCGGTCAGGCCGGCGAAGCGCTGGGCGATGGCCAGTTCGCGCCCGACCAGGGACTGGATCTTTTCGCGGGTCAGCTGCGCTTCGGACACGGCCAGCCTGCGGCTCAGGTCCGCGGTCAGGTCGTGCAGGATACGCTTGCCGACGGCGGCAGACATGAGGAGCACCGCCACGGAAATGGCCAGGAGCAGGATGCCGATCTTGCGGCGAAGGCCCGGTTGGCGTCGGGTGTGATCCGATGAGGAGGGGTGGTGCATCTGGAACCTCTGGCGGTGGTGGCTGACCTGCGTCTTGTATATAATTTTCAGCATAGCGCAATCGCCAAAGCGCGCCGGGCGGCGCCCTCGCTCCCCGGCCGAGGTGGTCCCGGGCTTGTGCTCGACGTGGTTCATGCCTAATGTCATACGTACGCTGCGTGCCGGGTCCGGCCGGCACGTCGTTGTCTGACGGGAAGGGGAGCGGTCATGATCAGATTTGGCAATGATTGTTGCAGGGCGGTTCTCGGCGCCCTCTGCTCGCGCTGGCCGGCGGGGCTGCTGATCGCGCTGGCGCTGTGCGTCCCATTTCGGGACGCCGCCGCCCAGCGGCAACGCCCGGAACCGGTCCGGGTGGGCAGCGTCTTCGCCATGACCGGCGCGGGCGCAGAGGAGAATTCCCCCAACTACCGCATCGTCAAGCTCGCGGCCGGA
>JANJWV010000190.1 GCA_024709365.1 Desulfomicrobium sp. | reverse complement strand
CTCGGCCGTGGCCTTGATGTCCTGCCCCGGCCCGCGCAGGATGAGCACTTCCATGCAGTTGTGGTGGTCCAGGTGAACGTGCAGTGACGAGTGGATGACGTCCAGGGAGGAATGCTGGATCTCGGTCATCTTCTGGGCCAGGTCCGAATGATGGTGGTCGAAGACCAGGGTCAGGGTGCCGACCATCTCCTTGTTCAGGTCCTCCCATTCCTTCTGCACCAGGGTGCCGCGGATGAGGTCGCGGATGGCCTCGGAGCGGGTCTGGTAGCAGCGCTCCTCGCACAGTGCGTCGAATTTCTCCAGCAGGTCGGAGTCCAGGGACACTCCGAAACGTATAGTCTGACCCATGTTTCCTCCTATGTGACGTCCGGGCGGGAAAGTTCCCAGACGTTGACCGTCATGCGCGCCCCCTCGAAGGGCACCACCACCTGCCCCCGGTTTGCCACCCGCCAGCCGCGGCGGGCGAAGCGGGGCCACACGGCCTGGGACACGGTGCGCTCGGGGTCGCCGAGCCAGACCCTGCCCCCGGGGGCCAGGCTGTGCAGCAGAAGCCTTTCCAGGGGTTCGAAAAATCGCTGTTCGTAAAAGATGTCGCCGCCCCAGATATGGTCGAAGGAACGTGGGGCGAAGCCGGGCCGGTTCCAGTCCATGCACAGCCACAGGGGCTGGGGCACGGCGTTGAGCCTGGCGTTCCTGGCGGCAAAATACAGGGCGTCCCGCTCGTAGTCCATCCCCACCACCCGCGCGCCCAGGCCGGATGCCACCAGAGCCGAGAGGCCGAGCCCGCAGCCCAGGTCCAGGCAGGTGCGTCCGGCCAGGTCCTGCCGGGCCAGCCAGTCGCACAGGGCCAGGGTCGCGGGCCACAACTCCACCCAGTAGGGGATGTGCTCTTCGGCCTCCGGGTCGTCCTCGTCCAGGGACTGCCACAGAGATTCCAGATCCGCCGGGCGCTCCAGAGTCCAGGTCCGGCCTGCGGCCTGCACGGTGAGTCGCTGGAAGCGGTCCGCTTGATCAGTGCTCGGCATCGGGCTTCATGCCGGCCATCATCTGGCCGATGCGGTCCACGCGCTGCCGGTCGTCGGCCGGGAAAATGTCGACGATTTCGCCGCCGAACATGACGGCGATGCGGTCGGCCAGGGCCAAGGCTTCGGACAGGTCGCCGGTGACCAGCAGGATGCCGGCCTCCTCGCGGGCCGCCAGCAGGGTCGCCCAGACCTCCTCGATGGCGGAAACGTCGAGGCCCTGGGTGGGCTGCTCGGCCACGATGAGGCGCGGCCGGCGGTGAAACTCGCGCGCCAGGACCATCTTCTGCAGGTTGCCGCCCGAAAGCTGTCTCGCCTGGCTCGTCACGTCGGGCGGGGATACCTTGAACTGCTCGACGAGTTCCTTGGCCACTGCTGCCGCCTTGTCGCGCTGCAGCCAGACCGTGGAGCTGTAGCCCTTGCGGGTGGTCAGCAGGAAGTTGTCCACCAGGTCCATGCCCTTGCACACGGCCAGTCCCTGGCGATCCTCGGGGATGTAGCTCAGGCCCCCCTGCCAGGACGGGTCGGCGAAGAAGGCCTGCCAGCTCTTGCCGAGCACAGAGACCTCGCCGGCCTCGGGCGCCCGCAGGCCGCAGACCGTCTCGACCAGCTCCTTCTGTCCGTTGCCGGCCACGCCGACCACGGCCAGGATCTCCCCCTGCCGCAGACTCAAGGACGCGTCGCGCATGACGCCGGCCCTGACCCCGGACAGGCGCAGCACGTTCTGGCGCAGTTCCACGGGTTCGCGGGTGACCTCCAGGAGCACCTCGCGGCCGACCATGCGCCGGGCCAGGTCCGACTGGGAATGCACCTCGGCGGCCGGGACCTCGTCCACCACCTCGCCCCTGCGCAGGATGGCGATCTCGTCGGCCAGGGCCATGACCTCGCCCAGCTTGTGGGAGATGTAGACGATGGCCTTGCCCTGGGCGGCCATGCTGCGCAGGGCCGCGAAGAGCTGCTCCGATTCCTGGGGCGTGAGAACGGCCGTGGGCTCGTCGAAGATGAGGATGCGGCTTTCGCGCTGCAGGAGCTTCAGGATCTCCACGCGTTGCTTCTCACCCATGGACAGGTCGGCCACGCGGGCGTCCGGGTCCACGTCGAGGCCGAAGGAGCCGGCCAGGGCGCGGACCTGCTCGCGCATGGCCTTGGGCGAGAGCAGGAAGCCCGGCTCCTGGCCCAGGAACACGTTCTCGGCCACGGTCATGGCCTCCACCAGCATGAAGTGCTGGTAGACCATGCCGATGCCGGCCTTGATGGCATCCTTGGTGGAGCGCAGGTGGCAGGGGCGGCCGTCGATGAGGATCTCGCCGGCGTCGGGCAGGTAGTGCCCCGCCAGGATGGACATGAGGGTGCTCTTGCCCGCCCCGTTCTCGCCCAGGAGGGCCTTGATCCGTCCGGCGTGGATGTCCAGGCTGATGGCGTTGTTGGCCCGGACCGAGCCGAAGACCTTGGTGATGCCGCGCAGGCCGACCGCTGGCGTGGACGGGGTCACGACCTATCCCTGCCGCTTCCCGGCCAGGGGCTGCACGAACTGGGACTCGGCGTCCCAGGGGAAGAGAATCCAGGTGTCCTGGCTGACCTCGGTGATGAAGGTGTCCACCAGGGGCCGCCCGGCGGGCTTGGCGTAGACGCAGGCGAAGTGGGCCTTGGGCAGCAGCTCGCGGATGAGCTTGCCCGTGCGGCCGGTGTCCACCAGGTCGTCGACGATGAGCCAGCCCTCGCCGTCGCCTTCGATGCCCTTCAGCAGCTTCACCTCGCCTTTCTGGTTCTGCCAGTCGTAGCTGGACACGCAGATGGTGTCGACGAGGCGGATGTCCAGTTCGCGGGCGATGATGGCCGCGGGCACGAGGCCGCCGCGGGTCACGGCGATGATGCCCCTGAAGAAGTCCTTGTCCAGAAGGCGCCAGGCCAGGGCCCGGGCGTCGCGGTGCAGCTGGTCCCAGGAAATGGGGTAGGTGCGCTGGTATCTGTTGTCGCTCATTTGATTTTCCTATTCCGATGGTTCCACGTTCACGCCCAGCGCGGCCGGGGCCTCGGTGCGCTTGCTGCGCCACGAGGAGAAGGCCAGGGCCGCGATGGTCAACACATAGGGCAGCATGAGCAGGATGGACGACGGCAGGGCCGTGCCCATGGCCTGCAGGCGGAGCTGGAAGGCCATGACCCCGCCGAAGAGATAGGCCCCGAGCATGGCCCGGGACGGTCGCCAGAAGGCGAAGATGACCAGGGCCACGGCGATCCAGCCGCGCCCTGAGGAAAGGCCGTTGGTCCAGAGGTGGGTGTAGGCCAGGCTCAGATAGCTGCCGCCGAAGCCCACCAGCACCCCGCCGCCAAGGAGCGCGGCCCAGCGGAAGCCCAGGACGTTCAGTCCCGCGGCCCGCGTGGCCGCAGGGCTCTCGCCCGCGGCGCGCACACCCAGGCCCCACCGCGTGTAGCGGAAGAAGGCCCACATGAGCGGCGGGATGAGGTACGACACGTAGACCAGGGCGTCCTGCTGGAAAAAGATGTCGCCCACGAGGGGGATGTCGCCCAGCACGGGCAGGGAGAACTTGTCGAAGCCGGGGGCTGTGCGGCCGACGTAGGGCGTGCCGAAGAACCCGGCCAGGCCCGTGCCGAAGATGGTCAGGGCCAGGCCCGAGACGGTCTGATTGCCCTGGAACCAGATGCAGACCACGCCGTGCAGGGCCGCCATGCCCGCGCCGGCCAGGCCGCCGGCCATGAAGGCCAGGGCCGGCGAGCCCGTGTGCAGGGCGGTCAGGAATCCGGCCAGGGCGCCGACGAGCATCATGCCCTCCACGCCCAGGTTCAGGACGCCGCCCTTCTCGGTCAGGATCTCGCCCAGGGTGGCGTAGAGGATCGGGGTTCCGGCCTGCACCGTGGCGGCCAGGAGGGCCAGGAGGATTTCGAGGCTCATGCGGCCCTCCGCAGGTGCAGGCGGTAGCGGGAGAAGAAGCCTCCGGCCAGCACGGCCAGCAGGATGGAGCCTTCCATGATGCCGCCGAAGGCCGCGGGCACCTGCAGGTCGAGCTGCAGGGTCTCCATGCCGACGCGCACGCCCGCCAGGAGGAAGGAGGCCACGGCGATGACGAGCGGGTTCAGGTTGGCCAGCCAGGCCACGACGATGGCCGTGTAGCCGTAGCCGGACATGATGCTCGGCTGCAGCCTGCCCAGGGTGGCCGAGGCCTCCAGGAACCCGGCCCAGCCGGCCAGGGCCCCGCTGACGACCATGACCAGCACCACCAGGAAGGAGTAGGGCATGCGGGCGTAGCGGGCGGCGCGCACGTTTTCGCCGCAGGCGCGCAACTCGAACCCCAGGCGGGTGGAACGCAGAAACACGGACATGAGCATGCCCACGGCCAGGCACAGGAGCAGGCCCCAGTTCAGGCGCGTGTCTCCGATGCGCGCCACCACGGCCGCCGGGACGAACTCGCTGGTCATGGGGAAGCCGAAGCTGGCCGGATCCTTCCACACGCCGTAGACGAGAAAGTCGAGGATGAGGATGCCGACGTAGTTGAGCATCAGGGTGACGATGATCTCGTTGGCCCGGAGCTTCAGGCGCAGCACGGCCGGAATGGCGCCCCAGAGGCCGCCGGCCGCCGAGGCGCACAGCAGCATGAAGGGCAGCAGGGCGTACCAGGGCCAGCCGGGGAAGGTCAGGGCCGCCCAGGTGGCGCCCACGGCGCCCAGGGCGAACTGTCCCTCGGCTCCGATGTTCCAGACCTGCAGGCGGAAGGTCAGACCCACGCCCAGGGAGCACAGAAAAATGGGCACGGCCTTGATGAGGCAGTCCTCAAGGGCGTACCGGGAGCCGAAGGCGCTCTCGACCAGGAGCCACAGGGCTTGCAGGGCCGGTTTGCCCTGCACGGCCAGGAGCGTCCCGCTGACCGTGAAGGCCAGGGCGAGGGCGGCCAGAAAAACAAGACAGGAGCCCCAGCCAAGGGGCTCCTGTCGACGAACGGCGGACAAGACGGGCATGTGCGACCCTTATTCCAGGGTGCCGACGACGCCCTGAACGAACCAGTTGAAACCGAGCAGTTCCTCGTCGGGCATGACGGCTCCGGCGGCGACCTTTTCAGCTCCGGCCTGGTCCTTGATGGGCCCGGTGAAGACCTTGTAGGCGCCCGAGGCGATCTCGGCCTTCTTGGCCAGGACGGTCTTCTGCACGTCTGCGGGGACCATGGGGCCGAAGGGGGCGATGTCGACGACGCCGTGGTCCAGGCCGTACCAGTAGAACTGGGCCTTCCAGGTGCCGTCCTTGATCTGCTGGACCATCTCCTTGTAGAAGGGGCCCCAGTTCCAGACGGC
>JANJWV010000174.1 GCA_024709365.1 Desulfomicrobium sp. | reverse complement strand
GTCCGTGTCCGGCAGGGGGCAGGCGCTGAAATGCGCGGCCATGGGGTGGCCGAGGACGAGGCAGTTGATCTCCTCCCAGAGCCCCGTGTGCTGCATGAAGGACTCGTAGGCGTGGGCGGTGACGGCGAAGCCGCGGGGCACGGAGATGTGCAGGGTGTTCCTGAGTTCCCCCAGGTTGGCCATTTTTCCTCCGACATCGCCGACGTCGCCGGCCGTGATGTCCTCGAGGTCCAGGATCAATTCGCGGCGGCGGACGGCCTGACCGGTCGCCAGGCTTTCCTGGATCCGCTCCTGGATGTCGCGCAGGGTGTCGCGCAGGGCCAGGTACTTGCCGGGGGCGAGATAGAGCAGGTTCTCGACGATGTTGAAGACTTTGGTCGTCGCGCCGGTCACCCGCGAGCGCACGAAATGCATGCCGAAGTGACGGCGGCCCATGGCCGCCTCCTCGAGCTCGGTCATGAAGTCCAGGGCCCCGTTGTTGGCCGAGAGCAGGCGCCGGAAGGCCTGGTACCTGGCCCGGAACATGTCCTCCTGTCCGTTGTCCTGGCTGGTTTCGGGAGGCGGAGGCGGGGAAAAGATGTTTCTGATGCGCTGGATGAGGTTCATGTGACGCTCCGCGATGCAGGACCGCATTCATGGCCGGAGGAACCGGGCCTGATCGTCCTGGAGTTTCTGTGACACGTTACGGCACCGGCCCGCAACTGTCCGGGCAGACGGTAAATCAGTGGTACACTCCCGACATGAAATTGTCGGCCATGACCTTCACCGCGTTTTCGCTGGTCATGAGCATGTCCATCTGCCGGGTGACGATGAGCAGCCTGCCGAGTTGGTCCAGGCGTTCCGCCGTTTCCGTGCGCGAGTATTTCTGGAACTTGGCCTGGGTCATGTCGCCGCGGACGTCCGTGGCAAACCCGAGCCGGTCGAGAATCAGCGCGATGCATCTGACCCTGCGTTCCCTCCTGATCTCGTCGGCCGCCCCGCCCTTGAACTGGAACGTGATGTAGTTCTTGGACACGGTCTCGCCGCAATAGGCGTCCACGACGCTGTAATGGTAGCCGACGCGGGAGCTGAAGTTCAGGTACTTGTCGGAGATGATGCCGTAGCTGCGCTCGCCGAAGCGCTGGGCCTGGACGGTCGGGGGTTCGAGCATGTGCTGGCTCATGACCGAGATGAACCCCCCGACGTCGACGGGCCTCGGCCCGCGGACGTGCACGTTCGGACTGAGCATGCCGGACAGCAGGGCGGCCCGGGGTTCGGAGGTGACCTGGTCGGGGAAGACGTACGGTCCGTCGACATCCTTCAGCCCTCCGCCGAGGTCGATGAGGTGCAGGTCGATGGGCAGCTTGGCCTTGAGCTGACAGGACACGGACCCTGCGTCCGAAGCCCGGTCGCTGATGCGGAACATCTCGGTGTAGCAGAGTTCATGCACGAAACGCATGACGTCGTGCAGGGTGGTGCAGGACTCGGGCTTGAAGACCGGGGACTTGGGGTCCAGCAGGTGCAGGGGTATGATCTGATCCGCGACCTGGCGCAGGACGGCGTGCACGGGCGTGTCGGCGACGCGTACGCTGCGCGAGGACTTGAAGGCCATGAGCTCGGGCACCTCTCCGGCGTAGACGCGGCCGGTGATGGCGTCCACCGTGACCTGGCCGCCCGCGGGGATCAGGCTGACGGCGCCCTTGGCGTTGAGCAGCGTCGGCACGTTGAATTCGCGGGCCAGTGACGCCATGTGCCCCGTGATGCTGCCTGCCTCGGTCACGATGGCCTGGGCCCTGTTCATGACCAGAACGTAATTGGGCAGGGAGTGGGGCGCGACGAGAATGCCGCCCTCGGGGAAGTCCGCCAGGTCCGGCAGCCCTTCCGCCAGGACTGCAGGACCGGTGCCGATGCCGGAGCAGGCGATCTCCGCTCCCTCGAGGATGAGTCGCGCGCCCTCGATGGCCTGGGTGGCGAGGCCGCCGTGGTGTGCGTGCGCCAGCCGCATGGGCCTGCTCTGCAGGATCAGGATCCGGCCGTCGGCGTCCAGGGCCCACTCGATGTCCTGGGGGTGGTGGTAGTGGGCTTCGAGGCGGGCGGCGATGTCCGCGAGCTCGAAGACGTGGTGCGGTTCGAGGCAGGGCGCGCGACGCAGATGGTCGGGCACGCTTTCCTCGTGTTTGCCCGAAGCGTCGGACACGAGCCGCACGGGCTTGTCGGCGATGTTGCGCAGGGTGATGCTCGGGGGTGCGCCGGGTTTGATCTGCCAGGTGTCCGGCTCGATGATGCCGTCCACGGCGTAGGCACCGAGGCCCCAGACGGCATTGAGGACCATCTCGTCGGACAGCGGGTTCACGGGGTGGCGCGAGAAGACGATGCCGCTGGCCGCCGCGTCGACCATGCGGATGCAGGCCATGCCCATGGCGCACTGCTCGAAGGATACGCCGTGGTGGATGCGGTAGGTGATGGCACGGGGGGAGAAGAGGCTGGCCAGCACTTCGCGGAAGGCGCTTTCGAGGCTGTCCCGCCTGACGCCGAGGATGGTCCGGTACTGCCCGGAGAAGGACAGGATGCCGTCCTCGCTGATGGCGCTGGAGCGAAGTGCCGCACGGGTCCCGGCGGGGTCGTCGAAGGTCGAGTCCCAGGCCTGGAGCAGGGATTTCATGACGTCGGCGGGCACGGCCACGCCATCGATGGTCCTGAAGATGGCCTCGGAGACGGACACGACCGAAGCCGGGGCGTCGGGGCGGGCCTCGCGCAGCAGCTTGAGGATTTCGTCGCGCAGCCCTTCGCTGTTGAGGAATGCCTCGTACGCGGCCGTGGTGATCGCGAAACCGGGCGGGGTCGGGATGTTTGCGCGATTGCGCATTTCGCCGAGATTTGCGCATTTGCCGCCGACGACGTCGACGAGGTCCTTGTCCACGGCGTCCATGGTGAAGGTGTAGTCACGGATGGCGGGTTGCGGCTTGCTGTCGAGGATGCCGGTGATCCGCGAATTGATGTGCTCGACCATATCATGAAGCACGGCGTAGCGGTCGCCGGAGATGGCGTTCAGGGCCGTGACCATGCGCATGGTGTGGAAGACGCTCCTGGTGGCCAGGGCGCGGATCTCGCTCATGCTGAACAGGTTCGAGCCTTTGAGCTTCTCGTCGATCTCGGCCATGATCGTCCCGAGTTCCGCGTTGGACAGCAGCAGGTCCTTGAAATGCATGTACTGCAGGCGGAAGGAGCGCAGCAGCGCCTCACTTTCGGGCTGCTCCTTCTTCCGTCGGATCAGCGAATCCAGAAAATTGCGCAATCCCATGATACATCCTCGCGGGCGGCTGTTATCTGAACCTTCCGGTCAGGACGTACCGTGAGGATGGCCCTTTCCCGGTCTTCTTCAGCAGGCCCCGGGCAACCAGTTCCTGCAGGTCGTATTGCGCGGTTCGGACGGAAACCTCCTCGCCGACCGCCTCCTGATACTGTGCACGGTTCGTGCCACCGTTTTTCACGATCGTCGGCCATGCCTTGCGCTGCCGCACGGAGAGTTCAGGCGGTGCGTCAGAATCAGGCGGAGACATGGGCGACGGGGTAGCGCCGAGGGCATCGCCCGGACCGTTTGCGCGGTCGTCGGCCTTGGGCGGGGTTTCGTCCCGTCTCGGCGTCCTGGCCTCGGGAGTCGGCGTCTCGATGTGTGGCGAAGCCGCAGGGGCCTGAGGCGTGGGCTGTCCCAGGACGATGTGCTCGGACAGCAGGATGCTGCCTTCGGCAAAGGTCATGGCCCGGGTGATGCAGTTCTTGAGTTCGCGTATGTTGCCGGGCCAGTCGTGCAGCATCAGCTTGTCCAGCGCGCCTCTGCTCAGTTCGGGGATGCTCCTGCCGGAAGCGTGTTCCATGAGAAAGTAGCGGACCAGGGCGGGGATGTCTTCCCTGCGGTCACGCAAGGGGGGGGTGGTGATGGTGATGACCGCCAGCCTGTAGTAGAGGTCCTCGCGGAAGGTGCCGTTCGTGGCGCTTTCGCGGAGGTCGACGTTGGTGGCCGCGATGACCCTGGCGTCGAAGGGCTGGTCCTGGTCGGTGCCAAGGGGGCGGATGCGCCGCACGGCGAGGGCTCGCAGCAGCGCCTGCTGGACTTTCGGGGAGGCGTTGCCGATTTCGTCGAGGTGCAGCGTGCCTCCCGTTGCTGCAAGGAAGGCCCCCTTGCGGTCGGTCTTGGCTTCGGAGAATGCCCCTTTGACGTGGCCGAAGAGGGCGTCCATGAGCAGATTCTCGTCCAGGGCGCCGCAGTTGATGGAAATGAACGGCCCCGATGATCGGCTGCTGGCCCTGTGGATGGCTTCGGCGGCCAGTTCCTTGCCCGTACCCGTCTCCCCGACGATCAGGACGTCGGCCATGACGTGCGCCGCCTTGCGGATCATCCCGGCCAGGTTGCGTACGGCCAGGCTGTTGCCGACGATGCCGAATTCCTTTTCCGCTGCCTGCGGTGCGTCCCTGTCCGTCCCTCCATCCGTGAGGGTGTCGAGACAGACCGGTTGCCGCTTCATCTCTTCAAGAAAGACGCCCTGTCGTATGCGCGATTCATTACGCGTATTGCGCAATTGAAGGAGCAGGATGTTGATGGCGTGCTGAAGGTGTCCCAGTTCCCGAGGCAGAGGCGCCAATTCCAGATTTGCTTCGGTGTCGCCGAGAGCGATGTTCTCCGTGGCCCTGGTCAGGCGGACAAGGGGTTTGCTGATGCGACGTTCGAGATAGACGAATGCGCCGAACGTCAGCAGAACCGCGGAGACCCAGGAAATGCCGAGGGCGGTGGCCACGTCGTGCCGCGACGTCTTGAGCATGTAGCTCGTGTCGATGCAGCCGATGCCGCCGATGATGACGGGATCCTGCTCGGGGCTCTCCTGGAAGCGGATGGGGACATAGTACAGGTAGTGGTCCTTGCCGATCTTGTTGGGGTCGTGGAGAAAGTTGGAAAAGCCGATCTCGCCGTCCTTGCCCGACTGCACCGCCGAAACCACCGACCAGTACTCCTCGTACTGTGGGCTCGGACGGAAGGCGCTGTCGAAGCCCGGCCTGCCGAGATCACCCTGGAGCCCGGTGCGGATGTCGTCGATGGAGACCCTGTTCTGGGGCCCTGAAGGGTCGGCGGTCTCGCAGATGAGCCAACCGGAAGCGTCGAAAAAGAAGCTCCTGTTCCTCTCCTTCTCTTGGGGGAAGATGTAGAGGGGCGACTGCCGGGACGAGAACAGGGCCATGATCCGTTGTATTTCGAGAATGTCCACGGACAGTGTCAGATACCCTTGAAACGAATCGTTTTCCCCGATGACCGGCGTGCTCAGCCTGATGACCGAGAACTCCATGTTTTCCACGGACCCCAGGTACGGTACGCTGGTGTAGTAGACCTGCATGGGCTGGTCCACCTGCACGAAATCCTGAATTTTCCCGCCGATGCGCTCCTTGCGCTTGAAGGTCCCGAACTTGACGGCCGCCGCCTGTTCGTCCGGAACGCGCCAGACCTGCTCTCCCGTGTTCAGAAGCACGAAATTATCCGCCTGTGACGTGCCGTGGAAGGCGATTTCGCAGTACTTGTTCCGCTTCGTGGTCGGCTTATCCATCATGTATCTCTGGATGGCCGACGGGGTCAGGTCCGATCCCGCCAGGTTGAGCAGTTCGTACCGCGCCTCCTTCAGCAGTTGCTGGAGTTCGTGAGCCTGGGCCAGGGCCCTGGTGTGGGCGTTCCGCGCGGAGGCGCGGTTAAGGTAGTGGGTGGTGATACGGGAGGTCGCGGCCGTCATCAGGAGCAGGACGAGGGCCACGAGCGGCGTCCCCAGGACAAGCAGGATACGGGTGATGCTCCACTCCTTGACCGGTTTTTCGATCTTCAAAACCGGATTGAGAATGGGTGGGTAGGAATAGCGCATCGATACCTCCACACGGGTGAAATCGTGATTGCGAAGTTTCGTTGCGCAATATGCACCTTTGTGATTTTTTGCGCAAGATAATATTATTATCCATTAATTTGGATAGTTATATCTTCGCATCCTCGTTGGCACGGCCTTTGCCTATTCCGAATCAGTATGCGCGATCAAACCGCCGAGCACGGCGGAAGACGATTCCGGAACTGAGACGGTTGGGGAATGGTCCGGCGGCAACGCCCGGACAGTGGGTGCAAACAATCTGGAGGTTACGATGAAAGCGAAATTGAGCAGACTGTGGTGGTCCCTCATAGCAATGATTCTGGTCAGTCCGGGCTTCGCCCTGGCAGCCGGCGGCGGAGGCGCGGCCCCCATCGTCCTGGTGGCCGATACGCGCAAGCTGACGGGCGTGATGGCATGGTGGGCGAACCTGTACAACGAAAGCCATTTCCAGTTCATGATCCTGACGGTCGTCCTGATCCCGGTCACAGGCGTGGTCTTCGGCGTGCTGGCCGACATCATCATGTCGCATATCGGCATCGACCTGAAGTCCAAAGACCTGCCCGGCCACTAAACCGAACACACCATCAAGGAGATACGCACATGGAATGGCTATACGTACTCATGCCCATCGCGGGCGTTAAAATCTTCTGGCCCGGCCTGATCATCCTCGGCATCGGCGTCGGCATCATCGGCGGTTTCTTCGGCATGGGCGGCGCCTGGATGGTCACCCCGGGCCTGAACATCCTGGGCTTCCCCATGGCGTTTGCCATCGGCACGGACATCGCCCACATGGCGGGCAAGTCCCTTATTTCCACCATGCGCCACGGCAAGTTCGGCAACGTCGACTACAAACTGGGCCTCATCATGCTTGTCGGCACCGTCGTCGGCTTCGAGGCCGGCGCCCAGATGGTCATGTGGCTGGAACGCATAGGCAGCGTCGAGAAGGTCGTGCGCTGGATCTACATCGCGCTGCTGGCCGGCATCGCCTGGATGGTCTTCCACGACGTCGGCAAGCGCAAGAAACTTGAGCGCGCCGCCGCCGCCCGCGGCGAGGTCCTCGATGACAGCGTCCAGGGCATCGATTTCGCCTCCAAGCTGCACAAGATCCACATCCCGCCCATGGTCCACCTGAAGGAAGCGGGCATCTACTGCTCCGCCTGGCTGCCCATCGCCGTCAGTTTCTTCACGGGCTGGCTGGCCGGCATCCTGGGCATCGGCGGCGGTCTGATCCGCATGCCCGCCCTGATCTACCTCATCGGCTGCCCGACCCACGTCGCCGTCGGCACCGACCTCTTCGAAGTCGCCATCTCCGGCCTCTACGGTGCCGCTACCTACACCTGGAAGGGCCGCACTGAACTCGTCGCCGCCATGATCATGCTCGTCGGCGCCGCCATGGGCGCTCAGGTCGGCGCGGTGGCCACCAAGTACATCAAGGGTTACGGCATCCGCATCGCCTTCGGCCTGGCTGTCGTCGGCTGCGCGGTCTCCATCCTCTTCAAGCTGGTCCAGCCCTGGATGCCGGCCTACAAGTCCATTCTGGACGCCGCGTCGACGACGCTGGTCCTCGGGCTCGTGGCCAGCATGTCCGTGTACATCTTTGTCCGCATGGTCCAGGGCGCCAAGAGGGAACTGGCCATGAAGAAGAACCGCTAGCACAGCGCCCAACGAATAGGAGAAGACTCATGAATATCAAATGCACACTCTTCCTGCTCTCCCTCGCGATGCTGGCCTTCGGTGCGCTGGGTTGCGAAGAATACGGCAAGGTCGACCAGGGTCGCGTCATCGCCTTCGACAAGGACAAGCAGACCGTGACCGTCATCGAAGACAAGAACATGGATTCGCAGAATCCCGACTATTCGATTCTGCCGCCGCACACCTACACCATGCCTACGGACCCGGCGGAACGCGGGGCGGACCCCAAGATCGGCCTGCGCATGAAGCTCGACGTGGACAAGAAGTTCATCAGGATCTTCAACCCCAACAGCCAGGCCATCGAAGATCTTCCCATCGAGATCGTCGACGTGCAGAAGGATATCGCCAAGGATCATCCCCTGGTTTTCGACAAGGACAAGAATGCCGCCAAGAAGTTTCCGGTGGTCGACCAGGAAAAGAAGACCATCGCCATCTACTCCGGACGCCAGAAGATGCTCGCGACCTTCAGCGTACCCGAGGATTACTTCGCTTTCCCCGAGCATACCTGGGACGCGGGTGACGAAGTGCGCATCTACTGGAAGGAGAAAGGCAAGGCCATCCGTTTCATGAACATCAGCAAGACCGACATCTTCAAGAAGTAACGCCCCGAGGATGCGCGGGGCGGCCGATCCCCCTCCCGGACCGCCCCGCGCACCCTCACCCTCAAGGAGTCTCCCGTGAGCGAATACAGATTCTTCCTCCTGCACAAAATTCTGGTCCTTTCCGTCAACGGTCTCGTCCTCGCTGCCCTGACCGTGGCCATGTACCTGGCTTCGGGCAACCCCGAGGAATTCACGCTGGTCTTCCTCAAGGCGTTCGGCGGGCTGTTGCTGCCGATCTTCGCCCTGGGCTGGGCCGGCAAGCGTTGGCTGCGGCGGAACCTGATGGCCTGCGGGGAAGCGGCGTGATCAGGGCCGAGCGGATCTGGCGCATGCAGCGTTTGAGCGGGCGCGTGGCCATGGTCCTGCTGGGGCTGGCCCTGCTGGCTCTTTTTGACGGGCTGCGCGGCGGCATACTCGGCAGCTCGGGCCTTGTCCGGCTGATCCCGGGAGAGCGGTACCAGCTGAGCGGCCCTCTTCCCCCCAAGACCGAGCGCATCGAGGACTTCGTCATAGAGGGCATGGCCGCCGATGGCTCCCTGCGACTGGTACCCGAGGGCATCTTCACGGGGTACATGTTCGGAGGAGGCATGTGGCGCGGGCATCTGGAGGCGGACACTCGCACCATGCCCGGCACTTACGAGATCAGGGTGCGCGACAGGTTCGGCGAGAAGCAGAACCCCGCCCTGGTCTTCAGCGTGCGCGTCTTCGCCGGCGCCCAGGAGCGCCGGGCGGCGTCCCCGTCCATGATCACGCGCTGGCTCGCCGTCGAACCGCGCTTCCTGGCCGCCTGCCTCGGAGCGGTGGGAATTCTCGTCGGATGCGGGAATTACCTGCTTGGAAGAAAATGGCATAGCGAACTCGTGGCGCACGGGTGCGGCGAGATATTTCGCATGAAGACGATCGACGGACACGTGGAGGTCACCGCCGACATGGGGGGCCTCTCCGACATCCCGGAGGGCGCAGTCTTCCGTTTCAGCCGCCCCTTGCGCGGCGATGTCGGCTTCGGGACGGTCGTTTCGTGCGAGAAAGGTCACGTCGCTCTCCATGTCCGGGAAAACGCCCAGGTTCGTCCGGGCGATATCGCGTGCCCGGTAAACGCCTGAACCGCCGGAGGAATCATGAGTTCCCTCGAAAACTGCAAGCTTCTGTTCGTGGACGACGAGGAACAGTTCCTGGCCACCATCACCAAGTTTCTGCGCCGCAAGAAGCTCGACGTGGTCACGGCCCATTCGGGTCGGGACGGACTGGACTGGTTCACAGCCAATCCGGTGGACATCGTCATCCTTGACATCCGGATGCCCGGGCTGAACGGTGTTGAAGTGCTGCGCGAAATGCGCCGCCTGAAGGGAGACGACTTCGGGGTGATCATTTTGTCGGGGCACGCCCATACGGATATCGCCCTCGACGTCATGCGCGGGGGAGCCAACGATTTCCTGCTCAAACCCTGTTCCGTCGAGGAGTTGCTCGAACGCATCGACATGCTGTACGACAGGCTGCTCGCGCTGCGGTTCGCCAATGCGTAGGGACGAGAGACACGAGCTTTCAGAAGGCGACGCTTCGCCGATGACGTCCGTGCGGAGAAACACCAAGACGGGGTGAATGTATGCCAGCTTTCGGGCTCAAGTATCTTGGAACAAAGATAGCCGTAACGGCCCTGGGCTTCTCCCTCATCCCGCTCATCGTGCTGGGCGTGACCATGTATTCCATGTTCGCGTCGACCTATCACTCCAAGGTCCAGGCGAACCTCGCCACCCTCGCAGAGAACAAGCGGCAGGGCATCGACCTCTTTCTGCGCGAGCAGGTTGCCCAGCTGCGCACCATCGCCAACTCCCATTCCGTAGAGGCCCTGTCCTCGCCCGACATGCTGGAGAGCATCCTGAACACCATGCAGATGAGCTCCAAGACCTTCATCGACCTCGGGCTGATCAACGAGGACGGGGTGCACGTCAGCTATTCCGGACCCTACAACCTGTCCCAGGCCAACTACAGGAACGAGACGTGGTTCAACGAGGTCATGGTGCGCAAGGTTTACGTCTCGGACGTGTTCAAGGGTTTCCGGGGCTTTCCGCACATGATCATCGCCGTGACCAAGCAGGAGAAGGGCAAGGTCTGGATTCTGCGGGCGACCATCGATTCCGACATCTTCGATTCTTTGGTGCGCTGGCTGCAGGTCGGCGACCTCGGCGACGCCTACCTGGTCAACCGCTCCGGCGAGCTCCAGACCAGGCCACGCTTCGGCAACAAGGTCATGGAGATATTCGCCCCGTTCCTCAGGTCTTCGTTTTCCGGGGCCAAGGTCATGGAACACGAGATGAACAACAAGAAGATCTTCGTGGGCGGCATCTGGCTCGAACAGAAGGACTGGCTGCTGGTCATCGAGGAGGACCAGCATGGAGAACTCCGGCCGCTCTTCAGGACGCAGGCCGCGACCTGGGGCCTCATGGGCGGCGGGGTCGCCGTCATCATCATCGGGACACTCCTGATCACGCGCATGATCGTCGCCCAGCAGGAGCGCAGCGACCGGCAGCAGGCGCAGCTCAACGAGGAACTCATTCAGTCCAGCAAGATGGCCGCCCTGGGCAAGCTGGCGGCCGGCGTGGCTCACGAGGTCAACAACCCCCTGGCCGTCATCCGGGAGAAGGCGGGGTGGATGAGGGATCTGCTGGAGGAGGAGGACGTGCAGGCCAGCCCCAACTTCAAGGAGTTCGAGGACGCCGTGGCCAAGATCGAGCAGCACGTGGAGCGCGCGGGCAACGTCGTGCACAGGATGCTCGGCTTCGCGCGGCGCATGGAGCCGGTATGCAACGACATTTCCGTCAACGACGTCATCAGGCAGACCCTGACCTTCCTCGACAACGAGATCAAGTTCAGGGACATCGAGATGATCTGGCAACTGTCGCCGGATCTTCCAAGCATCCAGTCGGACGCTTCGCAGATACAGCAGGTCCTGCTCAACCTGCTCAACAACGCCATCGACGCCATCGGGCGCAATGGACACATCACCGTGTCCACGGGGGTGGATGCGGAGTCGAGGATGGTCAGGATCGGCATCCGCGACGACGGTCCGGGCATGGACAAGGAGGTTCAGGGGCGGATTTTCGACCCGTTCTTCACCACCAAGAAGGTTGGCGAGGGTACGGGCCTGGGCCTGTCCATCAGCTACTCCATCATCAGCAAGCTCGGAGGCAGCATCCGCTTCGACAGCAAGGTCGGAACGGGAACCGAATTCACAATCCTCCTGCCGGTGAAACACCATGACTGAAAAAAATGGCGTCCAGATCGTGCCCGTGCATGCCGGGCCGAGAGTGTTGGTGGTCGATGACGAGCTGGATTTCATGGAAACCCTGGTCAAGCGCCTCGAACGCAGAGGGTTCGAGGTCACGGGCGTCGGCGGCGGCCAGGAAGCCTTGCGTCTTCTCCAGAAAGAGCGTTTCGACGTCGTCGTCCTCGATGTCATGATGCCCGGCATGGACGGCATCGAAACCCTGCGCGAGATCAAGCTCGGCTGGCCCAGGACGCAGGTCATCCTGCTCTCCGGTCACGGCGGGGAAGAGATGGGCATGCGCGGCATGGCCTACGGCGCCTATGCGTACCTGCTCAAGCCCGTGTCGCTGAAGATTGTCGTGGAGACGGCCTACAGGGCCTTCGAGGAAAGCGGCCTGCGCTGACGGGAGCATATGCGCCAGTACACACGCCAAACCATAAAACGCAATTTTTTCATCGCGTTGCTCGTAGCCCCCTTCGTGCCGGTGGTTCTCGCCCTGGGCACGGGGGGGTATCTTTTCTGGAGCCATGTCCAGCAGGGGACGCTCGGCAGGCTCTCCCTCCTGACCACGCAGTACGTCACCATTCTGGACCGCTACCTGGATGACTGCCTCGGCGACCTGGCCCTGATGCAGGGGCAGACCGGTCCGGGCGGGGCTTCCCTGCGGAGCGTGCTGGACACGCTGCACGACAAGCGCGGGGAAGTGGTCGACGTGGCCGTGGTGGACCAGGAGGGAGAGGTCCTGGCCTACGCCGGGCCGAGGGTCTACAAAGGCGGCCACATCCTGCCCGGGCGCTGGCTCGAGGAGGCCCTCGAAAACGGGAGCAGCGTCAGCGGAGTCATGGCGGGACAGATGGGCCTGCCCCATTTCGTGCTGGCGCGGCGCCTGGAATCAGGCGGCGGTGCCACGGTCCTGCGGGTCTCCGTGGCCCCGGAAGTCCTGACCCGCACGCTCATGGCCTCCCGCGTGAGCGGCGTGGACGTCTTTCTCGTCGGCAGGGACGGGGATATCATGGCCGGCAGCGGCGGTCAGATCCTGACCCGGGACAGGGATCTGGCAGGCCCCGTGTTCCCGGAGCGGGTCGGGTCCGCCTTCCTGGATGAGGAGTCGGGCGTGTCCTATGCCAGCGGCGTCATGCGCAACGGCGGCTGGGTGGTGGTCACGCGCGAGTCGGCGCCCACGCTTTTCGGAGCCACCCGTTCGGCCGTGCTGTTCGTGGGGCTGTCCGTCCTGTTCGGCGGCATCGTGGTTTTTTTGTCCTCGCTGTACCTGACCGCGTACGTGGAGAAGATGCTCCTGATGCGCGACGAGGAGAGGGAGAAGCTGCGCGAGCAGCTCTACCGGGCCGGCCGGCTTGCCGAGCTGGGGGAGATGGCCGCGGGGTTCGCCCACGAGATCAACAACCCTCTGCAGATCATGAAGAGCGAACAGGCTTACATGGACATGCTCCTGCAGGAGTTCAGGACCCGCGCCGGGGATGACCGGGACGCGCTCAAGGACGTCGACGAGATCATGGCCAGCGTGGGGCAGATCAAGCAGCAGGTCGACAGGTGCGCGCGCATCACGCATTCGATCCTGAGTTTCGGCCGGGCCGGCAATACCGAAGAGCAGAACATCGATCTGGCCAGGTTCGTCCCCGAAGTGCTGACCATGGTCCAGAAGAAGCTTCAGCTCAACAACATCGCGCTCAAGCTGAACATGTCCCCGTCCCGGCTCATCGTGCACGTGGACCCGGGCCGCCTGCAGCAGGTGCTGCTCAACCTCCTCAACAACGCCATCTACGCCATCGGCGAGACCGGCGGGGCGAGGCCGGGTGAGATCGTCCTGTCGTGTGCGCCGGAGGGCGAGGACAAGGTGCGCATCGCCATCGCGGACAACGGTGTCGGCATCGGCCATGAACAGCAGTCCCTCATCTTCACGCCCTTCTTCACCACCAAGCCCGCAGGCAGCGGCACGGGGCTGGGGCTGTCCGTATGCCACGGCATCGTCACGAGCATGAAGGGTGTTCTGGACTTCGAAAGCGTCAAGGGACAGGGGTCGACGTTTTTTGTTCTGCTGCCCAGGGTGCCGTCGCAGGCCCCGTGAGCGCATGCAGGTGAACCAGGTCAACGTCGAGGTGAACGTGGCGGACGATTCGTTGCGGGTCCTGCTTGTGGACGACGAGGAAAGCTATCTGCAGACCGCGGCGAAAGTGTTCCGTCGCAGCGGGTTCGACGTCGAGCTCTGCACTTCGGGACGGGATGCGGTCGACCTGCTTCGGGAAAAAACGTGTCAGGTCGTCGTCCTTGACCTGAAGATGCCGGGCATGAACGGGCAGGAAGTGCTCGGAAAGATCAGGGACCATCACCCGGCCGTGCAGGTCATCATCCTCACGGGGCACGCTTCGGCGGACGACGCGGCGGCGTGCCTGACCAGGGGCGCGTTCGATTTCCTGGTCAAGCCCGTGGACATGTCGCATCTCATGGAACGGGTCAGGACGGCTTATGAAATATGGAAACTGTCCCCGGCGCGCTGATGCCGAGGAACCTACAGCGGGAGGCGCGAAGTGAGCAGGCCGCATGTCGTCGTCGCGGACGACGAAGCCCGTTTCAGGGCGACAATCGGAAAGATTCTGGAACTCAAGGGATTCTTCGTGACCCCGGCCGAGAACGGGGACCAGGTGCTGGATCTGCTGCAGACCATGTCCCCGGACGTCATCCTCCTCGACATCCGCATGCCGGGCCTGAGCGGGGACGAGGCCCTGCCGCGCATTCTGGCCATGAAGCCCGGGACCAGGGTGATCATCTTCACCGGGCACGGCGAGGAGGAGGGGGCGCGCAAAGCCCTGGAGGCCGGCGCATTCGACTTCCTCTGCAAGCCGTGCGACCTGGACGTCCTCGTGGGACGAATCCATGACGCCGTGACCGCCCCGAAAAGCGGCCCGCCCAGGGAACGGAAGGTCACGGAGGTCATGATCCCCATCGAGCGGTACACGTGCGTGCAGGCATCGTGCACGGTCCGTGAGGGCATCGAGGCCCTCGGCAGGTCCTTCGAGAACTTCGTCTCCTCGGGGCTCGTCATGGAATCCGGACACCGCGCGGTGCTCGTCTTCGACAGGGATGAACTGGTGGGCGTACTGACCATGCGCAACCTCATCCAGGCCATGATTCCGGCTCACCTCCTGGCCGAGGACGGTTCCCTGCTGCCGTGCACGAAGTTCTCGCCCATGTTCTGGACGGGTTTTTTCAACACGAGAGCGCACGCACTGGAATCCATGAAGGTGCGCGACATCATGAACCCGAGGTCTCCGGTCGTGAACTGCGAGGCGAACCTCATGCACGTGGCGTTCCTGCTGTGCGAGGAAAACCGTCGCCGCGTGGCCGTGGAGCGTGACGGCAGGATCATCGGCGTCGTGCGGGAGCAGGAGCTCTTTCAGGAAATATCCCGCCTCATCCTGCATCGCGATCTGGTCCGCTGACGCGATTTCCCGGGTCGCGAAAAAGAAAAGCCATGGCCGCGGCAGATGCGGGCCATGGCTTTTTCGTTGCCGGAAGGCCAGGGAACCTGTTCGACGATCAGCCCTTGCCGGCGGCGATGATGGTTCGCATGAAGGCGGGCAGGTCTTCGGGCGTGCGGCTCGTGATCATGTTGCGGTCGGTGACGACTTCATTGTCGCGCCACGTGGCCCCGGCGTTGACCAGGTCGTCCTTGATGGCGAAGAACGAGGTCACGGTGCGGCCCTTGAGGACGCCTGCCGAGACGAGCATCCAGCCGGCATGGCAGATGGCCGCGACGATCTTGCCCTGCTGGTCGAAGGCGCGCACCAGGCTGACCATGTTCTGGTCGCGGCGCATGTGGTCGGGGGCGTATCCGCCGGGGATGATGATGCCCGCATAGTCCGCGACGCTGATCTCGGCCGGCGTCTTGTCCGCCTTGGCCGGGGTGCCGTACTTGCCCTCGTAGGTCTTGCCCGCCGCGGAAGCCACCACGGTCACTTCGGCGCCCGCCTCCTTCAGGCGGAAATACGGGTACCAGAATTCGTGGTCGTTGAACTGGGTGTCGACCAGAATGACGAAGCGCTTTCCTGAAAGTTCCATCCTTCCCTCCATGCGGTTCGGGGCTCTCGCGGGCCCCGCGTTTTCATGACCCTTCGGGCACGGTCTGCGACGTGACCCTGTTCCGTCCTTCATGCTTGGCCTGGTAGAGGAGTCTGTCGGCGTGTTCGAGGAGCCGGTCGCGGTCGCAGTTCGTAACGTCGGCGCATGTCACTGCGCCGATGGACACGGTGATGTGGTCCGCCACGGGCGAGGCCTTGTGCTCGATGTTCAGCTTCTCCACGGCGTTGCGGATAGCCTCGGCCAGGTAGCGGCATCCGTTTTCCCGCGTGTCCGGAAGCAGGATGATGAACTCTTCCCCCCCGAAGCGGGCCAGGAAGTCGGCCGCGCGCCCCATCGATGACTGCAGGATCCTGGCCACGGCCTTGAGGCAGTCGTCCCCGGCCAGGTGGCCGTAGCAGTCATTGTAGTTCTTGAAATGGTCGATGTCGATGAAGAGCAGGGAAAGGGGGGACTTGTTGCGGACGGCCCTGTTCCACTCGTGGGCGAATATCTCGTCGAAGCGACGCCGGTTGGGGATGTTGGTCAGGCCGTCGAGGGTGGACAGGTTTTCGAGAAGGTCCCGGGTCTTTTTCAGTTCGAGATGGTTGCGGATGCGGGCCTTGATGATGGGAGGGCTGAAGGGCTTGCGGATGTAGTCCACGGCCCCGAGCTCCAGCCCCCTGGCTTCCTCGCTCGTCTCCCATCTGGCCGTGAGGAAGACCACGGGAATGTCCCGCGTCCGGGCATTGTTCTTGAGCCGTTCGCAGACCTCGAAACCGTCCAGGCCGGGCATGACGATGTCCATGAGGATGAGGTCGGGCTGCGGGTCGTTGGCGGCCATCTCCAGGGCCATCTCTCCGGTCGTGGCGAAGACGAGGTTGTGTTCGTCCCCGAGGACGAGCTGGAGCGCCTTGATGTTGATGGGCTCATCGTCGACGATCAGGATCGTCTGGTTGCTGGGCACGTGGGACAATGTGTCGCTCCTGGAGGGTTGCCGCAGCGTGGCGCGGATCATGGGGCGTCGCCTGCTGTGTGTTCTCCTTAATCATGTAGTCGCATTCCCCTTTTCATGCAACCGAGAGCCTCGGCCCGAACATGGCCATCGTAGATGAAGAAGCCTGCCGCTTCTTGCCGCCGCCGGCAAAACGGGCTACCTGCGCTGGACAAAAAATGTTGCAAGGACATGCCATGACAACTTCCGACAGCTATCTCTTTGAACAGGACAAGACCGTCCAGCTGTACCATACCGGCCCCGCGGGCGAGTGCACCATCACCTCCCTGTGCCGCTTCGCCCAGGAAAGCGCGGGGCGCCACGCCGAACGTCTCGGCTTCGGTATGACGAGGCTGGGGCGTCTTGGCATCGCCTGGGTTCTGCGCGAGCAGGCCATGCAGGTCCTGCGTTTTCCCATCCTGGGCGAGACGCTGCGGGTCCAGACCTGGCCGACCCGCGCCGAGCGTCTGCTGTGCCATCGCGACTTCCGCATTCTGGACGGAGAGGGGCGGGTGGTCGCCCTGGGCACGAGCGCGTGGTTCGGCCTGGACCTGGAGAGCCGCCGCCCGCGCAAGGCCGAGTCCTTCTTCTCTCTGCCCTGGGATCTGCTGCCCGCCCCGGCGTTCGGCGAGCCGCTGTCCGAGCTGGAAGCTCCCGCGGAAACCGCGCCGTCAGAGAGCAGAGTCGTGCGCGTCAGCGATATCGACGCCCTCGGGCACATGAACAATCTGCGTTACGTGGACTGGGTCGCCGATCATCTCGAACTGTTCGGCATCGGCGGGCGCTGCGTGCGTTTCGTCCGCATCCGGCACGCCCGCGAGGTCATGGCCGGCGACGGCGTCGTGATCCGTCACGAGGCGGACGGGCAGGGGGGAGTGAGGGTGGCCATGTCGGGCGAGGAGCACGGCCGGGAGGTCTGTCTGGCCCGGGTGGTGCCGGGCGCGCCGGATTAGGCGGCGCGCCGGGTCGGAGGCTGCCGGGGTTACTGGACGGTGGGCGTCGGCTGCTCCAGGGCGGCGGCCTGGACCGGTTCTTCGAGCTGCGATTTCCAGGCCGCGATGGCGGCCTTGAAATTCGGCATCTCCTTCTTGGCGATGGGGTCGGCGGGCATGACCTTGAGTTTCAGCGGGTTCACGAGCTTGCCATTCTGCCGCATGCGGAAATCCAGGTGCGGCCCCGTGGCGTAGCCCGTGCTGCCGACATAGCCGATGACCTGTCCCTGCTTCACCCTGGCCCCCTTTTTCGAGACCTGGGCGAATTTGCTCATGTGGTTGTAGATGGTCTCGTAGCCGTTGCTGTGGATGACGCGCACGAACTTGCCCTGGGAGCTGTTGGACCCGGCCTGGGCGACGATGCCGTCGGCAACGGTGCTGATGGGCGTGCCCGTGGGCGCGGCGTAGTCGACGCCCTGGTGGGGCCGGCGGTACTTCAGGATGGGGTGCATGCGGCTCATGGTGTAGCCCGAGGAGATGCGGGTGAAGGGCAGCGGCGACTTCAGGAAGGCCTTGCGCAGCGGGCGGCCGTTCTGGTCGTAGTAGGCGGTGTTCCCGTTTTTGTCTGTGTAGCTGTAGGCGTAGAAGGTCTGGCCCTGGTTGGTGAAGCTGGCCGCGGCCAGGGGGCCGTAGCCGACGAAGCTCCCTTCCCGGTATCGTTTCTGGATGATGGCCTTGAACGTGTCGCCCTGGCGCAGGTCGCGGGTGAAATCCACGTCGTAGGCGAAGACGTTCGCCAGCCTGATGCCGAGTTCGTCGTTCTCTCCGGCCTGGCCGATGGCGCCGAACAGGCTGTTCTCGATGACCCCGGAGACGGTCTTGGTCTCGATTTCGTAGGGGATGGCCTCACGACGGAACTCGAACCCGCCGTCCGTCATGGAGACGACGAGACGCTCCTCAGCGTCGATCTCGTACTCAAGTCCGACGAGGGCGTCCCCCGAGTAGATCATGGTCCAGGGCTGCCCGGCCTTGAGGTTGCTCAGGGAATAGACGCTCTTGCTTTCGTTGCACAGGTTGTAGATCTCCGGCAGGGCCATGCAGCCTTCGAGAAGGGACGACGGCGTGTCGCCGTTCTTGATGATGCCGGTCATGCGGGTGATTTCGGGATCGCGCGGGGCTTCCGCCACCGGGAGTTCGCGGGGGTCGGTGGGCTGCGCCTCGACGTTTTCCGACGGCTGGACGTCATGCCGGGCGGCTACGCCCATGGCGCTGTAGTCGACGCTCGACTGGATTTCCTCGGGGGCCAGGAAATTGAAGGCAACGGCGCCGCCGATGATCAGGATTCCCAGGAAGGCGAGAAATGGCAGCGCAGCGCGGGAGGACTTGGAGGAATTCTTTCGAAAGATGTTGGGCTGCCTGCGGTGGGTGTTTCGTCTCTTTCTGGTCATACGTCCTTGCGGGGCGTTGAGGTTTGGCGAGGGCGGCGTCCGGGATCCTCCCGGAAGGAAAAAAGCTGCGTCGTCCGCCGAAACAGTCACGCATCCTAGCCTCGTCCACGCTCCAGTTCAAGCACTTGTTTTCCGGCCCGGAGCTGTGGACGGCACGGGGGGGCGGATGGTCGCAGTCGTGGAGCTATTTCGGCGGGTTGCGTCGGCTGAGGTTCCCGGAGACCCCGCCGATCAGCGTGATGCCGGCCTCGTAGAGGCCGGAGGGGAGGGCAGGGCCGGGAGTGCACCAGCGCACCTTGCCGACGCGGTGACCCATTCCGGCAATCATCGCGTCGACGGCATCGTCGAGGTCACAGATCTTGATGTGCTCGTCGTTGCGCAACGGGTATTCGGTTTCGATCTTGAGGCCGCTCTGGCTGTAGTTCAGAATCAGGGAGGGGCATGAGGCGGAGTCGCCGGAATATGGCCGCACAAGACAACTTTCGAAACATGCGGTTCGTGATGATTTGCGTTTTTCCGGCATGGATGCCTCCTGAGTGGAACGCATGAGACGATCCTCCCGCAGGCGGGGGGATGATCCACCATACACGTCCGCCAATCAAAAGGCCAAAGGAAAAAATGTCCGGCGGGTGACTTTCAACGGGCCTTGAGGCCGTAGATCACGAATTCGACGATGTCGTCGAAGAGGTTCACGTCACCGTAGGGCGTGAGCAGCCCGTGGCGGATGCCGCCGACGAGGTTGCAGAAGACCACCACCGAGGCGCGCTGCGGATCCACGGGGCGGATGGTGCCGTCCTTCACGCCGAGTTCCACGCAGTCCCGCAGCACGTCGTAGAGTTCCGAGAAGGTGCGGATCATGAATTCCTTGTCCTCGGTGGTCTTGAGGTCGCTGAAGGGTGAGCAGCGGACGAGGACCATGAAGTCCTGCCGGGGGTTGCGGGCGAAGTCGAAGTAGGTGTTGGCGAAGATGCGTACGGCTTCGAGGCCGTTGGGCACGCCCTGGAGGTTGGTCTTGATGGTCTGGATGAGTTCGTGCAGCACGTCGAGCCCGGCCGTCAGGAAGAGTTTCTCCTTGTTGCCGAAATGGTGCGTGAGCAGTCCCAGGGCCACGCCGGCGCGGTCGGAAATCTTCTTGAAGGTCGTTTCCGAGTACCCGTGTTCGCTGAAAAGTTCCTTGGCGGCCTTGAGCAGCAGTTCTTTCTTTGTCGGTCCGTTGGCCATGGTGTGTTCCCGTTCTCCTGATGGTGCTGGCGACAAATTCCCGGTGCCGTGAGCGGGCCCGAGGGGCGAACTCGTCGTAACGTCTTAAATTGAATACCCAATCAATATGGGGGCCGGGGCTGTTTGTCAACGAGGGGGGCGGCGCCTGCGGCGGCGGAGCAAATTGACAAAGGAAGGCCCAATCCTGAATAAGAGGCGTTCACCGACAGTCAGGAGAACGTCATGCATGTCTTGAAATATTGGTCCGGATACGCCCTTTCGACGGCTCGCGGCTGGCTCTATGCGCTACGGCCCGGGAAGCTATCCTTCGTGCGCAATGACCGCGTGCGCAACAGCCCCCTGTACGATGACGTCTGCACATGGCAGAAGACGCAGATGGAGTCCATGACTTTCGAGAACGACCGCCCGGTCAAGGCCTTGAAAGGCACTGTGGACCTGGCCCTCATGCGTCGCATCCACCGCCGTACGCTGCTTGAGATCAAGCACGAGCTGGGGGACCTGTGGCGCCCTTCCTCCGTGACCCTGGACAAGGGCCGGGGCATCAGCCTGGACCAGTCCATCGCCATCATGCACCGGCTGCGCGACGCGGGTTTTCCTGACGACGCCCTGGGCGTGGTCTCGGTGGAGTTCGCCGGGCGGCGGCATTCCTTCGCCATCGTCCAGGACACACCCGACGATTTCTGGATGCTCGACAACGGCATGTTCTCCTTCAGCCCGGTGCGCGGGAGCGTGTTCCTGTCGGCCCGCAGGGATGTGCACGTGCTCATCGGCTTCAATTTCTTCGACGTCTGGAATTACTGAACACGAACAATTTCTGCAGCAAAGGACGGCAACACCCATGAAAGTCATATCCACCACGGCCCCCGAACCGGTCCACTTCAATTCTGGTCCGGCCAGCGGCGTCACCGGGCGAGTGATCATCGGCCACGGCGACGGCGCGGCCAATTTCTGCATGCGCCGCTTCGATCTCGCTCCCGGCGGCCACACGCCGCGCCACACCCATGCCTGGGAACACGAGATCTTCTTCCACGCCGGCCAGGGCGAGGTCTTCAGGGCGGGCGAATGGGTGCCGGTGGGGCCTGGCGACGCGGTTTTCGTGCCCGGCGAGGAGGAACACCAGATCCGCAACGCGGGCTCCGCGCCGTTGACCTTCCTGTGCCTGATCCCGGCCGGGGCGCCGGAAATCTAGTCGAGGCCCGCCGTGCAGATCCACGCCCGCAGGTACGCCTACCTTTCCATCGGCGCCTCGCTCCTGACCATGGCCCTGAAGTTCGGGGCCTTTTTCCTGACGGGTTCCGTGGGTCTCTTCTCCGACGCCGTGGAGTCCGTGGTCAACCTGACGGCCGGCGTCATCGCGCTGTTGGCCATCATCGCGGCCCACAGGCCCGCCGACGACTGCCATGCCTACGGACACGGCAAGGCCGAATACCTTTCGAGCGGCATGGAGGGCGCGCTGATCTGCGTCGCGGCTGTGGGCATCGCCTATGCCTCGGTGCAGCGGTTCTTCAACCCCCAGCCCCTGGAGGCTCTCGGGACGGGCATCGTCGTGGCCACCGCTGCGGGGGCCGTGAATTTCATCGCCGCCAAGGTCATGCTCCGCGCCGCCAGGGAGTACGACAACATCGTGCTGGAGGCCGACGCGAAGCACCTCCTGACGGACGTCTGGACTTCGGCCGGGCTGGTGGCCGCCCTGGGCGTCATGCTCTTCGCGCCCCCATCGTGGCAGATCCTGGACCCGGTGCTGGGCTTTATCATGGCCGTCAACATCGTCTGGACCGGCATTTCTCTCGTGCGCCGCTCCGTGGCCGGCCTCATGGACGAAGGCCTCCCGCCCAGCGAGGTTGAATCCATTATCGCAGCCATCGGGCAGACGGCCGGGGAAGGTACTCAATATCACGCCCTGCGAACGCGCAGGGCCGGTTCGGTGCGGTTCGTGGATTTTCACCTGCTCGTTCCGGGCGCCATGACGGTGCAGCATTCCCACGACCTCTGCTGCGGCGTGGAGGAACGCATCCGCGCCGCCCTGCCCGGGGCGCAGATCACCATCCACGTTGAGCCGCGGGAGGATCATGCCTCCTTCGACGGATGGAAGGTGGGCGGGTTGTGCGACAGACGCTGCCAGCCGGAGGAAAAATGAAGGGCCGCGCTTCGGACACGACCGGCGCACGGGACAGGAGGTTCGCCATGTGGAGATGCTGGATTGTCGCGGCGTGCCTGATTGCTTTTCTGGGCACCGGCTGCTCGACCATGGGCGAATGGACCGGGAAAACGGTCAAGAGTGTCGAGAACGCGGCCAGCGATTTCAAGAGCGGGTATCGCAAGGGCAAGACGCAATGATCCTTCGCGACTGAAGGGCAGATTCGCACTCTGCTCCCAAGGTTCCGGCGGGTTGCTGCCGATCCGGCACCATGCGGCTTTTGCGGGCGCTGCGCGGCGTTCGGGGACAGCGGCAAAGGGTTTGCCAAACGGCCCGGAGCCGTATATTTTTATGCTCCGTTTTTGTTGAGACAATTTTCTGGAGGAAGGAATGAGCAATCCGGTGGTCCTGGTGGACACGACCAAGGGGGAGTTCCTGGTCGAGCTCTTCGCGGACAAGGCCCCGCAGACGGTGGCCAATTTTCTGAGTTACGTGGATGAGGATTTCTACGTCGGCACCCTGTTCCACAGGGTCGTCAAGGGATTCATGATCCAGGGCGGCGGCCTCGACAACATGATGCGCGAAAAGCCGGTCAAGGCGCCCATCGTCAACGAGGCCACGAACGGCCTCAAGAACCTCGAAGGCACCGTGGCCATGGCCCGCACCGCGGACCCGCACAGCGCCTGCGCCCAGTTTTTCATCAATACGGTCGACAACCCGGACCTTGACCATCAGGGCGAGGAAGAGTTCGGCTACTGCGTTTTCGGTCAGGTCATTGACGGGATGGATGTGGTCAAGAAAATTGAGAAAGTCCGGGTCAAACCCCAGGGCGACCACGAACACGCACCCGCCGACCAGGTGTCCATCAACTCCATTACCCGTTTTGAATGACGCAAGACGTTGAAGTAAGGTAATCAAACATGAGCGAAGATTTTGCCGAGCTGTTCGCCTCCTACGAATCCCAGCGCAAGGCGGCCCTGAAGGCAGGGGACAAGGTATCCGGAACGGTCATCTCCATCGGCCAGAAGTCGGTGTTCGTCGACTGCGGCGCGTCCGTGGACGGCATCGTGGACCGTGAGGAACTGCTGAACGACGCCGGGGAACCGACCGTGGCCGAAGGCGACACGCTGGAACTCTACGTGGTGGGACTGACCGACGACAGCGTGCGTCTGTCCAAGGCGCTGACCGGCGCCGGAGGGCTGAACATGCTCCAGGACGCCTATGACGGAGGGGTTCCGGTCGAGGGCAAGGTCAGGGAGCAGATCAAGGGCGGCTTCCACGTCGAGATCATGAAGCGCCGCGCCTTCTGCCCCGTGTCGCAGATCGACTCGCGCTACGTGGCCAACCCCGAGGACTACGTCGGGCAGACCCTGCAGTTCCGCATCACCAAGCTGACCGAGGGCGGACGCAACATCGTGGTCTCCCGCCGCGCCCTGCTCGAAGTCGAGCAGCAGCAGGCCAGCGCCGAGTTCTTCGACGGCGTCAAGCCCGGCGACGTGGTCGAGGGCACCGTCACCCGCCTGGCAGCCTTCGGCGCCTTCGTCGAGCTGGTGCCTGGCGTGGAAGGCCTGGTGCACATCTCCGAAATCGCCTGGGCCCGCATCCAGAGCCCCGAGGAGGCCCTGTCCGTGGGTGACCGCGTGCGGGTCAAGTATCTCGGGACCAGCGCCGGCAAGAAGCCCGGCGAGACGCGCCTGTCCCTGTCCATCAAGCAGGCCCAGGACGACCCGTGGAAGACCGTGACCGAGCGCTTCAAGGACGGCGACAAGGTCACGGGCAAGGTCGTCAAGCTCATGGAGTTCGGCGCTTTCGTCGAGATCGCGCCCGGCATCGAGGGCCTGGTCCACGTCAGCGAGATGAGCTACGCCAAGCGTGTGAACAAGCCCGGCGATGTTGTCCAGGTCGGCGACATGGTCGCGGCCGTGATCAAGCAGATCGACGTGGAAAAGCAGCGCATTTCGCTCAGCATGCGCGACGCCGAGGGCGACCCGTGGCTGACCGTGGCCGACAAGTACCCCGTGGGCCAGACCTTCGAGGGCACCGTCGAGAAGCGCCAGCAGTTCGGACTCTTCGTCAATCTGGAGCCGGGCGTGACCGGGCTTCTGCCCCAGTCCGTCATGGCCAAGGCCGAGGGCGAGGTGAAGTTCGACAAACTCGGAGCCGGCGACAAGGTCGTGGTCAGCATCGAGAGCGTGAACCTGCGCGACCGCAAGATCAGCCTGGGCACCGGAAAGAAGGAGGAGGTCTCCGACTGGAAGGGCTACAAGCCCCAGGCCGGCGGCGACATGGGTTCCCTGGGCGACGCCCTGGCCAAGGCCTTGAAGAAGAAGAGCTAGGTCCTTAAGGATTTCATTCCGTTCACTTCAACTCCGATGGAGGCAACCATGGCCATGGAACGTTGGGAATGTCCGTGCGGCTACGTGTACGACCCGGCTGAAGGCGACCCCGACAACAACATTCCGGCGGGGACCGCTTTCGAAGATCTGCCCGAAGGCTGGGTCTGCCCCAAGTGCGGTGCGGAAAAGGAATACTTCGAGAAGATGGGCTGAGGCCTGACGGTATTCGAGTTCGTGGGGAGCGGGAAGCGATTCCGCTCCCTTTTTTTCTGTTGGATGGATTTTCGAGGAGAACGCGATGGATGAGGTCCTGAAGTACGCGGCGAAGAGCTGCTGGGAACGCTACGGTGCAGACGGCGACAGGGCGCGGATGGACGCGCTGGCCGAGGAGTTTCTCGAATTCCTGACGCGGTGCAAGACCGAGCGGGAGACCATCGCCTGGGTTCTGGAGCAGGGCGCGGCCGCGGGCTTTCCCGCAGGGCTGTCGGACGGCCTGGCCATGATCCCCTTCCGTTCCAAGGCCGTGCTCCTGGCCCGCAGGGGCAGCGCCCCCCTGTCGCAGGGCCTGCGGCTCATCACCGCCCACGCCGACACGCCGCACCTGGACCTCAAGCAGCACCCGCTGCACGAGGAGTGTCAGGTGGCTCTCATGAAGACGCACTATTACGGCGGCATCAAGAAATACCAGTGGCTGGCCAGGCCTCTGGCCCTGCACGGCACCGTGGTGGCCATGGACGGCCGCGTCATCCCGGTCTGCATCGGCGAGGACGAGACCGACCCGGTGTTCACGGTCCTGGACCTGCTGCCCCACCTGGCGCGAAAGCAGCGTGAGGAGACCGTGGAGAAGGCTTTCGTCGGCGAAAAGCTGAACCTGGCCTTCGGGCACGAACCGGCGACGGCCGGTGATGAAGCCAAGGTCAGGCAGAAGGTCCTCGAACTCCTTCACGAACGCTACTCCATCGGCGAGGAGGACCTCTTCAGCGCCGAACTGCAGGTCGTGCCCGCAGGCAGGGCGCGCTACGTTGGCCTGGACCGATCGATGCTGGGTGGCTACGGCCAGGACGACCGCCTGTGCGTGTTCACGTCGCTCAAAGCCTTTCTGGACGCGCCGGCCGGGGAGCATACTCAGGTCCTGCTCCTCTTCGACAAGGAGGAGATCGGCTCCGACGGCGCGACCGGCGCCAAGTCGCGCTTCATGGAGCACGCCCTGGAGGACGTCCTCGACGCCTGGGAACCCCGGACCCGCCTGCGCCACGTCCTGGGCCGGACCAAGGCCGTGTCGGCCGACGTGCACTGCCCCCTGGACCCGGACTACCAGGACGTGCACGACAAGTTCAACGCCTCCCTCCTGGGCCATGGCCCGGTCTTCTCCAAGTTCACGGGCCACGGCGGCAAGTACGGGGCCAGCGAGGCCGACTGCGAGTACGTGGCCTGGTTCCGGGCCCTGCTCGCGGCCGAGAACATCCCCTGGCAGATGGCCGAAATGGGCAAGGTCGACGAGGGCGGCGGGGGCACCGTGGCCAAGGATCTGGCCGTCTACGGCATGGAGATCATCGACTTCGGTCCCGGCGTGCTGTCCATGCACAGCCCCTTCGAGATCAGCTCCAAGGCGGACCTGTACGCGACGGTTCTGGCCTACTCAGCATTCTACCGCAGCTAGGAGGACGGCATGCCTGTCATCATGGGAACGGCCGGGCACATCGACCACGGCAAGACGAGCCTCATCAAGGCCCTGACCGGCATCAACTGCGACCGGCTGGCCGAGGAGCAGAAGCGCGGCATCACCATCGAGCTGGGCTTCGCCTATCTGGACCTGACTGCGGACATCCGCCTGGGCGTCATCGACGTGCCGGGGCACGAGCGGTTCGTGAAGAACATGGTGGCCGGCGCGGCGGGCATCGACTTCGTGCTCCTGGTCATCGCCGCCGACGAGGGCATCATGCCGCAGACCCGCGAGCATCTGGAGATCTGCTCGCTGCTGGGCATCCGGGCCGGGCTCGTGGCCCTGACCAAGACGGACATGGTCGAGGAGGACTGGCTCGAACTGGTGCGCGAGGAGGTCGGGACCTACCTGCAGGGCACGTTCCTGGAGAGCGCGCCCATCATGCCCGTCTCGGCCCATACAGGCGCGGGCCTGCCCGAGCTGCGCGCCGCCATCCTGGAGCTGGCCACGACGTTCTCCCCGGATCGCCGCTCGGACCTCTTCCGTCTGCCCGTGGACCGCGTCTTCACCATGAAGGGCCACGGCACGGTCATCACGGGCACGTCCATTTCCGGCGTCCTGCGCCTGGGCGAGGAGATCGAGATCGTGCCCTCGGGGCATCGCTCCAAGGTGCGCGGGCTGCAGGTCCACGGCGTGACCACGGACACGGCCCGGGCCGGCGAGCGCACGGCCGTGAACCTCTACGGCCTGGAGGTGGCGGACCTGGAGCGCGGCGAGGTCCTGGCCCACCCCCAGACCCTGTTCCCTTCGACGGTCTGGGACGTGGAGATGACCTGCCTGTCGTCGTCGCCCAACCCCCTCAAGCACCGCACCGAGGTCCATTTCCATCACGGCTCGCGCGAGGTCCTGGCGCGCCTCTTCTTCCTCGACCGCGACAAGCTGGAGCCCGGCGAGACGGCCGTCTGCCAGGTGCGATTCCCCACGCCGCTTCCCGGCGTGTTCGGGGACCGCTGCATCGTGCGCTCCTTCTCGCCCCTGCAGACCGTTGCCGGCGGGCGCATCGTCAACCCCCTGGGCCGCAAGGTCAAACGCCACTCCCGCGAGCTTGAGACCCTGAACTCCCTGGGCGCCATGGGCGGCGAGGAACTCCTCCTGGCCCAGCTGCGCCTGGCTGGCCGAACGGGCCTGACCGTGCCGGAGCTGCGCATCATGACCGACATGGAGTCAAAGCTCTTGGACAAGACCCTGCAGCTCCTGGGCGGCCGGCAGCTCGCCTTCCAGTTCGACCGCGAGGACAAGCGCTATGTCGGAGCAGACGTCCTCGAAACTCTGGGCGCGGAGTGCCTGGCCTACCTCGGCGAGTACCACAAACGCGAACCCATGCGTCAGGGCCTGTCCCGGGCCGAACTCCTCTCGGGTTTCGGCCGGGCCATGCACCCCAAGCTGGTCCACTTCCTGGTGGAGCGGCTGGTCAAGTCCGGCCAGGTGGTCCTGGAGGGCGACACCCTGCGCCTGCCGGGCCATGTGGTTTCCCTGGCATCGGACCAGTCGGGCCTTCGGGCGCTGATGGAGTCGGCCTATGTCGGGGCCGGGCTCATGCCGCCGACCACCAAGGCCTTTCTGGAGGAGAACGGGCTGGCCGCCAAGGACGTGGCCCAGATGTACCGCCTGCTCATGGAGGAGGGCGTGCTTATCAAGGTCAGCGAGGAGTTCTACTACGCCAAGACGGCCATGGACGACATCATCGGCCGCGTGCGGGGCTTCTTCGAATCCAATCAGGAAATGGGGCCGCAGGATTTCCGCGACCTGACGGAACTGACCCGCAAGTTCGCCATCCCGGTCCTGGAGTACCTGGACAAGGAAAAGATCACCATGCGCATCGGGGACAAGAGGCAGTTGCGGAAGAGGTGATGGATCCGGTTCGATCTGTTTGTGCGATGTGAAGAGTCCCCGCCTTGGCGGGGATTCTTTCGTTTCAGGGGCGGGATGCGTGATCCGTCGCGGGCCGGGCAAGGTCTGCCGGAACTTCCTCGCGGGCCTCGTAATGCTTCCCGGCCTTGAGCTTTGGGCAGGGGCGGCGCGTTGTCCGGCACGCGGCCGGGAAGCAAACGATGCCTGGCTCGGTCGGACAGCCGACAGCCCTTGCCCGGCCCGCGCCGGAACGCTTGAGGCGGGGCGGAAGGGTGTGAGGAAAGAAAGAGGTGTATGTGTTGCAGCGCCAGTGGGTTGTCACCGACTCAAGTTGTCCTTGTGGGACGTCTGGATTGTTTCTGTTGCCGCCGGTGTTATTGAACTGAATAAAAATTCGTTCAATTCTTGCCTTATGTGCTGAAATGGTGCGATAAACATTATGTAAATCGAGTTTATTTGCACAATTCTGAACTCATAAGGAGGGCACAATGGCTGGGAAATTTGAAATGTACATGGACAGGGCCGGGGAATTTCGTTTTCGTCTCAAGTCCGGGAACGGGCAGATCATTCTCGGAAGTGAGGGGTATAAAGACAAAGGTGGATGTAAAAACGGGATTGAATCAGTAAAGAAGAATGCGGTCGTGGAAGAGCGGTTCAAGAAAATTGAAACAAAATCGGGAAAGTATGCGTTCAGTCTTCTTGCCGCAAACCATCTGGTCATCGGCACCAGCCAGCAGTACGAAACTGTGGCCTCAAGGGATAAGGGGATTCAATCCGTCATGGCTAACGCTCCTGAAGCCGCAGTCGTGGAGGTTGACGCATAGCCTGAGAAGAGATTGTGACGAAAGGCTGGTGTTGTCCATGGTTTGACACGGGAATCGCCGCGGTCGGGACTCGTGAGCTGGACGTTTTTTCAGGTGGACGCGATCCGTCGCGGGCCGGGCAAGGACTGCCGGAACTTCCTCGCGGGCCTCGTAATGCTTCCCGGCCTTGAGCTTTGGGCCGGAGGGCGGCGCGTTGTCCGGCACGCGGCCGGGAAGCAAACGATGCCTGGCTCGGTCAAACAGCCGACAGCCCTTGCCCGACCCACGACGGATCGCTTGAGGCAGGGTGGACGGGTGTGAGGAAAGAGATGAAAGGGGTGCAGGGGACGAGTCCCCTGCCCGCCGGAGGCAGTCTTATCTCGGCGTCATGGCCTTCTTGGTCTTGGCCGTGGGCATGGCTGTGACCGGGTCTTCGGGCCAGGGGTGTTTGGGGTAGCGGCCGCGCATTTCGGCGCGCACGAGGGGGTAGCCGTTCTTCCAGAAGGAGGGCAGGTCGCGGGTGACCTGCAGGGGGCGGCCGGCGGGGGAGAGCAGGTGCAGGACGAGGGGGTATTGGCCGCCTGCCAGGGTGGGGGTGTCGGCGCAGCCGAACATTTCCTGGAGCTTGACGGGCAGGACGGGGCCGGATTCCGGGGAGTAGTCGACGCGGCGCCGGGCGCCCGAGGGGACGTCAAGGTGTTCCGGGGCCAGGCGGTCCAGGAGTTTGAGTTTATCCCACCCGATGAGGTTTTTCAGGGCCTCCAGGAGCGGCACCCTGGCGAGGTCGGCCGTGGAGCGTGCGCCGGTTGCGAATGGGCCCAGCCAGTCGGTCAGGGAGGACTGGAGAGCGGCGTCGGACAGGTCGGGCCAGGCCGTGTCGTCGATGCTGCGCAGAAAGCGAACTCGGTCGCGCAGGGCGCGGCTCTGGTCATCCCATGGTAGGCGCGAAATGTCTTTGAGTCCGGCCAGGAGCGCCCGGGTCACGGCATCCCGGTCGGCGGCCAGAGGTTCATCCCGCAGGCAGAGCGCGTCGAGCATCAGCTTGCGGCGGCTGACCACGCGGTCGAGGAGCGGGTCGAAGCGCACCTCGTCCTCGAAGCGCATCAGATCCCCGAAATGCTTGTGCATTTCCTGCCACGAGAGCGGGGCCGCCTGCCAGATCCGGGCGTTGTCGGCGCTGCCGTCCAGTTGCGCGACGGCCAGGAATTCGAGGCCTGACAGGGTGCTCGGTCCCGGCCAGACGGCCTTTCGGCCGCTGGTCAGCCTGTAGGACCCGTCCTCCTGGCGGCGCGCGATGCGGTCCGGATAGGCCAGGGCGGTCAGGAGACCGGCGGCTTCGGGGTCCACGGGCCCAGGTTTTATGGAGGCGAGTCGGGCGATCTGCTCCATGGAGGCCCGCAGTGTGTCGGACAGCCCCCGCGGCCTCACGGCTTCGCGCAGGTCCGGGGAGGAGCGCATGATGCGGCCCGGTTCGCCCAGGATGGCGGCCAGGTGGGCCGCGGTGGGGCCGTGGCCGATGCATTTGGCCGAGAGGACCATGTGGGCCAGGCGCGGGTGCAGGGGCAGAGCGGCCATGTCGCGGCCGTGGGCCGTGATGCGCCCCACGTCGTCGAGGGCGCCGAGCTCACGCAGGAGGCGTCTGGCGCTCAGGAAATTTCCGGCCGGCGGCGGGGTCAGCCACGCGAGGTCCGCGGGGGAGGCCGCGCCCCACAGGGCCAAGTCGAGGGCCAGGGGGGTGAGGTCGGCCTCCAGCATTTCCGGGGCGGGGAAGGGTTTGCGGCTGACCTCGTCGGCCGGGTCCCAGAGGCGCAGGCACACGCCCGGCTCCGTGCGGCCGGCGCGGCCCTGCCTTTGGGCCACGGTGGCCAGGGAGGCGGGCTCCGTGACCAGGACCGTCATGCCGCTTCTGGGGTCGAAGCGGGGCAGGCGGGCCAGGCCGCTGTCGATGACGACGCGCACGCCCTCGATGGTCAGGGAGGTTTCGGCGATGGCCGTGGCCAGCACAACCTTGCGCGTTCCTGCCTGGGGCGGGGAGATGGCCCGGTCCTGCTCGGCCGCGGTCAGGGCGCCCAGGAGCGGGTGGATCTCCACGCCGGTGGATGGCGCGCCGAGGAGTTCCTCCGTGCGGCGGATTTCGCGGGCTCCGGGCAGGAAGGCCAGGATGCTTCCCGTTTCCGTGGCCAGGGCCAGGGCGATGGCGCGGGCCATGCGCTCTTCGACGAAACGCTCGGGCAGGCGCAGGTAGCGGGTCTCCACCGCGTGGGCCTGCCCCGGGCAGGACAGGATGCGGCACGGGGCCAGGAGGTCGGCCACGGCCTCCACGTCGAGGGTGGCGGACATGACGGCCAGGCGCAGGTCGGGCCGCAGGGCGGCGCGCACTTCCAGGCACAGGGCCAGGCCCAGGTCGGCCTGGAGGCTTCTTTCATGAAATTCGTCGAAGATGACGCAGGCGTAGCCCGTGAGTTCGGGGTCGTGCTGCAGCATGCGGGTCAGGATGCCCTCGGTCACGACCTCGACGCGGGTTGAGGCCGAGACACGTATGTCCAGGCGCGTGCGGTAGCCGACGCGCTCCCCGGCCTTCTCTCCCAAGAGGCCTGCCATGTGGCGGGCCGCGGCGCGCGCGGCCAGGCGTCTGGGTTCGAGCATGAGAATCTTGCGCCCGGTGGCCCAGGGAGCGTCCATGAGGGCCAGGGGGATGCGCGTGGTCTTGCCGCTGCCCGGCGGGGCGTGGATCACGCAGGCCGTGTCCGTGTGCAGGGCCTGCGCCAGGTCGGGCAGGACTGCGTCTATGGGAAGCGGCGGAAGCGTGGCAGGGGGCGTCATGGCCTAGAACAGGGCGCGGCAGACCAGCAGGACGAGCAGGGCATACAGGCCGGCGAACCCGTCGTCGATCATGATGCCCCACCCGCCGGGCAGCCAGCGTTCCGAGGCCCGCACGGGCCAGGGCTTGGCGATGTCGAAAAGGCGGAAGAGCAGGAAGGCCGGGACGATCCACAGCGGTTCGGCAGCGCTCAGGGGGAGCAGGGCGATCCACTGCCCCCACAGTTCGTCGACCACCACGCACGACGGGTCCTTGCAGCACAGGCATGTTTCCGTCCGCCCGGCGCACCAGGCGCCGAGGGGAAAGAGGAGGGCCAGAACCGCGATCCGCACCCAGAGGGGCAGGGGCAGGAACAGGAACGGAGCCGCCGCCGCGGCCGCCAGGGAACCCCACGTGCCCGGGGCCTTGGGCATGCGTCCGGCCGGGCCCAGCGTGGCAAGCTGGGCCGCCAGCCGGGAGGAGAGCGTCTCGGGTTTGGTTTCAGGCATCGGCGACTCCGATGGCTCCGATTTCAAGGAGGATGTTCAGCACCGAACGCAGAGGCAGGCCGACCACATTGGTGTAGGAACCCTGCACCTCGTCCACGAGGAAGGCGCCAATGCCCTGAATGCCGTAGGCGCCGGCCTTGTCCATGGGCTCGCCCGTGGCCACGTAGGCCGCGAGCATTTCCGGGGAGTTGTCGGCCATGTGCACCCTGGTCGTCACGGTGCGGCAGACGGTCAGGGCGTCGCGGTCGCACAGCACGCAGAAACCCGTGATGACCTCGTGCCAGCCGCCGGACAGGGACGAAAGCATTTCGACGGCCTCGCGACGGTCCTGCGGCTTGCCGAGGATGTCCGTTCCCCGGACCACGATGGTGTCGGCCGAGAGCACGACCTTGTCGGGGTGGCGGGCAGCGATGTCGGCGCCCTTGATGCGGGCCATGCGGGCCGCGTAGTCGGCCGGGGCTTCGCCGGGTTCGGGCGCGGGCTCTTTCACG
>JANJWV010000119.1 GCA_024709365.1 Desulfomicrobium sp. | reverse complement strand
GGCGTCCATGTCGGCCCGCAGGGCGATCATGCCGCCCTGGTTGCCGTCCGGTCCGTGCAGATCGGCCACGATGCCGCCGCCGACGTTCTCCCGTACGTCCAGGCCGAGCCTGTTCAGTTCACGCAGGACCAGGGCCCTGGTTCGGGGAAGGTCCGCGCCGATCTCGGGATGCCGGTGCAGCTCGCGCCGGATGGCGCGCACGTGGTCGAGGCGCTGTCTGCTTTCGTTCAGAATGCTCTTCATCGTTCGCCTCCCGCCGTCATCCGGGATACGACCCCGATGTCCGTGCGCCAGTTCCACCCGATCCGCTCCCAGAATTTCCGCCCGTCCTCGTTGTCCGTGAAGAGGAAGGCGTGGGCCTTGTCCAGCCCGGCCTCGGCCAGGGCGCCGAGGGCGCTGTCGATCAGCATGCGGCCGATGCCGCGGCGCCTGTACTCTTCGTGCACGCAGAGATGATGCAGGTAGCCGCGCCAGCCGTCGTGGCCGGCCAGGACCGTACCCGCCAGTGCATCACCGGACCAGGCGCACTGGCTCAGGCCCGGGTTGCGCAGCAGGTAGTCGCGCATGTGCTCGGGCCCGTCGGCGGCGGACAGGCCGATGCCCGGCGTGCCCTGCCACAGGGCGAGGGCGGCGGGGTAGTCGTTCATGGTCATGGGGGCGATGCGCGGTGCGGTCATGCTGCGATCCTTGGGATGACGTTGCGGAAAACCGGGACCATGTCATTGTGCGTGCTTTGCGTTCCGGGATCAAGGGGGGCGGGCCGGATTCCATGCCGCTGGGGGCGGGGCATTGTCATTCCCGCGCCATTCCAGTAGATAAGCGGATGTTTGTACACGCCTTTGACAACCAACTCCGCAGCCCATGGAGGCAGATCATATGCGATTTCTGGACGAACTGAACGTCAGCGGCAAGCGCGTTCTCATGCGCGTCGATTACAACGTGCCCCTGAAGGGCGAGACCATCACCGACGATAACCGCATCAGGCAGAGCCTGCCGACCCTGCAGATGGCCCTGGACGGCGGCGCCTCCCTGGTGATCTGCTCCCATCTTGGCCGGCCCAAGGGCGCCCCGGACGCCCAGTACTCCCTCAAGCCCGTGGCCGCCCGCCTGGCCGAGCTGCTGGGGCGCGAAGTGAAGATGGCGCCGGACTGCATCGGGCCCGAAGTCCGGGCTATGGCCGAAGCCCTGAAGCCGGGCGAGGTCCTGCTGCTGGAAAACCTGCGCTTCCACCCCGGCGAGACCAAGAACGACCCCGATTTCAGCCGCGAGCTGGCCGGCCTCGGCCAGGTCTACGTCAACGACGCCTTCGGCGCGTCCCACCGGGCCCACGCCTCGGTGGTCGGCGTGACGGAGTTCATCGCCGACTGCTGCGGCGGCCTGCTCCTGAAGAAGGAGTGGCAGTACCTGGGCGAGGCCCTGAAGGAGCCCGAGCGCCCCTTCGTGGCCATCATCGGTGGGGCCAAGGTGTCCTCCAAGCTCGGCATCCTCAAGGCCCTCATGAACCAGGTCGACTCCATGATCGTCGGCGGCGCCATGGCCAACACCTTCCGCAAGGCCCAGGGCTTCGAGGTGGGCACCTCCCTGGTCGAGGACGACCTGCTCGAGGAGGCCATGGCAATCATGGTCGAAGCCCGCGAGAAGGGCGTCAAATTTTACCTGCCCGTGGACTTCATCCTCGGCACCGACCCCAAGGGCGGCATCGCCTCGGGCGTGAAGACCTACCAGGACATCCCCCAGGACGAGATGATCCTTGACACGGGCCCGGCCTCCCACACCCTGTTCGCCGAGGTCATCAAGGACGCCAAGACCGTCATCTGGAACGGCCCCATGGGCGCCTTCGAGAACCCGGCCTTTGCACAGGGCTCCATCAACCTCTGCCGCGTGGTGGCCGCCATCCCGGCCATGACCATCCTCGGCGGCGGCGACACCAACGTCATCGTGGAACAGACCAGGCTGACCGAAAAGTTCTCCTTCATCTCCACCGGCGGAGGCTCGTTCCTGGAATTTCTCGAAGGCAAGGAACTGCCGGCCTTCACCGCCCTGGAGAAGAAGTCATGAAGAAGCTCATGGCCGCCAACTGGAAGATGTACAAGACCGTGGCCGAAGGCGCGGCCACGGCCGCGGAACTGGTCGGGCTGCTGGACGGGCGTTTGCCCGCGGACCGGGAGGTCCTGGTCTGCCCGTCCTTCACCATGCTTTCGGCCGTGGCTCCCGTCCTGTCCAAAACTCCGGGCTGCAACGTGGGCGCCCAGAACTTCTATCCGGCGGGCCAGGGCGCCTTTACGGGCGAGATCGCCCCGGAGCAGTTGCTGGACCTGGGCTGTGCCTACGCCCTGGCCGGTCATTCCGAGCGCAGGCACGTCCTGGGAGAGACGGACGAGCTTGTCGGACGGAAGGTGACCTTCGGCCTGGGCGCGGGCCTGCGGATGATCCTGTGCGTCGGCGAGACCATCGAGGAGCGCAGGGCAGGGCAGGTCGAGGCGGTGCTGGCGCGGCAGTTGGAGAAGGGCCTGGAAGGCGCGCTTAGCACGGTCACGGCCGAAAACCTGGCAGTGGCCTATGAGCCGGTCTGGGCCATCGGCACGGGCGAGGTCGCCGGACCGGCCGAGATTCTGGCCGCCCATACCTTTGTGCGCCAAAAGCTCGTGGCGCTTTTGCCGAAAGAGGGCGCCGCCGTGCGCATCCTCTACGGCGGTTCCGTCAAGCCCGACAACGCCGGAACCATCATCCGCCTTGACAATGTGGACGGTGTGCTGGTAGGCGGCGCAAGTCTCAAAGCCGACAGCTTCAGCCAGATCGTTCTGGCTTAAATATTTAGGAGGAATCCCTTGAACGCCCTGATAATCACCATTCACGTCATTGCCTGTGTCTCCCTTGTTGTCCTCGTCCTGCTGCAGTCCGGCAAAGAGGGCATGGGAGTCATCTTTGGCGGTGGCGGCGGGTCCCTGTTCGGGGCCACGGGCGCGGGAGGCCTGCTCGGCAAACTGACCGCCGGCGCGGCGACCGTGTTCTTCCTGACCTCCATGGTCTTCACGTACGTCAGCACCCAGCAGCATGTGGCTCCCAAGGAGTCCATCGTCATCGACATGCCCGTGACCCAGACCCCGGCCACCCAGGAAGCCGCCCCCGCGGCCCCGGCCGAGCAGCCTGCCGCCCCGGAGCAGAAACAGTAAAAAAAGTGCTGGACAAACCGAAGAGGCATGGCTAAAGACTGCTTCTCCGGTTTGCGGGATGAAGTTTCGCAAATCTGATAGGTTAGATGTCGAAGTGGTGGAATTGGTAGACACGCTATCTTGAGGGGGTAGTGGGGTATCCCGTGGGGGTTCGAGTCCCCCCTTCGACACCAAAGGCTAAGATAAGCCGCTGAAGTATAACAACTTTAGCGGCTTTTTCTTTTGTTTTACGGGCCATTTAGGCCCGTCCGTACAGTCTGCTGGTACAATCTCGAAGGCGGAATGCTTCAGCGGCTTTTTTCTATGCATGAGGGCTGCACGTCCAGTGGTCACTTCCCTCGCGTTTCTGTCTCCTTTTTGGGCGCTCTGAAGCGTTGGTGCATATGGCCTGGCTGCCTTGCTGGACATGGACGGGCAACGCGTTTACCAAATCCGAAAGCCAAAAAGGACACCCCATGCACCATGATGCCTTCGCCATTCTGGACACCCTGAAGTCCAAGCTGGACGCCCATCGTCCCCTTGCGCCGGAACTTGTCCGGAACCTGCGCGAGGACATGGTGCTCAAGTATACCTACCACTCCAACGCCATCGAGGGGAACACGTTGACCCTCATGGAGACCAAGGTGGTGCTGGAGGAGGGGTTGACCATCGGCGGTAAGCCATTGCGGCACCACCTCGAAGCCATCAATCATGCCGACGCGATCACCTATCTGGAAGGCCTGGTGCGGGAGAATGTCCCGCTTGATGAGCGCATATTGAAGGAACTGCATCAGCTTGTCCTGCGGGGGATCGACAGCGAAGCTGGACGCTATCGGGGCTGCAACGTCATCATTTCCGGCGCTGGACATACCCCGCCTGACCACCTCCACGTCGGCGAACACATGCATCGCTTCTTCGACTGGTACCGTGGCGAGGCAAAGAGCCTTCATCCGGTGGAAAGGGCGGCCAGGGTGCATGCCGACCTGGCCATCATCCATCCCTTCCGGGACGGAAACGGCAGGACCTCAAGGCTGGTCATGAACCTGGAACTCATGCGGGCAGGGTTTCCGACCGTCATCATCCCGGTGGAGGATCGGGCCGCGTATTACGAGAATCTGGACAATGCGGGAAAGAACGCTGATTACGCGCCATTCATCCAGCAGCTTGCCCGGCTGGTCGAACGAAGCTTCGACCCATACTGGTACCTGCTCGGCATAGCCTAACCCATATACACACGAACAAACGAAAGCCCTGGAGTCACAAGCTCCGGGGCTTTTCGCATTTGGAGGAACAGATGATCGATACACGGGCCGTGATGGGTGCGACGCCCTTTGTGGCCAGCGTCCTCGGCCGAAAATGCGCAGGAAAAGTTACGGGCAAGGGAAATCGTGGGTAGTGTGCGGGATCTTCAGCAAAAAGAAAGACCATGGCATGTGTGGGTTGTACCACCAATCCACAACTCCGGGAGGAGTCTGCCATGGTCAAAAAGAATTCTATCGTATCGTCGTCTGAACTGAAAGGGCTTCTTGAAGGCGACCAGGATGTTTTGAAGGAACTCGTGCGTACGGTCGTCCAGCAAACGTTGGAGGCCGAGATGGACGCAGCCCTTGGAGCATCCAAGGGTGAGCGCACAGAGGGCCGTCTGGGCTATCGCAGCGGCTATTATGGTCGCACCCTGATCACCCGTGTCGGCAAGCTTGAACTCCGAGTCCCGCAGGACCGTCAGGGGCAGTTTTCCACCCAAGTTTTTGAACGCTATCAGCGCAGCGAGAAGGCGTTGGTCTCGGCACTGGCGGAAATGTACATCCAGGGCGTGTCCACCCGGAAGGTCAAGCAGATCACCGAGGAGCTATGTGGACACTCCTTCTCGGCCAGTTCCATCAGCGCCATCGTGAAGCGCCTTGATGAGCAACTGGCCCAGTTCGCCAGCCGGACTCTGGAGGAAGCCTATCCCTATCTGATTCTAGATGCCCGCTACGAGAAAGTACGTGATTGCGGGGCGATACGCAGCCGGGCGGTGATGATCGCCATCGGGATCGACTTGGAAGGCCGCCGGCAAGTTCTGGCTGTGGAACTGGCCAACCGTGAAAGCGCCAGTTCATGGAAAGACTTCATCCTGGGTCTGAAACAGCGAGGGCTCAAAGGAGTGGAAGTGGCGGTCAGTGACGACCACGCAGGCCTGAAGAAAGCACTGACGGAAACCCTTCCCGAGGCGGTCTGGCAGCGCTGTTACGTCCACTTCCTGCGCAACGCCCTCGATCACTTGCCGCGCAAGGCAGATGATGACTGTCTGCGAGAGCTGCGCTGGATCTACGACCGGAGAGACCTTACCGAGGCCCGCAAGGACATGGCCGCTTGGCTTCTGAGGTGGCAGGAGAAATACCCAAAGCTCTGCGCATGGGTGGAAGACAATATCGAGGAAACCCTCTCCTTCTACCGGCTACCCTGCGGGCATCACAAGCATCTGAAGTCGACCAACATGCTGGAAAGACTAAATGAAGAGATCAAGCGGCGGACCCAGGTCGTCAGGATATTCCCGAATGAGGAAAGTTGCTTACGCCTCATTAGAGCCCTTGCGGTCGAGACGCACGAGAACTGGATCGAGGCGAACAGGTATCTGGATATGAGCCTGCTGACAGAAATGAAGAAGAAGGCTTTGATGGAACTGGTTGCTTAATGGAAAACGCATCTGGCGACCTCCGACGAGCTTTGGGTGGGCCCATTCTTGGTCGCCAGATGCTTGAGGTTACCCATCATGCCGTGGAAAATTTGCTGAACTTGACGCACACAACTGCCGCCTTCCTGTCCGGTCCGGGCGGGCTCGGTCATGGCAGTGTGGAGGTGTGATCGGATTCGGTACCTGAAGCGGGAATGTGCAGATTGCGTCGTGGCATGAAAATCGCGTCTGTGCGGCCGCCTTCCTGTCCGGTCCGGGCGAGGCTCGTCGAAACTCCTTCGCCGGCCTCGTAACGTTTTCCCGTCGCTTCTTCGGATTGAGGCTTTCACTTCGGGCGGTGGGCGACGGGAAAACGAACGATGTCTGGCTCAGTCGGACAGTCGACGGGCCTCGCCCGGACCGGACAGGAAGGCTTGGTTCGGAGCTTGGAGGAAAGATCGGGAAGAAGAAGGCGGGGGAATAGCATGGGCTGACGAAGTGCGGAGGGACCGGCTCAGGTGCCGGGCCGTGTCTTCCTCTCCGGTGTGTAGTGCCACCACGGCCTGGGCTCCTCGCCGTCCATGAATCTGGTCACGGAGACGAGGACGTCCAGCACGCAGGGGTCCTGGCGGACGCCGGTCAGGTCGCCCAGGCGATGGTAGAGGGCCTGCGGATCCTGGCCGGCGAGCTGCGCGGGGTAGTCGAAGCCCAGCAGACGCAGGTCGCGGGCCATGGCCGGGCCGATGTTGGGCAGGTCGGTCAGGGTTTCGAGGCGGTCGCGGCTGACTTTGGTCGGGTTCATGGCCTATCCCATGCGCCGGGCGATTTCATGGTGGTTGACGAGGATCTTGCTGACGTAGTCCACGGTCTCGGCGAAATTGGGGATGCGGCCGTAGGGCTCGTAGATGCCGGCCTTGGCGTAGTCCGTGTTGCCCAGGCCCGCGTTGTAGCCGGCTGTGGCCGCCAGGATGTTGCCGCTGCGGGAGCGCAGGTTCTCGGCCATCATCCGGACCATGGCGTCGATGCAGTGGGGGTAGAGCACGCGCTGGTCGAACTTCTCGAAAAAGGCCGCGTCCTGGGGGTTGAAGATGGATCGGCCCCGGAAGTTCTCCTCCATGTACAGCCGGCAGTTGTCCCGGGCCATGGCGTAGCCGGACTGCAGGAGGTCCATGCGGTCCAGGGCCAGGGCGTAGGTCCCGGCCGAGGGGATGGCCTTGCCCGCGGTCTGGGCGTTCAGCAGGGTGCGGAGCAGTTTGGCGGGGTTGTTGAAAAGGTCCGGCTGCTCGCGGCGCAGGGAGCGCATCCGCTCGCGGTGGTCGGCCATTTTCTCGAACTCGGTCTCCAGGTCCGGGCGCCGGGCGAAACCCGCGGGCTGGCCGTGGGCGTCGGCGCAGACCATGCCGTAGCCCCGGGCCGTGGCCGAGATGAACTGGCACGGCCCCACGGCCAGGGCCGAGGACACGGCGAACTCGTAGAAGAAGGACTCGGCCATCATCTGGCCCATGATCCAGCACGGGTCCACCGGATGGATGGCGGCGTGGCGGATCACGCCGCGCACCACGTGCTCGCAGATGAGGGGGATGCGCGCGTTGAAGTCCACCTCGGCCAGGGGCTTCTTCCAGACCGGGAGGTTGCCCTTGGGGTAGCCCTCGATGATGAAGGCCAGCACCGACTGGGCCAGGGCGTGGGCGTAGCCCGGGGCGGACACGCGTTCCAGGGTCCGCGCCGGGTCCTTGGTCTGGATGACGCGTATTTCGGATACTTCGGACACGGCCGTGGCCCGGGCCTCTCCTCCCAGCAGGGGCAGGAGCAGGGGAGCGAGGGCGGCCTTGAGCAGGGTGCGACGATGTGGGTTCATGATGTGGTGTTCAGGGTGGTTCGGGCCACCACCTTTTGGAAGTACGCCTCGTTCTCCTCCTGCAGGAGGCCGCCATGGCGGATCTTGGCGCGGGCCAGGAAGAGCTGGACCTTCTGGATCTGGCGCATCTTGCGCGATTCGTCCGTCTCGTGTTCCAGGCATTCGATCAGGGAGCGGATTTCCCGCTGGGACTGGATGGCTTCGGGCACGTAGCCGGAGTTCTTCAGGACCTTGTAGGCCATGCGCAGGGTTTCGGGCATGAACGGGTCCGAGTGGTCGGGCAGCGGCCGTCCCTGACCTTCGAGCCCCTCGAAATCGCCGCGCTGCTGGGCCTCGATGATCGCCCTCTCGGCCAGTTCCGCCAGAATCTTCATGGGGTGCCCAGCAACCTCGCCACCACGTGACGGAAGCTTTCCTCGGGGATGAATCCGAGGTGGTCGAGGATCTTCTTGCCCTGGCGGTCGTAGATCAGGGTGCGGGGGATGGAGCCGATGTCCATCATCTGGCCGATGGAGCCGTCATCGATGAAGATGGGAAAATTGACCTTGTTCTGCTTGATGAAGTTCTCGACGGGCTTGGGGTTGTAGTCCACGGAGATGCCGACGATGCTCAGGTCGCTCTCGGCGAATTCCCGGCGCACGTTTATCAGGCCCGGAAACTCCTTCACGCAGGGGCTGCACCATGTGGCCCAATAGTTGATGATCAGGACTCGCCCTTTGTTCGAATCGATCAGGTTGCGCAGACCCTGCACGCCGATTTTCTCGACGCCCTGGGCCATGAGGATCGTGGGGGCGCAGAGGAGCAGCAGGGTGACGAACAGGGTTTTCAGGGCCTTCATGGGCGATCCTTGTTGGGGTTGTCGGTGCGGAAGAATGGATGCTAGCCCGAGTTGCATTTGGCCGTCAACGTACGGGGCAATCGGTATTGCGCGTTGCATTTTGGCTCTTTTTGAAGGATTCGGGATGCCGTCGATGACGAGGAGGACAACCATGACGATATTCATCAAGAAGAAAAGCGAGATCGAAGAGCCGGGCGCGACCATGACCTTCCGTCCCGGCCAGTTCAAGCGCGCCCCCTTCTCCCTGGCGGAGAAGAACATCTATCTGCTCGGCATGCGCGGCAGCGGCAAGACCACCGTGGGCGTTGCCCTGGCCGCCGTTCTCGGCTGCTCCTGCCTCGACACCGACGCCCTGGTCGTCGAAGCCGCGGGCAAGACCATCGAGGCCATCGTCGCCGACGCGGGCTGGGACGAGTTTCGCCGCCTGGAGACCGAGGCCCTGGCCCGGGCCGCGGAGCTGCCCGGCAAGGTCGTGGCCACGGGGGGCGGCATCGTCCTGTCCCAGGCCAACCGCGACCTCATGTACCGCACGGGCGTAAGCTTCTATCTGGCCGCCGACGCGGCGCTGCTGATAGGCAGGCTCCTGCGGGACACCAACGCGGCCCAGCGACCTGCCCTGACGCCCCTGGACCTGCACGACGAGGTGGCCGCGGTCATGGCCGAGCGCGAGCCCCTGTACATGGCGGGCATGGACCACATGCTCCAGGCCCACCGCAGCGTGGACGAGCTCGTCGACGACATCCTCGTGGCCCTGGGCCTCAAGGAGTGGGACTTCTCCGAGAAGGAGCGGGTCCTCGACAGATACTAGATGCGGGCCACCGCCAGAAAGACGGCGTGCAGGGCGCAGACCAGGGTGATGAAGACCTGGCGCGCGCGGTCCCGCCCCAGTCCGGGAAAGGCGTAGCCCAGGTGCCCGTGGGGGCAGCGCGGCAGGCAGTCGCCGCACAGGGAGCAGGTCAGGCCGGGGCGCTTTCGTTCGAGATCGGCCCGCGTCAGGGCGTTGTAGCGGCAGGCCTTGGCGCACAGGCCGCAGCCCGTGCAGGAGCTGTCGATGGACACGCGCCAGGGCAGCACGCGGCCCACGAGGTTGTTCAGCAGGCCGATGGGGCACCAGGTCGTGCAGTTGACCATGGTGCCGCTGCGGCGCGAAATCAGGGCCATGACGGCCACTCCCGCCAGACCGAACACCGCGGCCAGGCCGAGGCCCCAGGCCCAACCCGCGCCCATGGCGCGCAGGGCCAGGGGAGCGGCCACGGCGGCGGCCAGGAGTCCGGCAGATCGGAAGAGCGTC
>JANJWV010000210.1 GCA_024709365.1 Desulfomicrobium sp. | reverse complement strand
CGGCACCCCTACGTCTTCCACACCCAGGGGCAGGACCACCGGGTGGACTACCTCCCGGCCGAGTCCAACACCGGCATGTTCGGCGGCAACTCCAACTGGCGCGGCCCCGTCTGGATGCCGGTCAACATCATTCTCCTGCGCGGCCTGCTGAACTACTACCTCTACTACGGCGACAGCTTCAAAATCGAGTGCCCCACCGGCTCCGGCAAGCTCATGAACCTCTTCGAGGTCTGCAGGGAGATCGCGGACCGGCTGGCCCGGATCTTCACCCGAGACGAAAACGGCAGGCGCCCCGTGTACGGCGGCACGGAGAAGTTCCAGACCGACCCGCACTGGAAGGACCACATCCTCTTCTACGAGTACTTCCACGGCGACAACGGCGCCGGCCTCGGCGCCAGCCACCAGACCGGCTGGACCGGCCTCGTGGCCAAGACCATCCAGCTCTTCGGGATGCTGGACCCGGCCGTGGCCCTCAGGGAAGGCAAGCAGGTGGCGTTCAAAAAGGACAAGCAGGACGGGAACAGGAGCCGGAAATGAAAAGCCTGACGAACAATCCGCTCATCTACGAGATCAACACCTGGGTCTGGCTGGACGAGCTTTCCCGCTCGGCCGGCCGGACCCTGACCCTGGCCACTGTCCCTGACGCGGCATGGAACGGGATAGCGGCCCTGGGCTTCGACGCCGTGTGGCTCATGGGCGTGTGGGAGCGCAGCCCGGCGGGCATCGCCATCTCCATGCAGGGCGCCGGGCTCCTGGAGGACTTCCGCCGCGCCCTGCCCGACTTCGACGCCGCCGACAACGTCGGCTCGCCCTACTGCATCCGCCGCTACGTCGCGGACGCGCACCTTGGCGGCCCCGAGGGGCTGGTCGCGGCCCGCAAGGCCCTGGCCAAACGGGGCATGGGCCTGATCCTCGACTTCGTGCCCAACCACGTGGCCCCGGACCACCCGTGGACGCTGGAGCACCCGGAGTACTTCATCCAGGGCAGCGCCGAAGATCTGGAAGGCGACCCGTCGTCCTTTATCGGGATCGGCGGCCGCGTCTTCGCCTGCGGCCGCGATCCGTACTTCCCGGCCTGGCCCGACGTGCTCCAATTGAACGCCTTCGACCCCGGCCTGCGCCGGGCCGCCATCGACACCCTGACCGACATCGCCGGCCAGTGCGACGGCGTGCGCTGCGACATGGCCATGCTGCTGCTGAACGACGTGTTCGAAAGGACCTGGGGGGAACGGGCCGGCACGAGGCCGGAGGCGGACTACTGGCGGGAGGTCATCCCGGCCGTCCGGCGGGCCGCCCCGGGCTTCGTCTTCATGGCCGAGGCCTACTGGGACCTGGAGTGGGAGCTGCAGCAGCACGGCTTCGACTTCTGCTACGACAAGCGCCTCTACGACCGCCTCGAACACGACGCCCCGCCGGCCATCCGCTCGCACCTCACGGCCGGAGCCGACTATCAGCAACGCCTTGTCCGCTTCATCGAAAACCACGACGAGCCCAGGGCCGCCTCGGTCTTCGCCCCGGGCGCGGACCGGGCCGCCGCCGTCGTGGCCCTGACCCTGCCCGGCGCGGCCCTGGTCCACGAGGGTCAGCTCGACGGGCGCCGCGTGCGTCTGCCCGTATTCCTGTCCCGCCGCCCGGACGAGGAGCCCGACGACGAGCTCCTGGCCTTCTACCGCGGCCTGCTGGACCGCCTGCGCGACAACGGCTGCAGGAGCGGCCGGTGGAGTCTGCTCGAATGCCGCGGCTGGCCCGACAACACGAGCTGCGAGAACCTCCTGGCCTGGGTCTGGGAAACGGAAGCGGCCCGGTGCCTGGTGGTCGTCAACTTCTCACCGGACCCGGCGCAGGGCCTGATCGCGGGGTTCTCGGAGGACGTCGCCGGCGCTGCATGGTGTTTGAAGGATCTGGGCGGAGCCTCCTACGTGCGGGACGGTGACGAGATCTGCGGCCGGGGCCTCTATGTCGACCTGCCGGGCTGGGGCTTCCACGTCCTGGACTGGCTTCGCCAAGAGGCATGATTGCAGGCCCTTTCCGTCAGGAGTGTGATCGGGGCGCCTCCGGCCGGCCGGGACCGCCCCTTGGTGCGAGCGCACTCGAATCGACGCGCGGGCGGATGACAAAAAAGGCTGTTCGCGGTCATGTCGCGAACAGCCTTGACTGCCTGATTCTACGCACTTCAGGCCGATTTCGAGCCCATCTCCCTCCCGTTCGAGCCATCCAAGGCTTGGCGGGCGTCACGAGACATGCGGAAACCGGACGCCCGGTTTCCCTCTCGTCAATCCGTGATTTCCAGCGCGAAAGGCAGTTCCAGAGCCTTGCCTGCGCCCTGGAACAGGGCCCAGGCCTTGTAGAGGCCGGGGCGCGGGAAGGCGGCTTCGAATGCGGCGGAGGTGGCGTTTTCGGCCCGGGCCGGGAGGGCGTGGAAATACTCCTTTCCGTCCGCACTCAGGATGACCAGATCGCCCGAGGCCATGTCCACGTCCGTCAGCGGGGAACCGTCGGGCTGGATCAGGCCGAGGTCTATGCGATGGCCGGTCGGCGTTTTCTCCACGGTGATGTCCGCGCCCAGGGTCTCGCTGGCCACCCTGCCCGGCACGTGCACCTCAAGGGGCAGCGGAGCCGGCGCGGCGCCCGCTATCTGCAGTTCGGCCATGGCGGTGACGGCCCGGCCGCCCAGCGGCGTGAAACCAAGGTAGACGAAATAGGTTCCCGGCACGGGGAAGGTCAGGTTCACGGTGAACACGCCCCCTTCGCCCATGGACGGACGCATGAGCGTGAACGCGTCGAGCCCCTGGCGGACGATGGCCAGTTCCGGGGCGGCTGCAGGGTCCAGATCCGTGACCGTGGCCCCGTTCGGGTCGGCCAGAGTCAGGTTCAGGCGGACCGCCGCGTTGGCCTCGCCCGGGGCCGGGTCGCTGACGACGTGCAGTTGGTACTCTCCGTAAACGATCCCGCGCGCGCCGTGCACGGGATCGGCATATCCCGTCGCGGCCGCCGAGAACCCGGAAAAGCACAAAAGAAGCATGGCAACAATGAGGGTGCGAACGAACATGGGAAGCCTCCTTTCACGGAGAAATCACATATCCGCGGGGTTTCGTCCAGCCGCGGACGCGCAGTCGGGAGAGAATCCGGGGCAGGGTCCCCTGACCGGTCGCGATGCGCCCGGGCGGCGATCATCCCGGAGCCGCAAACGAAAAAACCCGCTCGAAAGCGGGTTGTGGTCGGCTGGTGGAGGGGGGAGGATTCGAACCTCCGAAGTCGTTCGACGACAGATTTACAGTCTGTTCCCTTTGGCCACTCGGGAACCCCTCCAGGCAGAGGGGCTTGATAGGTGAACGGGGCTGTACGGTCAAGATTTTTTTTCGCGCTCTCCCGTTTCAACATCCCGGCTCTGCTGAAGAATGTTCTCCCGCAGGGTCAGAAATTCCTCCCGGTGCCCGAGAAGCAGGTCCACCAAGGCAGGGTCGAGCTGACGCCCCCGCTGCTCCCGGAGATGGGCCAGCGTGTTCTCCACGCTCCAGGGCTTCTTGTAGACGCGCTCGCTCAGCAGTGAGTCCAGCACGTCCACCACCCGCGCGATGCGGCTGAAAATGTGGATGTCCTCACCCCCCAGGCCCGCCGGGTACCCGCTGCCGTCCCAGGACTCCTGGTGCTCCAGGGCGATGCGCGCGGCGGCCTGCATGATGCGGTTCCCGGAACGGTTCAGGATGTCGAAGCCCAGGCGCGGGTGCTCCTCGACGATGCGGCGTTCGACCTCGTCCAGGGGGCCTGTCTTGAGGAGCACGCTGTCGGGGATGGCGACCTTGCCCACGTCGTGCATGGGCATGGCCAGGCGCAGCAGTTCGCAGTCCTCCTCGTCGAGGCCGGCCTTGCAGGCCAGCAGATGGGCCATCTCGGCCACCCGGTGCACGTGCAGGCCCTCGATCAGGGCGCGATTCTCGACCACCTCGCCCAGGGTGAAGATGACCTCGCGGTGGGTTTCGGTCATCTCCCGGTTGAGCAGGAGGTTCTCGAAGGCCACGGCGGCGTTGGCCGCGAAGATGTGCACGAGGCGCTGCTCCAGTTCCGTGAGGCCGCGCTTGATCCGCAGGAAGAGGACATGCCTCGACCCGCTGTCCATGCCGAAGCAGCCCGCATAGCACTCGTGGTCGAAAAGGCAGTCGTCGGCGCCGACCGCCCTGCGGACCAGCTCCAGCTCCTGCCCGTCCAGGGCCTCGCTGGCCAGCCTGGACTCCATGTCCGAAAAATCGCCGGTGCCCGCGATGATGACGAAGTCGTCCTCCCTGTCCCGGGCCGCGAAGCCCGAACCCGCTCCCAGGTACATGGAGCTTTCCTCCAGGCGCAGGAGCGACGTCATCTGGGTCAGGACGCCGCGGGCGAAGCGCTCCAGGCTGTTCGTGCGGAAGAGTTCCGCCGAGGCGGTGATGATGTCCTCCAGGCCCTGGCGGCTGCGGTCGATGGCCTGCAGGTCCCGGAAGGAGCGGATGCCCGTGGTCACGGCGGTGAAGAGCTTCTGGGCCGTGAGCTCGGACTTGTTCTTGTAGTCGTTGATGTCGTAGTCGATGATGACCTGCCGTTCCGGGGCCTGGCCGGGCTGGCCCGTGCGCAGGATGATGCGCACCAGCCGGTTGCCCAGCGCCTCGCGCACGTGGCGGGCCAGGTCGAGGCCGGCGTGCGGCGTCTCCATGACGACATCCAGCAGCATGACCGCCACGTCGGGGTTGGCGTCCATGACCCGGCGCCCCTCCTCGGCGCTGTACGCGCTCAGGAAGACAAGGGGCGCGCCCTCGAACTCGTAGCCGCCGAGGACCATGCGCGTGATGCTGTGCACCTCCTCCTCGTCGTCGACGATGAGGAGCTTCCAGGCCTCCCGCCCCCGCGCGGGAGCGACGACGATGTCCTCGTCCGCGAACACCAGGTCGTCGCGCAGGTCGTTTCCGGTCATGAACCCTCCGTGTCCCGTCGGTCGCCCTAATCCGGGTAGGTGGCGCGGATGGCCGTCAACCCGTCGATGTTCGCCAGAAAGATGTCCACAAGACGCGGGTCGAACTGCCGCCCCCGCTGCTCCCGAAGGTAGGCCAGGACCTCGTCCAGGGGCCAGGCCTTCTTGTAGACGCGGTCGCAGGCCAGGGCGTCGAAGACGTCGGCCAGGGCCGTGATGCGGCCGAAAATGTGCGTCTCGTCCTCGGCCAGGCCATGCGGGTAGCCCGTGCCGTCCCAGCGCTCGTGGTGCTGCAGGGCGATGGTCGCGGCCGTGCGCATGATGCGGCGCGGCGAGTTCTTGAGGATGGAGTGGCCGATGACGGTGTGGGTCTTGATGATGTTGAACTCTTCTTCCGTCAGCTTGCCCGGCTTGAAGAGGATGGAGTCGGGGATGCCGATCTTGCCCACGTCGTGCATGGGCGAGGCCATGCGCAGGAGCTGGGCCTTGTCCTCGGACAACCCTGCCTTGACGGCCAGGAGGTAGGAATACTCGGCCACGCGCTTGACGTGCTGGGCCGTCTCCTTGGAACGCGTCTCAACCACCTCGCCCAGGGTCAGCACGACCTCGCGCTGGGTGGCCACGATTTCCTCGGTCAGGAACAGATTGTTCAGGGCCACGGCGATGTTGCCGCCCAGAATGTGCAGCAGGCCCTGCTCCATCTCGTTCAGGGGCCTGCCGAACGAGGCGTAGAGGACATAGTCCTGGTCCGTGTGGCTGTTGTAGAAGCCGGCCGCGAATTCCTTCTCCAGGACGTGCACGCGCCGCTCTCCCGGCGTGGCGTTGCAGAGTTCGAGCATGCGCCGCGCAGGTTCCGAAAAGCCGTGGCCGGGGTCGAACAGCCCCCGGGACTCGAAGATCTCGACGCGGCCGTCGCGTGCCGTCCCGGCCAGGCCGAATTCGCTGCACGACAGGCCGGCGCAGCGGCCCGTGCGCAGGATGTGCTCCAGCGCGAGCACGAAGAAATCCTGCACCGACTTGGCCGCGAACAGCTCCGCCGATGCGGCGATGACGCTCTGCAGCCCGATCCTGCCCTGATCGATGGTCCGCAGGTCGTTGAAGGAGCGGATGGCCGCCGTGATGGCCGTGAACAGGCGCTGTTCGCTCAGCTCCGCCTTGTGCTTGTAGTCGTTGATGTCATACTCGGTGATGACCTTGCGCTCGGGCGCCTGGCCGGGCTGGCCCGTGCGCAGGATGATGCGCACGAAGGAGTTGGCCGCCTCCCGGCGGACATACCGCGCGAACTCCAGGCCGGCGTTCTCGGTCTCCATGACCACGTCGAGGAGAATGACCGCCGTGTCCGGGTGCTCGTCCAGGAGCATCTTGGCCTCCAGGCCGGAGTAGGCGTGCAGGTACCGCACGGGCGTGTTCTGGTAGCGGTAGTCGCCCAGGGTCAGCTCGGTCACCTTGTGGACGAAATCGTCGTCGTCCACGATCATGACCTTCCACGCGCCGTTGCCTTCCGCCGATGGCGGCGGCGTCTCCTCCGCGAAGCGGACTTCATCCATCATGTCGTCGTTTCTCATGCACGGGACCCCGTCGGTTCAGTCGGGAAATTCGTTGCGCAGGGCGGTGAATGCATCCAGGTCGCCCAGCATGATGTCGACCATGCCGGGGTCGAACATGCCGCCCCGCTCGCCTACGATGTAGTCCCGCACGCGCGGCAGGGGCCAGGCCTCCTTGTACACGCGGCGGGAAAGCAGGGAGTCGAAGACGTCCACCAGGCAGACGATGCGGCCGTAGGGGTGGATCTCCTCCCCGCGCAGCCCCCGGGGGTACCCCTGCCCGTTCCACCGCTCGTGGTGCTCGTGGGCGATGACGGCCGCAGCCTGCATGATGGGCCGCGGCGACCCCTTGAGGATCTGGAAGCCGATGCGGGTGTGCGTCTTCATGACCTCGAACTCCTCGGCCGAAAGGGGTCCGGGCTTGAGCAGGATGGAGTCCGGGATGCCGATCTTGCCCACGTCGTGCATGGGCGAGGCCAGGCGCAGGAGTTCGGCGTCCTGGGCGGCGAACCCGAGCCGTTCGGCCATGAGGCGGCAGCACTCCGAAACCCTGCGCACGTGGCTGGCCGTCTCCTTGGACCTGGACTCCACGCACTCGCCAAGGGCGAAGATGATCTCCCTCTGGCTATTCGTCAGTTCCAGGCCGAGCTGCATGTTGTCCATGGCCACGGCCACGTTGCGGGAAAAGACCTCGACCAGCCGATGCTCGAAGGGGCTCAGCATATGGTTCAGGCGGAAATAGAGCAGGTTCTCCCCGCCGCGTCTGGAACGGAAATACTGCACGAAATGGTCGCGGGTGAACTGGCTCGACTTCTCCCGCACGGCCTGGCGCAGGGCGTCCAGCACGTCCGGGGACAGGCTGCAGGACTGGCCGATCCCGCAGTGGCTGAATTCCCCGGTGCCGGCCAGCACGGAAATGTCCCCGTCCTGGACCGTGGCCGCGAAGCCGGAGGGAGAATGCAGGAACAGGCAGTCCTCGTTGACGCGCAGGAGCGAGCTCATCTGGTCCAGCACGCCGCGGGCGAAGAGTTCCATGTCGCCGCGCTGGAAAAGCCCCCGGGTGGAGGAGATGATCAGCTCCAGGCCCTGGCGGGTCTTCTCGATGGCGCGCAGGTCGTTGTAGGAGCGGATGGCCGTGGTCACGGTGGAGAAAAGCTTCTGGGCCGTGAGCTCGGTTTTGTGCTTGTAGTCGTTGATGTCGTAGCGGGTGATGACGTCGCGCTCCGGGGCCTGGCCCGGCTGCCCCGTGCGCAGGATGATGCGCGCCAGGCTGTTGCCGAGCTCGCCCCGGATGAACTCCACCAGTTCGAGGCCCGCCTGCCCCGTCTCCATGACCACGTCCAGAAGGATGACGGCGACGTCGGGCTCGGCGCGCAGGATTTCGGCGGCCTCGCGGCCGGAATAGGCGCTCAGGAAGGACAGCCCCCGACCCGAGAAGGTCATGCCCTCCAGCACCATCCGGGTGATGACGTGCACCTCCTCCTCGTCGTCGACGATGAGGAGCTTCCATCCGGGCAGCACCCTGGAACCGGCGGCGTCGGCTTCCGCGGCAAACAGCAGTTCGTCGGAGTACGCGCCCGGGGAGGAGTGGGAGATGTCGTTCATCGGTTCACCGCGTTGCAGGTCTCATCCGCCATGAGCCGGCGGATTCAGTGTGACCCTCATGCCACGCGAACCGACATTTATCAAAACCTTTTTAAAACCCGGAGGATGCTTCAGAAACGGTGCATTCCCGCCTCCTCCGGGCCCGGACGTCCCCGCGAGAGCAGCTTCAGTTTCCTCGACAGTGCGAGCCCCTGCAGGCCGGCCCTGGCCAGGGCCTCCTCGCCGGACATGACGCAGACCAGCCCCGAGGCCGCGGCCTCGCGCAGGAGCGTGCCGAAGGAGCGCAGGTGCCCTTCCTCCGTGGCCAGCACCTCGTCGCGGATGCGCTGGCGCGTCTGCGTGGTCACGCCGGCCATGTGCTGGGTCATGGCCGTGAAGCCCTTGGCGTCGGGCAGCTGGTAGGGGTCCAGGTCGCCGGAGGTGCCGATGATGGCCTTGAGCAGTTCGCCCCGGTCCAGGCCGACGTGCTCCAGGAACTTCCCGCAGCCGTCGAAGGCCGCCAGGGTGGAGGCGATGTTGGGGTCGCGGTAGGAGCCGAAGCTCATGAGCCCCGTCAGGCGGCCGTAACTGCAGAAACCACCGTAGGCCCCGCCCAGGACGCGCACCTGCTCCCAGAGCCAGGTCGTGCGCAGGTACTTGGAGGCGACGAGGCTCGAGCCGTGGAACGCGTACCCGGCCGCGTGCAGGTCGCAGACCTTGCCGACGTAGTTGACCTGGGCCGGGATGATCAGGGCCTCGTGCTCCGCCGCGCCCGGGCCGGACCAGACCGACCGTTCGGCCGCGCCGACGGGCAGGCCGGCCGCGAATTCCCGGAAGCGCTCGCCGTGGTCGGCGAGCATGGACTCATCCATGGTCAGGTTGACCACGGCGCCGCCGCGCCGGACCACGGCCCGGCGCAGGGTTTCCAGGTCGTCCAGGACACCGTTCCAGTCGGCGTCGATCCTGCCGGCCAGTTCCCGCAGGAAAAGGAGGCTCTCGATGCCGCCCATGCGCTCCTGCAGGCTGTCGGCCAGGTTGAAGCGCGAACGCAGCCGCAGGCCCACGAAATGATGCCCCGAGGGCACCAGGGCGTGCTCCAATCCCGCCTTCTCCTCCAGGACCATCTGCCGGAAGCGTTCGCGGTCGTCGAAGCGGGTCCGGGTCAGGGCGTCGCCCACGATGCCGAGCATGTCACCCACTCTGGCGCCCACGGCCTTGGCGCGCACCACGAGCCGGGCCACGGGGTCGGGCCCGCCCTCGCGCTGGGTCAGGAGGGTGCGGGCGTAGACGCCGCCGGTCTTGCTGTTGATGCGCTTGGAGAAGGACACGTAGTCTTCGAGGTCCGTGCCCATCTCCGTCAGGGCGCGGCCGAAGAGCGGCACCAGGGGGATGAGCCGCTCGGGCACGGCGCCCAGGTCCAGGGCCAGGTCCAGGTAGCAGATGTCGTTGGTCGGCAGGTCGTGCAGCAGGGCCGTGGCCCCGTCCCAGTCGCGGGCCTCGGTGGGCACGACGCGCACCACGGGGTCGATGTCCTCGCGCGACAGGCACGGCAGGGTCGCCAGGGCCTCGGGGGAATCCGGGGTTTCCTGCATGCGCCGCAGCTGTTCCGTGCGGCCCACGAGTTCCTCGTCGCCCAGGTCGGCGCGGGCCTCGCGCAGGGAGCGGATGAGCTCCTGCTCCTCGTCGTCGACGCGGGCGGCGTAGCCCTCTTCGGGTTCCAAGACGACAACCGTGTGGTGCGGGTTTTCGAGGATATGACGGCGGATGAGCTCCTCGAAGACCTTCTCGCCACGGGCCAAGCGGTCCTTGAGGGCGGCCAGGGGCTTCTCGAAGGCCACCAGCTCCAGGGGGTCCAGGTCGTAGAGCCAGGAGCCCAGGGCCCGCAGCATGACGATGAGGCCGCGCGGGTAGGAGCCGGTGTTGTTCTCGCGCAGGTCGAACTCGGCGGAGTTGATGCCAGCCTCGATGAGGTCGGCCTCGAACCCGTTGTCCACGATGTCCTGCAGGGTGGAAAGGATGAGGGCCTTCACGGCCTCGAAATTCTCGGGCAGCACGCCCTTCATGCCCACGGAGTAGTACATCTGGGCCATCTCGTGCTCGACTCCCGCGCCCGTCAGGTCCTCACCCAGGCCCGACTCGATGAGGGCCTTGCGCAGGGGCGAGGCGTTCATGCCCGTCAGCAGGCCGTCGAGGATCTTGCAGGCCAGGACCGTCTCGGGGTCCTCCTTGCCGGGCAGGAGCCAGTTCATGGTCAGCATGCCCAGGGCCTCGTCCTCCTCGCCCATGGCCTCGAAGCCCTGGCGCACCTCGCGCGGGCCGTCGAAGGCGGGCTGCAGGCCCACGGACGAATCCACCTCCAGGGCCTCGAAGCGGTCCAGGTACTCGCGCAGCAGCTCCAGCCGCGCCTCGGGGTCGTCGTCGCCATAGAAGAAGATCCAGGCGTTGGACGGGTGGTAGTAGGTACGGTGGAACTGCGCGAACTGTTCGTACGTCAGGTCCGTGATGGCGCGCGGGTGGCCGCCCGAGTCCAGGCCGTAGGTCGTGTCCGGGAAGAGGGACTGCTGGGACTGCTCGGCCAGCTGCGAGTCGGGGGAGGAATAGACGCCCTTCATCTCGTTGTAGACCACGCCCTTGACGGCCAGTTCCGCGTCCGCGGCCGGCAGGTCCAGGTGCCAGCCCTCCTGCTCGAAGATCTCGGGGGTGATGCGCGGGAAGAACACGGCGTCGAGGTACACGTCCGTCAGGTTGTAGAAGTCCTTCAGGTTCTGGCTGGCCACCGGGTAGCAGGTCTTGTCCGGGTAGGTCATGGCGTTCAGAAAGGTCTGCAGGGAGCCCTTGAGGAGGTCCACGAAGGGCTCCTTGACCGGGTACTTGCGGGAGCCGCACAGGACCGAGTGCTCCAGGATGTGGGCCACGCCCGTGGAGTCGGCCGGGGGCGTGCGGAAAGTGATGCCGAAGACCTTGTTCTCGTCGTCGTTTCTGACCGAGAGGATGCGCGCACCGGTTCTGTCATGGACGTAGAGGTCGGCCTGGGAGGCTATCTCCGGGACGTGCGTGGAGGAAACGAGGGTGAAACCGGTGGGCATGGGGGCTCCTTCATGGTGATTCGCTTATTGTGCGCAGTTGCTGTCATACACGGCCAAACCGCTTTGCAGACACGAACGCTTTCTGTAAAGAGCGAAGCGGCAAAGTCAACCTGAACGCGAGGAAAAATCCATGGCGAAGATACTGGTCACCGGCGGAGCCGGGTACATCGGGTCCCACACCACCCTGGCCCTGCTGGAGGCAGGCTGCGAGGTCGTGGTCTACGACAACCTGTCCACGGGCCGGGCCGAAGCCGTGCTGCCCCCGGCGCGCCTCGTGGTCGGCGACCTGGCCGACACCGACCGGCTGGACGCCCTCATGGGAGAGGAAAAATTCTCGGCCGTGCTGCACTTCGCCGGCTCCATCGTCGTGCCCGAGTCCGTGGAGAACCCGCTCAAATACTACATGAACAACACCAACAACACGACGGAGCTCATCCGCCTGGCCGTCAAAAACGAGATTCCCCGGTTCGTCTTCTCCTCCACCGCCGCGGTCTACGGCATGCCCGACACCCCGGCCGTGACCGAGGACAGCCCGACCAAACCCATCAACCCCTACGGCCGCACCAAGCTCATGAGCGAGTGGGTCATTGAGGACACCGCCGCCGCGCACTCCGGCTTCACCTACGTCATCCTGCGCTACTTCAACGTGGCCGGGGCCGACCCCGAGGGGCGCATCGGCCAGTGCACGCCCAACGCCACGCACCTGATCAAGGTCGCGTCACAGGCCGCCCTGGGCCGACGCGAGGCCCTGCACATCTTCGGCACGGACTACGACACGCCCGACGGCACCTGCATCCGCGACTACATCCACGTGGCCGACCTGGCCGCGGCCCACGTCCTGGCCCTGCGCCACCTGGAGGCGGGCAACCCGTCCGGGGTCTTCAATTGCGGCTACGGCCACGGCTACTCCGTACGCGAAATCGTCGAGTCCGTGAAACGGGTCAGCGGCGTCGATTTCCCCGTGGTGGAGAGCGGACGGCGCGCCGGCGACCCCCCGGCCCTCATCTCGGACCCGTCGCGCATCCGC
>JANJWV010000226.1 GCA_024709365.1 Desulfomicrobium sp. | reverse complement strand
ACGCGCAGGCCAAGGGCATCTACTACATGGTCAAGGAAGACGGCTCCCTGTGCATCTCGGACATCCCGACGTCCAACCGCTACAAGCCGTACAAGTGTCAGAAGTCCATCAACTACATCCGCAGGGCCCTGGTCGGCTTCAAACGCGACAAGCGCACCGTGCAGGAGGTTGACGCCATCGTTTCCGGCCTGTGCCGCAAGCACGGGGTGGACAAGAAACTCGTCATGGCCGTCATCGACGTGGAGTCCGGGTTCAACGCCGGCGCCGTGTCCACGGCCGGGGCCCAAGGCATGATGCAGATCATGCCCGAGACGGGCCGGGACCTCGACCTTGAGAATCCCTTCGACCCGAAGGAAAATATCGACGCCGGCATCCGCTACCTGAAGCAGTTGCTCGATACGTTCCCCGACAGGCGGCTGGCCGTGGCCGCATACAATGCGGGACCCAACGCGGTGAAGAAATACGGAGGCATTCCTCCGTATGCCGAAACACAAAACTATGTACAAAAAGTCTGGGCCCGGCTCCAGCATTACGAATAGACAGAGATGATGAACCTACCCAATGCCCTCACCCTGTTTCGTGTCCTGGCGGTGCCGTTCATCGTCGCCCTGCTGTATTTTCCCGGCCCCACGACCTGCACCCTGGCCATGCTGCTCTTCCTCGTGGCCATCCTGACGGACCTGGCCGACGGCTTCCTGGCCCGCAAGTACAACCAGGTCACCAACTTCGGAAAGTTTCTCGACCCGCTGGCCGACAAGATCCTCATCGCCTCGGTGCTGGTCATGCTCGTGGAGCTGAACTGGGTTTCGGCCTGGGTGGCCATCATCATCATCGTGCGTGAACTCCTCGTCACGGGCCTGCGGGCCATCGCCGCGGACAAGGGGCACGTCATCGCAGCCGACAAATACGGCAAGCTCAAGACCATCATGCAGAGCGTCGCCCTGGTTCCTCTCATCTATCACTATCCGGTGTTCGGCATTAACGTCGCGTGGCTCGGGTCCGGATTGCTTTTTGTTGCCGTCCTGCTGACGATTTATTCCGGCTGGAACTATCTGTATGGCTTTTACCGGGTTTGGGGAGACTGAAGTTTTGCATTCCGTTTTGCGGGTTTTTCCTGTACAAGCCTACTCGACTGGGTGTTTTTGAAGGCCGCGGGCACGACACAATCACTTTTTCGGAATGCCGCATTTCGTGAACAACTCCTCTTGATGGGGGTATAAATGGCTCAAATCGATGCTTTTTTCAAAATGATGCATGAGCTGGGGGCCTCGGATCTCCATCTTTCCTCCGGTTCGCAGCCCATCATCCGCCTGCATGGAGAAATGCAACGCATCAAATACAAGTTTCTGGAGCATGAAGAACTGAAGAAGATGCTCTACGAAATCACCCCCGAGAACAAGATCAAGACCTTCGAAGAGTCGGGCGACGTGGACTTTTCTTACGAAGTGCCGCACCTGGCCCGCTACCGCGCCAACTTCTTCATGCAGAAGCGCGGCATCGGCGCGGTCTTCCGCGAGATCCCGCAGAAGATTCTGTCGCTGGACGAACTGGGTCTGCCCTCGGTACTGAAGAACCTGGCCCTGCTGCCCAAGGGCCTGGTCCTGGTCACGGGTCCCACGGGTTCGGGCAAGTCCACGACCCTGGCGGCCCTGGTGGACTATGTGAACAAGATCCGCAAGGACCACATTCTGACCATCGAAGACCCCATCGAGTTCGTGCACGAGCCACAGAACTGCCTCATCAACCAGCGCGAGGTCGGGCGCGACACCATGAGCTTCAGCGCGGCCCTGCGCGGCGCCCTGCGCGAGGACCCGGACATCATCCTGGTCGGCGAAATGCGCGACCTCGAGACCATCCAGCTGGCCCTGGAGGCGGCCGAGACGGGCCATCTCGTCTTCGCCACCCTGCACACCATCTCGGCCTCCAAGACCATCGACCGCATCATCGAAGTCTTCCCCGGCGACCTGCAGGGACAGATCCGCTCGGGCCTGGCCGACTCCCTGCGAGCCATCGTCGCCCAGAACCTGTTCAAGCGCATCGACCAGCCGGGCCGCGTGGCCGGCATCGAGATCCTCATCGCCACGCCGGCCGTGCGCAACCTCATCCGCGAGAACAAGATCTTCCAGATCAACTCCGTCATCGAGACGGGTCGCAAGTTCGGCATGCAGAGCATCGATGACGCCATCATGAAGCTCCTGACAGCCGGCATGATCGACCCAGAACAAGCCTACAACAAGGCCGCCACCAAGTCCAAGTTCCGCGAGTTCCTGGTCACCCCGCCCCAGGACTTCACCGAGGTGTAACATGCAACGCGCGCATCTTGACCATATCCTGCATCAGGTGCTGGACTTCTCGCCCGACACCTCCGACATCATCTTCACGGTCAACAAGCCGGTGCAGGCCGAGGTCCACGGCGAGCTCGTGGACGCGAGAATCACGCCCAACCCGGGTCCGCTCCTGCCGTTCCAGGTGGAGGCCGTGGCCATGTGCCTCATGGGCCGCAACCTGCGTCTCTACGAGGATCAGCTCTCCCGCGGTTCCTGCGACCTGTCCTACGAGCTGCCCGGACGCTGCCGATTCCGCGTCAACGTGCTCGGGCAGAAGGGGTCCCTGGCCATCGTCATGCGCAAGCTGACCTCCGTTGTCCCGACCATCAAGGAGCTGGGGCTGCCCGACGTCTTCTACCAGATGTCCAAGGAGAAGTTCGGCCTGATCCTGGTCACGGGCGCCACGGGCACCGGCAAGACCACGTCCCTGGCGGCCCTCATCGACAACATCAACCTGATGTACCGCAAGCATATCGTGACTCTCGAAGACCCCATCGAGTACGTACACGAGCACAAGCTGGGCACCGTCAACCAGCGCGAACTGGGGCTCGACTTTGACACCTTCGCCTCGGGCCTGCGCGCGGCTCTGCGCCAGGCGCCCAAGGTCATCCTGGTCGGCGAAATCCGCGACCGCGAAACCATCACCATCGCCCTTGAGGCCGCCGAGACGGGCCATCTGGTGCTCGGCACCTTGCACACCTCGGATACGGGCCAGACCATCAACCGCATCATCGGAATGTTCGAGCTGGCCGAGGAACGCCTCATCCGCTCGCGTCTCATGGAGAGTCTCAAGTACGTCGTGTCCCAGCGCCTGCTGCCCAAGATCGGCGGGGGGCGTGTGCCGGCGTTCGAGATCCTCAAGTCCAACCTTCGGGTCAAGGAGTGCATCCTCAACGGCGAATCCGAGGACAAGACCTTCTACGGCATCGTCGAGTCCGGTGACGCCTACGGCATGGTCACCTTCGACAAGTACTTGGCCAACCTCTTCTACGAGAATCTCATCACCGAGGACTCGGCCATGGTCTACGCCTCGGACAAGTCGCGCCTGGCCCAGATGATCGACAAGATCAAAACGGCGCGCGGCGAGAAGGTCACGGACATCGAGGGCCTGGAGCTCGACCACGAATACGAACGCAAGACGTCCCTTTTCTAGGGGGTGGGAACCATGGAGATCAGCTGCACATCCTGTAATTCGACGTTCGTCATTCCCGACGACCGCATTCCCGAGACCCGGAAATTCAAGCTCAACTGTCCCAAGTGCCGCGAGCCCATCCTCGTGGACCAGGACGCCATGGAGGAGAAGGTCGTCGCCCCGGAGCACTTTCCCCACGACGCCGTGGTGGCCTTCGTCTTCGTCAAGAACCATGACCTGGCCGGTCGCATCGGCCAGTTTCTCAAGGGGCGCGGCATCTTCGTCTCCGAGGCCCGGTACATCCATGAAGCCGTGGACAAGGTCCGCATCAACTACTACAATATTTTGATTGTCGAAGAGTCCGAGGAGAGCAAGTCCATCCTGGCCATCGTCAGGAAATGGAACGGCCTCAGGCGCCGGGAGGTCAACATCGTTCTCGTCGGGGCCAAATGCCAGAGCATGCACCCCAACGAGGCCTTCCTGCGCGGCGTGAACACGGTCATCGGCGCGGCCGACGGCGAGCGGATCGAAAACTTCCTCGACCTGGCTCTGGGCGAATACAACAACTACATCGAACCATGGACCGAGGCGGGCAGGAAGCTTCGCCAGAAAGGTTAGGACATGATCCGGGACAAGAGCAAGATACTCCTTTTCGCCCTGTGCTTGGTCAACATCTTCATGGTGTTCAAGATTTTCGACGAGGAGAGCGGCATCCCCGCCTACAAGGACCTGCGCCTCAAGATCGAAGGCGTACAGGCCACCATTGACGACATCGACGCCCAGAACCGCCAGCTGAGCTCCGAAATCCGGGTGCTCAAGCGGGACGAGAAGTATGTCCAGCGCCTCATCAAGCGGGAGCTGTGCTATGTCGCCGAAAACGAAATCATGTACATCGTGAAATGAATATGAACGACACACTCGCCCTTTTCGACGAGCTCCTGGAACACGACTCCGGGTCCAAGATCTTCTTTCCTCTGGCCCGCCTGTACCGCAAGCAGGGCCATACCCGGCGCGCCATCGAGATTGTGCAGCGCGGCGTCGAGCACCATCCCGACTACCTCGAAGCCCAGCTCTATCTCATCGACCTCCTGTGCGAGGAAGGGGAGGAGGGCGCCGCCGCGGGGAGGGCCCAGACCATCCTCGCCAAGCTGCTGTCCTACGAGAAGTTCTGGCTGCGGCTTCGCGAGCATTTCCTGAAGTCCGGGCAGACGGATCTGGCCATGGCCTCCTTTGTTCTGGAGCGCAACTCCCACGGCGAAAGCGTGGATCTGGCCAAGCTCCTGACCTGCGGCATCGGCCACTATTCCGAAGTCCTGGCCGCAAGCGACGTTCCGGTGGAGCCCGAGAAGGATCTCGACGCCGAGGAAGTCGCCCAGTTCTGCATCAATTCCGGCATCAAGACCAAGACCATGGCCAAGCTCCTCTCGGCCCAGGGCGAGTACGAACAGGCCATCAAAATCTACGACGACCTGCTGGAGGCCGCCACCACGGATGCGGAGCGCGCCGAGCTCGGCGCCCTGCGCGACAAGACCTACGCGGAACTCGGCAGCGTCCCGGACCCCGAGGCCGAGAAGCACAACAAGCTCTACTTTGTCCTCAACTCCCTGGCGGACCGGCTTGAGCAGAAGTTCGCCCCCGACGCCGTCGGGAACGGGTAAGCAGGTTCCCCCTTGATTCTTTTCCGGCCGGACTATAGGTCCTGTCTGGGCCCTGTGCATGGCCTCCGATCGCTGGTCGTGTCCGTTCAATCCCAATCGATTTCGAGAGAATCCATGAAAAAACAGCTTCTTCTTTGCGGTCTTCTGTTTCTTGTGGCCTGCACCCCGGTGAAGACGACGAGGGAGTATTACGAAGACTACGTCAATCCCAAACCAAGCATCGATTACGAGCAGACGGTCACGACGGATCTGCCGTCCGAGTTCCTTGACGACTACTACACCATCGACAGCAAGATCGTCCGTCTCGTCGACCAGATCGAACTCATGGATTTCCAGCTCGACCCGGCCTGGATCGAGCAGCAGAAGGCCGCACAGCCCTGGATCAGACATATGGCCGTTCTGGACGGCGAGCAGCTCTTCCTGGCCGGCGACGACACTCTCGGGTTCGATCCGCAGCTGCGCGAGAGTCTCGTGGAGCTTGGTAAGGAGCCCAAGCGGCGTCTCATTCATAACGCCGATCGGGTCATTCTCGTCCACGTGGGCGCCGTCGGCAACGACAGCCTGCGCACGACCCTGGTCGAGATCGACATGGATCTCCTGACCTCCGAGGTCCGCGAACGCAAGACCTCGCTCTTCACCGGCGACAAGGTCTACGGTCAGGCCTCGGGGCTGTCCGCCGAAGCCCTGCTGCCCATCACCAAGTCTTCCAGCTACTCGGGCAGCCGCGACGCGGGTGATGTCGACGTGTACTGGGTTCGGAGCATGGCCTCCGACAATCTCATTTACATCTATCCCAACTGAGGCATCGCTATGCGCCAGGTAACGGTTGTCGAGCACCTGTTGCTCAGCCAGAAGGAGAGGCCCATGGCCTCGGGCCGGTTCACCCGGCTCCTCACGGAACTCATCCTGTCGGCCAAGATCATCGACCGCGAGGTCTCCAAGGCCGGCCTGCTCGACGTTCTCGGGGCCACGGGCGAGGTCAACGTCCAGGGCGAGATCGTGCAGAAGCTCGACGACTTCGCCAACCAGGTCATCATCCGACGCATGGAGCGGGCCGGGGTGCTCTGCGCCATGGTCTCCGAGGAGAACGCCGACTTCATCGAGATTCCCCGGCAGTTCCCCGTGGGCGACTACATCCTGATCTTCGACCCCCTGGACGGTTCGGCGAACATCGACGCCAACGTCAGCATCGGCACCATCTTCAGCATCTATCGCCGCACGTCCTACACCCAGCAGGCCGTGACCCTGGACGAGGTCCTGCAGAAGGGCGCCATGCAGGTGGCCGCCGGGTACATGATATACGGCTCTTCGACCATGATGGTCTACACGGCCGGCAACGGCGTGCACGGCTTCACCCTGGACCCGAGCGTGGGCGAGTTCCTCCTGTCCCACCCGAACATCCAGATCCCGGAGCAGGGTCGCATCTATTCCGTCAACGAGGGATACTGGTCCTATTGGGACGAGCCCACGCGGCGCATCGTCAACCATTTCAAGTCCGACGAGAACGCCCTCGGGCGTCCCTACAGCCTGCGCTACATCGGCTCCCTGGTCTCGGATTTCCACCGCAACCTGATCTACGGCGGCATCTTCATGTACCCGGCCGACCACCGTGACCCGCGCAAGCCCAAAGGCAAGCTCAGGCTCATGTGCGAGGCCAACCCCATGGCCATGATCATCGAGCAGGCGGGCGGCATGGCCGTGGACGGGACGCGGCGCATCCTCGACATCGAGCCCGAGGAACTGCACCAGCGCGTGCCGCTCTTCGTGGGCTCCAAGAAGGATGTCGAGGTCGTTCTCCAATACTACCGCGAAGCGGGGGACGTCCGCCCATAATTCATTCTGGACTGCGTTGCTGCAGCCGTGTTGGCGGGCTCATGTAGTCGGCTACACTTCGCCCTCCACAACCGCGTTGCGCCTTGCCAGAATGAATTCTGGCCGCATCTCCCGAGTGCGATCCATCCTGCTGCGCGTCGATGACTCCTCGCAATGATGATGGACTGCGTTGCTTCAGCCGTTTTGCCAGAATGAATTCTGGACGGTCGTCCGGTTTCTGGCTCGTCGAGGACTCCGCGCTATGTCGATGAACCCGGTCCGTCATCGTGAGCGCAGCGCGGCGATCCATCTTCGAGATTTCTCCTTCATGTAACGTATCGAGGCATTTCCGGCTTGTCCGACTTTTCCACTTCCCGCGCATCCAGCCCCGTCTGTCTGGGCATCGAGACGTCCTGCGACGAGACCTCCGTGGCCCTGTGGGCCGATGGGAGGATCGAGGCGGAGCTGGTGCATACCCAGATTCCCATGCACTCCGTGTTCGGCGGCGTGGTACCGGAGCTGGCTTCGCGGGAGCATCTGCGGCTGCTGGATCCTCTGGTCGAGTCGCTCCTGGATCGGGCCGGGCGTCCGGGAGGGGAGGGCGTCGAGCTGGTGGCCGTGACCCGCGGCCCCGGCCTGCTGGGCGCGTTGCTGGTCGGCATCGCCTACGCCAAATCCTTCGCCCTGGCCCGTGGCGTGCCGGTCATCGGCGTCAATCACCTGCACGCCCATCTTCTGGCCTGCGAATTCACGGGTCCCATCGAATATCCGGCCCTCGGTCTTCTGGTCTCGGGCGGCCACACGCACCTCTACGCCATGCCACGGCCGGGCGTCTTCGAGCTCCTGGGGCGCACCCTGGACGACGCGGCCGGGGAGGCCTTCGACAAGATCGCCAAGTTGCTCAATCTTCCCTATCCGGGCGGCAAGTACATCGACGAGCTGGCGCGGCTCGGCACGCCCGTGCGGGGGCTTTTCACCCGTCCGTACCTGAACAACGACAACTGCGACTTCAGCTTCAGCGGCCTGAAGACGGCCGTGGCCCTGCACGTCGGGCAGCACGCCCTGCCGCCCCTGGACTACGCCGACTTCGACCCGGCCGCCGTGGACCAGCGGGTGAAGGATCTCTGCGCCACGGTCAGCGAGACCGTCGCCCAGACCCTGCTGGAGAAAACGCGCCGGGCCCTTGCCCGCACGGCCGGGGCGCGGACCGTGTGCCTGGCAGGAGGAGTGGCCGCCAATTCCCGCCTGCGCGAGGTCTTTTCGGCCTTCGCCTCGGCCAACGGGCTCAAATTTCTGGCCCCCGCGCAAAAGTATTGTGGTGATAATGCTGCTATGATAGCGTACGCAGGTGTTCAGCTGGCCCGAGCCGGGCTGGCGAGCCCGCTGGATTTCGAGGCCATCCCCCGAGGGCGGGCTGTGCCTGACGATTATATCGTAAACCCTTTGTTCAAGGAGTGAATAATGGCTGCTCAAGTGAACGATGCCGGATTCGACGCTGAAGTTTTGAAATCTGATCTCCCGGTGCTGGTGGATTTTTGGGCGCCGTGGTGCGGGCCGTGCAGGGCCATCGCTCCTGTCATAGATGAACTGACCCAGGAGTTCGAGGGCAAGGTCGCCATCATGAAGATGAATGTCGACGAAAACCCGGCCACACCGAGCAAGTTCGGCATCCGCGCCATTCCCACGCTGATCCTTTTCAAGAATGGCGAAGTGGTCGAACAGGTCACCGGAGCCGTGTCCAAGGCCAGCCTGAAACAGATGCTCAATGACAAGGCCCTCTAGTTCCTGAGGTTGCTGATCGTCCCTAACCGAGGGTGGCCGCGCGGATACGCAGCCGCCCTCGTTCTTTGCCGAGCCCCGTCCCGTGATCCGCGGCTCGGCGCATCCTTCACCATTAGCCAGGTTTTTGCCATGCGCACCAAACTGCTTCTTTTTTCCCTGGTCCTTCTTCTGAACGGCTGCGGGGCCATCGACTACTATTTCCTGACCCCGCCCGAGGACACGGCCCAGGAGCTTTTCGAGAACGCCCGCGCGTCCATGCAGGACAAGGACTATGCGCAGGCCATCGACTCCCTGGTCAAGCTGAACGACCGCTACCCGTTCAGCCCCTACGCCATGGACGCCCGTCTCATGCTCGGCGACGCCTACTCCCTGGACCGTCAGTTCCTCGAAGCCGTGGATATCTACGAGGAGTTCCTGTCCATGCACCCGCGGCATGAGCAGATAGACTATGTCCTCTTTCAGATCGGCGTGAACAAGTTCAACTCCCACAAGTCCATCGACCTGCCCCAGACCCAGCTGTCCGAGGCTATCGAGTCCTTCAAACGGGTGGTGGATGGCTACCCCAAGAGCGCCTACCGCGAACCGTCCCGGGAATACATCGAGAAGTGCCGCCGGCTCATCGCCGAGCACGAGCTCTACGTGGCGGATTTCTACTACAAGACCGAGCAGTACGGCGCCGCCTGGGCCCGCTACAAGTACGTCCTCGACAACTTCCCGGACCTGAAGGACATCGCCCAGACCGCCGAAACCCGCGCCAAGGCGGCCTGGTTCTACGCCCAGGAACAGGAAAACGACACCAAGAGACACCCGAGCAAGATCAAGCCGTATTTCGACTGGCTTTGAGCCTGCCCTGGTCTGATTGAGATCAACGTTGCGGCGGCGGTTTTGGAGGGTGAAACGAAACCTTCAAAACCGCCGCCGCATTTTGTCGGAGTGAAACCCAAGCCCTCTCCCCAGGCGTTCGCTTCCGTGTCTGCCGTCTCGGTCGAGCACTCCTGCCGACTTTAATTCCGCTCCCCCCCGGCACGCACTCATTGTGGCCGTTCTCAATTTTTGCCATTCGCCGTGAAGTCCATGTTGGTGGCGCATTATGTGCATTGTGATTATTGGGCATGGCCGAGGCAGGTGGATGCTCGTGGACAGGCTGTTCACCACCTCGGTCGTGCCCGTGTATTTTGAAGCTTGAGTCGATAACAGCGCTGTAGCAGTTTTGTTCCGATATTTGCAAAACGCAGGAGTCGCGCGTTGGAAGATAAGCGAAAATCACCTCGGAAAGCGTCTCTGACAAGGTGTGTTGTTGACAGGATTTTTGCGCATAAAGCATCCATACCGTCACGTGTCATAAACTACAGTGATCACGGAATGATGTTGGAACTCGATTATCAACTATTTCCCGGAGAAGCTGTTGCTGTTAAATTCTCGTCTGACGCTGTGGAAGTCGCCGCGTACGGGTGTACAACATGCATTGGAATGATACGTTGGTGCGATAGGCAGGAAGGGCGCTTCGGGGCTTTCTATGGAGCTGGTGTGGAACTGGCTAATCGGTCTCAAAAACGGGTTACTCCCTAGATAACTCTAGTCTGCATACGTTGAAATTTCAAAACGCCCAGATGGGCGTTTTTTATTGCAGTTTTGATGATTTCTGAGATTTTTAATATTATCAACTATAAATATGATGCGAAATATGATATTGATCGTTTTTTGATACAAATGGAATTTATTTTGAATATAAATTTTTCTGATTCATTAAAATTTATATCGATATTCATAGTCGATAAATAATAAAAAGAATAATAAATAACTGATATTTGGCGATATGTATTTTCTAAAGTCCGGTGTCTTGGCGGTGAATTTGTTGGCTTTTCGAGTGAATAAATTCAATGCACGAAGTCAATGTGTAAACTTTTCCGACAGCACGCTGTGAATTCTTTACAATTTTGCGACAAGGGTCGGTTGAGATCAATCCCCTCGTCGCCTGCTAAATGGGGCATGGCGAGGTGCGTTGGCCGATCTGTTGGTTTGGCAGGGAGGGGAATGTCTGCCGAGAGAGGGGACGTTTTGAAATCTTTGGCCAGATGCTGCGGGTGTTCGGCAGATTGCCGTGAGTCTGCGAGATTGAATCTCGAGTTGTAAGTTTTTAGAATAGAATTTTTGCTATTTAAGTTGCTTGTGATTGTATTCGATTCACTTTGTCGCGATTTGGTACGTTATATTGTTGTTCTTTAATAATTGAAATCAATTCAAATTATTGTTTATGTGGCATCATGCGCCATTTCCGGAGTAAGAATTGATCGAATTATTATTAGTTATTTCTGCAATTGCGGTTTCGATTATTATGCAAGCGTTGGACGACTTTTTGAGTCAGCGCGGTGTCGTATCTGTATTGCATGGATGTCTTCTCGGTTACGGTCAGGTATATGTTTCCAAAG
>JANJWV010000216.1 GCA_024709365.1 Desulfomicrobium sp. | reverse complement strand
GGGCCACCGGCGCCCGATGGTTCCCGGTCGCCGCTTTCGGCAGGGAGGTCCAGAATTCGGGACCCAATCTGGGTGAATGCAAACGGCCCGGCCCCGGCTAAATCTCGCCGGGGCCGGGCCGTGTCATGTCAATCGCCGGGGTCAGGCCTTGAAGACCAGGCTCCCGCCCTCCTCATCCACCACCAGCTTCTGCCCGTCGTGCAGGCGGCCGCCGATGATCTCGCGGGCCAGCGGGGTTTCCAGGCGCTGCTGCAGGTAGCGCAGGAGCGGCCGGGCACCATAGACCGGGTCGTAGGCCTCGCGGGCGATGAATTCCTTGGCCCGGTCGGTGAGCGTAAGGGTGATCTTGCGCTCGTCGAGGCGCGCCTGCAGGTTGCCCAGGAGCAGGTCGATGATGCGCGTGATCTGCTCGATCAGGAGAGGCTTGAAGAGCACGATCTCGTCCACCCGGTTCAGGAATTCGGGCCTAAAGTGGCCGCGCAGCACGCCCATGACCGCCTCACGCACGCCCTCGCGCAGCTCGCCCCCTTCGGTGATGCCGTCCAGGAGCATGGGCGAGCCGATGTTTGAGGTCATGATGATGATCGTGTTCTTGAAGTCCACGGTCCGGCCGTGGCTGTCCGTCAGCCGGCCGTCGTCGAGGATCTGCAGGAGCACGTTGAAGACGTCGGGGTGGGCCTTCTCGATCTCGTCGAAGAGGACCACGCTGTACGGCTTGCGCCGCACGGCCTCGGTCAGCTGGCCGCCTTCGTCGTAGCCGATGTAGCCGGGAGGCGCGCCGATGAGCCGGGCCACGGTGTGCTTCTCCATGTACTCGCTCATGTCGAGGCGGACCATGTTCTCCTCGGTGTCGAAGAGGCACTTCGCCAGTGTCTTGCACAGCTCAGTCTTGCCCACGCCCGTGGGCCCCAGGAACATGAAGGAACCGATGGGCCGCTGGGGGTTCTTCAGGCCCGCCCGGGCGCGCAGGACCGCGTCGGCCACGGCCTGCACGGCCTCGTCCTGGCCGATGACGCGCTCGTGCAGGATGTCGGCGAGCTTCAGGAGCTTCTCGCGCTCCCCTTCCACCAGCTTGGAAACCGGGATGCCCGTCCACTTGGAGATGATGGCCGCGATGTCGTCGGGACCGACCTCCTCGCGCAGCAGTCGCGGCTCGCCGTCCCCGCCGCCCGAGAGGCTCGCGAGCTTCTTCTCCAGCTCCGTCAGGCGGCCGTATTTCAGTTCGGCGGCCCGGTTCAGGTCGTACTCTCGCTCGGCCTTGGCGATGGCCTCCTTGGTGGCCTCCAGCTCCTTCTTGATTTGGCTGATCTCGTCGATGCCGCTCTTCTCGCGCTCCCACTGGGCCCGAAGGCCCGTCTGGGTCTCCTTGAGTTCAGCCAGCTCCTTTTCGAGCTTCTCCAGGCGCTCACGCGAAGCGGCGTCGCTCTCGCGGCGCAGGGCCTCGCGCTCGATCTCGAGCTGCATGGTCTTGCGGTTGATCTCGTCCAGTTCCGTGGGCAGGGAGTCGATCTCCGTGCGGATCATGGCCGCGGCCTCGTCGATGAGGTCGATGGCCTTGTCGGGCAGCTGGCGGTCCGAGATGTAGCGGCTGGACAGGGTCACGGCCGTGACCAGGGCCGAGTCGGAGATACGCACGCCGTGGTGCACCTCGAAGCGCTCGCGCAGGCCGCGCAGGATGGAGATGGCGTCCTCGACGCTGGGCTCGTCCACCACCACGGGCTGGAAGCGGCGCTCCAGGGCCGGGTCTTTCTCGATGTACTTGCGGTACTCGTCGAGGGTCGTGGCGCCAATGCAGTGCAGCTCGCCGCGGGCCAGCATGGGCTTCAGGAGGTTGCCGGCGTCCATGGCGCCCTCGGTCTTGCCCGCGCCGACGATGGTGTGCAGCTCGTCGATGAAGAGGATGACGCGGCCATCGGACTGCTGCACCTCCTTCAGCACGGCCTTGAGGCGCTCCTCGAACTCTCCGCGGTACTTGGCGCCGGCGATGAGCGCGCCCATGTCCAGGGCGAAGACGGTCTTGTCCTTGAGGCCCTCGGGCACGTCCTTGTTCAGGATGCGCTGGGCCAGGCCCTCGACGATGGCCGTCTTGCCCACACCCGCCTCGCCGATCATGACCGGGTTGTTCTTGGTGCGCCGCGAGAGGATGCGGATGCAGCGGCGGATTTCCGAGTCACGGCCGATGACGGGGTCGAGCTTGCCCTTGCGGGCGTCCTCGACCAGATCGCGGCCGTACTTCTTCAAGGCGTCGTAGGTCTCCTCGGGGTTGGCCGAGGTCACGCGCTGGTTGCCGCGCACTTCGGCCAGCACAGAGAGAACCTTGTCCTTGGTCAGGGCGAACTGGCGCAGCACCGCGGCCGCCGGGCCCGTGCCCGGCTTGTCGAGGATGGCCAGGAGCACGTGCTCCACGCTGACGTACTCGTCCTGCATCTGCTTGGACAGATCCAGTGCGGCCAGCATGACCTCGTTCATGCGCTGGGTGACGTAGATCTGTCCGGGTTGGGCTCCCGGTCCGCTGACGCGCGGCAGCTTGCCCAGCTCCGTGTCCAGGGCCTGGGCGATGGCCTTCACGTCGTATCCGGCGCGCTCCAGCAGACGGGGAACGAGGCCCTGCTCCTGCCCCACCAGGGCGCGGAAGAGGTGGTCGACATCCACCTGCTGGTGTCCGAAACGGATGGCCGCCTGCTGGGCTTCGGCCACCGCTTCCTGCGATTTTTGCGTGAATTTATTCAGATCCATATGAATCCTCCGTAAGGGTCGCGCGACAGGGACCTCCGAAGCGGTCAGCCGATACGCGCGAGTCGTTCTTCCAGCTGTGCGATGCGTTCCAAAAGGTCGACGATGATGATCCCCGCCACGGGGCTGAGTTCAAAATCAGAACACAGGCGCCTGTATTTGCGCACGCGAAACACATCCATATCGACAAAAAGAAATTCCTCCCGGGCGGTCCGGGCCGGGACAATCCAGTCCAGCCGGACCAGCTCCATGAGCGCATCCTCGGTCATCCCCGTCAGATCCAGAAACTCCCTGAGGCTGATGCGGTCCGAGGTCGCCGGCACGGCGTGTTCATGTATCTGCACGATGGTCATTGCCCGCTCCTACCTGGCCTGAAATGAAGAGATTGCCGCAAGTTCCTGCCACAGCTGCCGCTCCTTGTCCGTGAGATTCTTCGGGGAACGGATGACCATGCGCACGAACTGGTCTCCCTGGCTCTCGCCCTTGCCGAGGCCCTTGCCGGCCAGACGCAGCTTCTGCCCGCTGCTCACACCGGCAGGGATGTTCATGTCCACGGGCCCGTCCAGGGTCGGAATGCGCACGGTGCACCCCAGGACCGCCTCCCACGGGGCAAGACGCAAGTCATAGATGACGTTCACGCCTTCGAGGCGAAAGAGCGGATGTTCGGCGATGGTCACCTGCAGCAGCAGGTCGCCGGCCGGCCCACCGCCCATGCCGGGCGAACCCTGCCCCGCCAGACGTATCTTGGCCCCGTCCTTGATCCCGGAGGGGATGTTGACCTCCAGGGTCTTGGACTGCATCTGCGGCCTGCCGTCGGCGCCGCGCACCTGCTCCTGCAGGGTCAGGGTCTTTCGCCCGCCGCGGTAGGCCTCCTCCATGGTCAGGTTGAGGCGCACCTCGGCGTCGTGGCCGCGGCTGCGCATGGTCCGGCCGAACGGATCGCCGCCGAAGCGGCCGCCTCCGTAGCTCCCGCCCCCTCCGAAACCGCCGGCGCCGCCGAAGATGGTCTCGAAGAAGTCGCTGAAGCCCTCACCGCCGAAACCGCCGGAACGGAACTGGAAATTCTCGAAGCCGGGCGGCGGCTGGAAGTTCTGTCCGTCCTTCCAGTTGGGCCCGAGGGAGTCGTAGAGCTTGCGCTTCTCCGGATCCTTCAGGACCTCGTAGGCCTCGTTGATCTCCTTGAACTTGGCCTCGGCCTCGGGATTGTCGGGGTTCAGGTCGGGGTGATATTTCCGGGCCAACTTCTTGAAGGCCTTGCCGACTTCCTCCTGACTCGCTCCTTTGGCCACACCGAGCAGTGTGTAATAGTCCTTGTATTCCAAAGCTGTACCACTCCTTATGCTCGAATCGTTCGCGTGACAGATAATGCTCGCCGAACGCAAGTCAACAATTTGACGCGGATTTTACCTGCGGTCCATACTGCATGTAGTCGCGGTTCAGCGGAGCCAGGACCAGCCACAGGGGGCGGCCGAAGTACGCCCACAGGTCTTCGTCCGTCACCCCTACTTTCTCCGCGAAGCTTTGCCGGAAATGAGACTCCCGACGGATGAGGTTGGCGAGTTCCTGCGGAATCCCGTCGCCAACTCTTCGAGCGGCGGCAAGCCTGAACGCCTCGCTTGCGGGGAAGAGCCTTTCGTGCTCCTCGATGCACGCCCGCAGGGCCGAACCCGCAGGGACGACATGCTCCCGGGCCAGGGTCGGGGTGTCCATGGCGCTGAAAATATCTCCCGTGTCCGAGCACGACAGGGACCGGCATTCAAGGGGGCGGTTCATGTACACACCGCATGCCGCGCTCTGCTCATCGAAATACATGCACGCCCATCCGCCATCCCTGCCGCGGATCTTGAGCAACTCTCTTTCCAGCTGTGCGAGGCCGTTCGTGCGAGGATCGAAGGCCTGCTCACCGCGCCTCAGGCAGACCAGACTGCTCATGGGCACGTGTTCCAGCAGGTCGACGTCCGACAGGTGCAGGGCCGGTCCCCCCTTTCGACAGCAGGTACCACACCTGCGGCATGTGTTCAAAGACATCGGCCCTCCTTGGGGCAGAACGGTTTTCTTTGCTGAGAATTCGACACGCCGTCCTTCAAACGGCACGCGCAGAGATACGGTAGCGATGTGGCACGAACAGTCAATGCACAAAAACGAGAAAAGCCGGACAAGCCGGCTTTTCGAGAGAATATGGGAGAAGCGATCAGTTATACAGCTATTTTTCGAGCCACTGCCTCACATCGTCGTTGACGGGGTAGACACCCTTGTGGTGGTACACGCCCTTGAGAAACTTGTCCGCCAGCTTCTCGGGAAGCGGAAGGACCGCGAGTTCATCGGCGCCGTCGGAATTACGGTACAGCAGCGTAACCGTCGGTTTTTCATTCCAGGTATTTATTACGAAGTAATGGGAAAAATCTTCCTTGCCGCGCACAGCATTCTGATACCCGCCGCGATATCCGTTGTTTCCCCATTCAAGATAGATGGCCACAGCATCTTCCGGGGTCATTTCCCAGTCAATGATGAGATCCTTGAAAGCTCGTAACTGTCCCATAGTTCACCTCCGTTTCTTGATTTTAGTTATTAGTAACTAATCTCGAAAAGGTCAAGTGGACTTTTAAAGTCGGATATCGGGACAGGTTCTGTCGGTCTGACGAGCGGTTTGGAACACTCGCGCGGCTGAGACGAAATTCGTGGCCCAGGCAGGGTTCCCCAAGGCGTGCATGTGCGTGTAGCCGGCCAGGCAGTTGCGGTGCAGCACACCGTCGCACCCCTTTGCCATGCCCTGCCCCCGCTCGACCCGGAACACGAAGGACGAAACGTTTTCAACGTCTGTGCAACGAGAATAATGAAATTCATGCCCGGTCAGACGTGTCTTCGGAAGATAGAAAGGGTTGGCCGTTTCGACCAGGGAGCTCATATACCCGTGCCCTTGCGGCTTCTGGAAGACTTTCGTCGTCAGCGGGAAGACCCCGGCCATGGGATAGGCCGCCCCCTCGAACAGAAGTTCACGGCTCAGGTACATGAGGCCGCCGCATTCAGCGTAAATGGGCATGCCCAACTCAACGCACCTGCGGACTGAGTGGCGCATGGACTCGTTAGCGGCCAGCCCGGCGGCGAGAGTCTCGGGAAAGCCGCCGCCCATGTAGACGGCATCCACGTCAGGCACTGATCCGTCGGCCAGCAGGCTGAATTCTACGAGTTCGGCCCCGGCGTGGCGCAGAGCCTCGAAATTCTCCTGATAATAGAACCAGAGGGCGGCATCACGGGCAACGCCGATGCGCACTGACCCGCCGGAAACGGGGGCCGGGTACAGCGACGCGACCTCTCCGGCTATCGGCGGAGCTGAGCGGGCAATGGCCAGGCAGGCGTCG
>JANJWV010000152.1 GCA_024709365.1 Desulfomicrobium sp. | reverse complement strand
TGATCAGAAACGGCCTGGGCATCGACTGGCCGTCCTTGCCGCAGATCCTGGCCGACGTACTGGCCATCGCGGCGCTCATGGGCGGCATCGGCATCGCCGTGCGTCGCTTCCTGTTGCCCGAGGTACGCATTCTGACGGATTTCAAGGACGTCATGCTGCTGGTCCTGACCCTGACCCTGCTGTTCTCCGGCATCATGGCCTCGTACCACACCGCCAACTATTCGTTATGGATCAACCTGCACATCCTGTGCGGCGTGATCGTGCTTCTGACCGCACCCTTCACCAAGCTGGCCCACATCGCGCTCTTTTTCTGCACGCGCATCCAGCTGGGCATGGATTTCGGGATCAAGCGCGGCGGAATGAAGTCCAATTTTGACTGGTAAGCCAAGAGGAACACAACATGCCCGAAGGAAAACTTTGCAATAAGAAGCCCGTTTCCTGCCGCGAGGAGCTGGATGCGCTCCTCTCCGACAGCAACGGCAGACAATACTATGCGGAAATGGAACAGCTGGATGTGGACGCCGACGCACTGTGGGCGACCATCCAGAAGACCATGAAGTCCAGAACCAAGACCTGGCTCGACATCTGCGCCCACTGCGGCCTGTGCGCCGACAGCTGCTTCCTGTACAGCGTCAACGAGCGCGACCCCAAGCAGGTGCCGTCCTACAAGATCCAGTCCACCCTGGGCGAGATCGTCAAGCAGAAGGGCAAGGTGTCCAACGAGTTCATGCGCATGTGCATGGACACGGCCTGGTCCAAGTGCACTTGCTGCAACCGTTGCGGCTCCTTCTGCCCCTACGGCATCGACATGGGCGTCATGTTCAGCTACCTGCGCGGCCTGCTGCACTCCCAGGGCTTCGTGCCGTGGGAACTGAAGATCGGTTCCGGCATGCACCGCCTGTTCCGCGCCCAGATGGACGTCACCGTCGAGGAGTTCGTCGACACCTGCGAATGGATGGTCGACGAGGCCCTCGAAGAGTGGCCCTGCCTTGAGATTCCCATCGACAAGGAAGACGCCGACATCGTCTACATGATCAATGCCCGCGAGGCGAAGCACTATCCCGAGGACATCGTCGAGGCGGCCATTCTCTTCCACATCGCCGGCGAGAACTGGACCATGCCGTCCTCCGGCTGGGAAATGACCAGCCTGTCCATGTTCGCCGGCGACTGGGAGGCCTGCAAGATGCAGGTCGAGACGGTCTACGAGGCCATGGAGCGACTGCGTCCCAAGCGCATGGTCGCCACAGAGTGCGGTCACGCCTACCGCGCAACGGTCATCGAAGGTCCGTACTGGGCCGGACGCCCTGACGGAAAGCCGCCCGTGGAGTGCATTCACTACGTGGAGTGGATGGCCGAGGCCCTTGAGCTGGGCAAGCTCAAGATCGACCCCGCCAAGAAGATCAAGGAACCCGTCACGGTCCAGGATTCCTGCAACTACGTCAGGAACGCCGGCCTGCGCGACTGCACGCGCATCATCATGAAGCACATCGCCGAGGACTTCCGCGAGATGGCCCCCAACAAGGAGCACAACTATTGTTGTGGCGGTGGTGGCGGCTTCAATGGTATCGGCCGCTATCGCAAGCAGCGCAACGTCGCGCTGAAGATGAAGCGCGAGCAGATCCTGGCCACGGGCGCGAAGTTCGTCATCGCTCCCTGCCACAACTGCTGGGACGCCATCCGCGACCTGGAAGAGGAATTCGAAATCGGCATCCGCTGGAGCTTCCTGAAGCCCCTTCTGCTCAAGATGGTCGAGGTGCCCGAACACCTCCTGCCTCAGGAATCGGTCCGACGCGTCATCGGCCTGCCGCGCCATGCGCGCCAGGCCGCAAACAGAACGGGAGTTGACACATGTTTACAAAGATTCTGTTCGCCACCTCCGGCTCTCCCTGCTGCGATGCCGCGGCGCGCGTCGCCTTCGATCTGGCCGCACGCTACAATGCCAAGCTCTTCGTCTACCATGTCTTGGGGGTCCCCAGCCGCGGGTTCAGCCAGGTGGTGGTCGATGTGCGCACGGGCGAGAAGGTCGAACTGGACGCGGACTACGCATTGTGGGTCAAGGACGAACTCAAGAATACCTATGACCGCCAGATGAAGAGCGGCGTGGACTGCGAGATCGACACGGCCGTCGGCATTCCGCACCGCGAGGTGTTGCGCAAGGCCCGGCAGGAGGACGTTGACCTCATCGTCATGGGCGCCAGCACCACGGGCTGCGAGGCCGACGCCGACGCCTACCAGCGCCACTTCGCCGGCTCCACCCTGCAGCGCGTGGCCAAGGCCTCCAAGGCTCCGGTCCTGGTGGTCAACCGCCCTGTGGCCTCCTTCTGGGGCGGCTTCACCAACATCGTCTTCGGCGCCGATTTCTCCAAGGCTTCCGAGCACGCCTTCAAGTTCGCCCTGAAGACCGCCAAGGAGCTGGATGCCAAGCTGCACGTCTTCCACGCCATCGACATCGGCTCCACGCACAGCCTGATCTCCCAGAAGCAGCTCGATGACCAGATGATCGAGGCCCGTGACCGGATGCGCCGGAAATACCTGATTCAGACCGGGGACTTCAAGAACGTGTCGGCTGACATCTGGGAAGGCATCCCGTATGTTGAAATCGTCAAGTATGCGCGTGAGAAGCAGGCCGACCTGATCATCATGGCCCACCACTCCAAGGATGTGGGGGATGAGGAATCGGCGTTCGGCCACACCCTGGAGCAGGTGCTGCTGCGCGCAACGTGCCCTGTCGCGTCGGTCAACCGTCCGGACAAGATTCAAAACGTGTAACACTTTATCATTGTTGGGGGTGTATGATGGCCAAGAAAATCCTGATCATTGACGACGATCCCAATATTGTTACCTACTTGGAAGACATCTTCCAGGACGCTGGCTACTCGACCTGCAAGGCCACCGACGGCGCCGACGCCTTGGCAGTGGTCAAGCAGGAGAAGCCCAATCTTATCACTCTGGACCTGGAAATGCCCAAGGAATGGGGCCCGCGCTTTTACCGCGAACTGAGCCAGGAGGACGAGTACAAGAACATTCCGGTCATCGTCATCAGCGGATTGGCCGGCAACAAGTACGCCATCCAGAAGGCGGTCGCCTCCTTCACCAAGCCCTTCGACCGCGAGGAGTTGCTGAAGGCGATCAAGGAAAACATCGGGTAACGCCAAACTCAACTCGCAGGCGTCCTTGTCCTCTCGACACGGGCAAGGACGCCTTCTTTGCGCCATGCACAACATCGTCATTTCCGAATCCATCGTGATCATCACCCAGGACCCCGAGCACGGCAGGGTTCTGGCGCATATCCTCCACGAATACGGATATCAGCCGTCAAACTGCGACTACGATGACGCCCTCGTCACCGTAAGCGTGGTCCGGCCTCGCCTGGCCGTGCTCGGAATCTGCGATTGCAGTCTGGGACAGGGCGTCCTGCACAAGATTCGCAAAAGCTTCCCGGAGGTGCGCGTCATCGTGCTGGTTCCGGAAGACGAGTATCAGATGGGGCTCGATTTTCTCGAGGAAGGGGCGTCGGATTTTCTGTTCAAGCCCGTTTCGGAGCGGGCGCTGCGCATCGCCCTCGACCGGGCCCTGACCTTCATCGAAATCAGGAAGGAAAGGGACCTGCTGATCGAGAAGAGCAAGATCCTCGAATCAAGCCACCAGCTCTGCCGGCAGCTCTTCGACGAGGTGCCGTGCTACATTTCCGTCCAGAACAGGGACCGCCGCATCGTGCGGGCCAACAGGCAGTTCAAGCTCGATTTCGGGTCCTGTCTCGGCGAGCGCTGCTACGAGATCTACAAGCACCGCACGCACCCGTGCCCCCAATGCCCGGTGGAAGAGACGTTCCGCGACGGGATGGTCCATCA
>JANJWV010000130.1 GCA_024709365.1 Desulfomicrobium sp. | reverse complement strand
TGGTCTTCACCAACGGCTGCTTCGACATCCTGCACCCCGGCCATGTGGACTACCTCCAGCGTGCGAGGGATCTGGGCGAGCGCCTCGTGGTCGGCCTCAACAGCGACGCCTCGGTGCGCCGCCTCAAGGGGCCGACCCGGCCCGTCAACGACGAGACCAGCCGTGCGTTGGTCCTGGCCGCCCTGGCCTGCGTCGACCACGTCGTGGTCTTCGAGGAGGATACGCCGTACGAGCTGATCAAAGCGGTGGCCCCCGACGTCCTGGTCAAGGGCGGCGACTGGAGCGTGGACCGCATCGTCGGTCGCGACCTGGTCGAGGCCCGCGGCGGGCGGGTGCTGTCCATCCCGCTTCTTCCGGGCCATTCGACCACGTCCATCATCGACAGAATTCTCGCCATGAACGCGGGGGGGAGCCATGCAGCACAGCGTGAAGAATAAGCGGATCACCTATTCCCTGCGGTATCTGCTGGAGACCCTGACGAGCGAAGGGGAGATCAGCGCGGCCCAGGCCGAAGTCATCATGGAGCACGCGCGCAAGAACAACATCGAACCGGACTGCGGCGAGGGCATCGACAGCCTCATCCGCTTCAACATCCGCAAGGCGCCCAAGGAGCCCGGCGGGCCGGAGATGCGCATCACCGAGGACGTCATCCTCAAGGCCGTGGCGCGCCGCGAGGGGCTCGAGTTCAGGCGCGTGGACCCCTTCGACCTGGACCTGGAGGTGACCACCAAGACCATCTCCGAGAGCTTCGCGCGCATGAACACCCTGGTCCCGATCATGATCCGCGACGGGGAGCTGGAACTGGCGGTCTTCAACCCCTTCCGGCCCGAGCTTTGGCACGACATGGAGCGGGTCAGCGACCTGCCCTACAAGGTCTTCCTTTCCACCCGCCAGGACATCAACCGCCTCATCGACGACTACTACCAGTTCCGCACGGCCATCCAGGCCGCCGAGATCGAGTTCATGTCCTCCAACGAGATCGGCAACCTCGAGGCGCGGGTCAAGGTGTCCGACAAGTCCGACCCGGACTCCCAGCGGCACATCATCAAGGCCGTGGACTACCTCCTGCGCTCGGCCCTGCGCGAGCGGGCCAGCGACATCCACGTCGAGCCCAAGCGCGACCACGCATTGGTCCGCTTCCGCATCGACGGCATCCTGCACGACCTGCACCGCCTGCCCATGACCGTGCACCTGGCCATGATCAACCGCCTCAAGGGCATGAGCCGCCTCGACATCTCCGAGAAGCGACGCCCCCAGGACGGGCGCGTGCAGCTGGTCCTGGCAGGGGTGCCGACGGACGTGCGCGTGTCCACGGTGCCCGTGGCCTTCGGCGAGAAGATGGTCCTGCGCCTGCTCTCCAGCGACAGCACCCTCAAGAACCTGCAGGAGCTGGGCATGCTGCCCGAGCAGTTCGAGACCTTCAGCCGCTTCCTGCGCCACACCTACGGCCTCATCCTGGTCACGGGCCCCACGGGCAGCGGCAAGTCCACGACGCTCTACTCGACCCTGAAGGTCCTGGCCAACCCGCAGGTCAACGTGGTCACCCTCGAAGACCCCATCGAGATGGTGGTCGACGATTTCAACCAGATCGGCATCCAGTCGCGCATCGGCGTGACCTTCGGCCAGATGCTGCGCCACATCCTGCGCCAGGACCCCGACATCGTCATGATCGGCGAGATGCGCGACCTGGAGACGGCGGAGCAGGCAGTGCAGGCGGCCCTGACCGGGCATATCGTCTTCTCGACCCTGCACACCAACGACGCCAGCTCCGCCCTGACCCGACTGCTGGACCTGGGCCTGGACGCCTATCTCATCAACGCCGCGGTCATCGGCTGCATGGCCCAGCGCCTGGTGCGCAACATCTGCCAGAACTGCAAGGCCCAATACAAGCCGGACTACGACGAGATCACGGCCCTGGGGCTGGCCGGCTACATCGCCAAAGACCAGATGCTGTGGAAGGGGCGCGGCTGCGATCACTGCCGCCAGACGGGATATTACGGTCGCACCGGCATCTTCGAGATCCTGCCCTACGACACGGAGGTCAAGGAGGCCATCCGCCGCAACGTGGATCTGGCGGACCTGCGGTCGCTGGTGCGCGGGAAGGGCGTGCGCTCCCTCATGGACGACGGCATGGAGCGGGTCATCCGCGGCGTGACGACCTACGAGGAGGTGCTGCGTGTGGCCGGAGGTTCCATCGATTAAGCGCGCGGCCTGACGGACTTGTGGGCGGGCTGCCCCGTGAGTTTCTGCAGGGAGTCGAAGGACTGGTCCAGGGAGGAGCGCTCCTCGATGCTCTGCTGCAGGAAGTTTCTGATGGGCGAGATCATCTCCAGGGCCTGGTCGATCTCGGCGTTGGTGCCCTGGGCGTAGGCCCCGATGTTGACCATGTCCTCGACGCGACGGAAGGTTGACAGATGCCGGATGAGCTTGCGCCCGGCGGTGACCACGGGGCTGGGGGTCACGTCCGAAGCCAGGCGGCTGACGCTCTTGAGGACGTCGATGGAAGGGTAGTGGCCCTGGTCCGCCAGTTCGCGGGTCAGGACGATGTGGCCGTCGAGGATGGACCGCACGGCGTCGGCCACGGGCTCGTTGAAGTCGTCGCCCTCGACCAGCACGGTGTAGATGCCGGTGATGCTGCCCTTGGCCGACCTGCCGGCCCGCTCCAGCAGCCGGGGCAGGTGGGAGAAGACCGTCGGGGTGTAGCCGCGCGTGGTCGGCGGTTCGCCCGCGGCCAGGCCCACCTCGCGCGCGGCCATGGCGAACCGCGTGACCGAGTCCATCATGAAGAGCACGTCCTTGCCCTGGTCGCGGAAGAACTCCGCCATGGCCGTAGCCGCGTAGGCCGCGCGCATGCGCACCAGCGGCCCCTGGTCCGATGTGGCCACCACCAGGACCGAGCGTGCCAGCCCCTCGGGACCCAGATCCTTCTCGATGAAATCCACCACCTCGCGGCCGCGCTCGCCGATGAGCCCGATGAC
>JANJWV010000097.1 GCA_024709365.1 Desulfomicrobium sp. | reverse complement strand
CTAATGAAATTGAACGATTAAGAGCAAGCAATATTAAAATGCGTGTAATACACATCCCCATTACGCGTGTCGTAAATATAAAGATAGAATACGAATTCAAAAATATAAAAAGCAACGAAAAGTATGAATACATAGGTCGAGGTTCGTATTGGGGAAATCCTTATTCAATGTATGACGATGGAGAAGACAGAGAGGAAGTAATTAGAAAATTCGCATATGATTTTCAATATGATAAATTTCCAAATAAAAAAAAGTCAGACTTATTAAAACTAGCCGGAAAACGTCTCGGTTGTTTTTGCAAACCACAAGCTTGTCATGGTGATGTCCTAGCCAATTATTTGAATTCATGGGACGATGGAAAATAGCAATAAAGATTGCTTCCAATTCCATATGAACGCAACACAAGAAAATGAGTCGAGTCTGCTTTTGACTTTTCTGCCACCAAGCCCGCAGGAAAAGCCGTAAATAGATCAGCAGAAATTACCTGCTGATCTATTTACGCCACTGAAAGGCCTATTTTGTGACCTGTGCAATGATAGCCCGGCAAAATGCAGGCAGATCATCAGGCTTTCGTGCAAAATGGGGTCGCATCTTGATTCTTGAATTCTTCAGGGACAACCGCTGACAATATTGGAAAAGGGGTCATATTGGAAAAGGGGTCAAATCTTCCTTTGTCCTTACTTTGGACAACAGAAAATGGGGCAAGTCTGCCTTTGACCTTTCTGCCACCAAGACTGCAGGAATAAAACGAAAATAGGTCAGCAGGTAATTTCTGCTTATCCATTTGCGCCACTGAAAGTGCTATTTCGCGGCCTGCGCTATGATGGCGCGGCAAAATGCAGGCAGATCGTCAGGCTTTCGTGCGGATATCTGATTCCGGTCCACAACTACTTCCTTATCCACCCACGTAGCGCCAGCGTTGACCAGGTCGTCCTTGATGCCGGGGGTGGATGTGCAGGTGAAGCCTTTCATGATCCCTGCGGAGATCGGAATCCATCCGCCGTGGCAGATGTGGGCGACTATTTTTCCGGCTTCGTGCATTTCGCGGGTTAGTTCCAGGACTTTTGGGTCCCGTCTGAGTTTGTCGGGGGCGAACCCGCCGGCAATGACCAGCAGGTCGAAGTCCTTGGCCTGCTGGTCCGCAATGGCGGCAGTGGATTTGAAGGGATACCCGTTTTTGCCTGTGTAGACGACTCCCGCCTGCGGCCCGGCGACGACAACCTCGGCACCCTCTTCGATCAGGCGGTAGTATGGGTAGAGAAGTTCCATGTCTTCAAAGATGTGATCCACAAACATCAGGACTTTCTGGTCTTTTAATTTCATTTCGAACTCCGGGGTGTTAACGGATGATGGGCATAGGGGAAACAGTCTGACTGTCCCATATGCCAATCTTGCGCTACATGTACATGTCTTGGCTTGGGTTGAGCCCTGCTCCAGGAAAAGGGTTATCCTGCATGGCCCCCCTCTGCCAATACAAAGCGGTGCCTGAGCTCTTCCATCTCCCGTTTTGTCACACCATGCCCGCCAAAATGCTCTCGCCAGCCTGCGGCCGTTTCCCGCATTTCATCCCGGCCAAGGGGGGCAGTTCTGCTTTCGAAGCAAGTATTGTAAACAGGTCCCGGTAGGGCCCCCCTTGATATCCGCCCCTATGGCTTGCAAGCCCCGCATGGCCTGTATCCCCCAGCGACCGCCTCTTCCCTGGCCGCAAAGACGGCCACGCAATTCTTGCAATTGAACTGCTGACATCCGGGCCGGTGGAAAACACCGCTCTTGGTGTTCCCATGATACGGCCCATCCCCGGCGGCGACGGTAATCGGCCCGCTGCCCTTGGAGGCCGACGTTTTCCCTCCATGCCTCCACTCCCAGGGCGCCATGGGTTCCTTGTCGGACCACAGCCCAACCCTGCTCGCCTTGGCCTGCGCCTCAAGCCCGGCCCACTCCGAGCACATGGGATCGTCGCAGTACTGGCGGTAGAGCCAGGCATAGCCGTCGCGAAGCTGCTCGGCATTCACGTTCGTCCCGTCCACGGAGATTCTGGCCACGGTGCGGCCGTACTTGTCCGTGTCCGTCGGATCGACATCAACGATTTTCCCGAAGACGAGCTCGCTGAGATTGGACTTTGAAGCCTTGCCGTGCGGCTGGCTGCTCTCAGGAGCATCGATGCCGTAAAGCCGGATCTTGTACTGATCGTGCCCGTCGCGAAGAACCGTGATGGTGTCGCCGTCCGCAACCCCTACCACCTTCCCTTGCCAAGCCCAGGAAGTGGCAGCCATCAACACCAGCACCGCGCACAGCAGGACCTTTTTCATCATAACCCCCCGTTTTTCTTTGACCATGACTCGCTCCCCCAGCATGGTTCAGCAATAAATGTTGCCAGGCCAACAACCCAACAAGGGCAGGCCGCCATCATGCTCATACATAAAATTCACCATAAAGCAGACACCCCGCATACGCTTTGGTGCGAATGCAGGGTATCTCAGGCAAAGGCAAGGCGGCCGGGTCCTCTTTTGACGAACCTTATCCATCCCGGCACGCGTCCACCGCTTGCGCAGCCATCGCTTTCACCGCAGGCATGTGAATATCAATCCGCATCCCGAACGGAGCGCTCCCCCGCCCTTCCCTTGATTCGCCGTTGACCGAGCTGAAAAGCCGGTAGGCAAACCCGTGCGATATGGTTTACAGCATTCATCATGGCGCAACCCGATGCGGATTCGTGCATCAATAACCATCACGGCAACGGAGTTGCTGCCTGATTTTGCCTAGCTAACCAGAAAGGAACCGGGTGGGGCATAGTATCATGTCATCGTTGTTGGCGGCGGACCGACAGGCGGAGGGGAGACTTGAAAATGTGGGATAACCTGAGTTTCATCCTCAAGCATTTCCGGGAAAAATTATGGGTCAAGCCGCTCATCGTATGCGTGCTGTCTTGTACCACAGTTATTCTGGCCAATCTCGTGGACACGAGTGAACTCGGGCGATTCCTGCCGAGCGTCACGGAGGAATCGACCGAAACCTTGCTCAAGATCATGGCGTCGAGCATGTTGATGATGGCCACGTTCGCCGTGGCATCGATGGTGGCCGCTTATTCGTCGGCAAGCAGGACTGCGACGCCCCGTTCTTTACCGTTGGTCATCACTGATGACGTTTCGCAGAATGCGCTTTCGGTGTTCATCGGCGCGTTCATCTATAGCGTGGTCGCGCTCATTGCGATGATGAACGGGCTTTATGCGGGAAGGGACAGGCACTTTATTCTGTTCTCCCTGACAGGAGCCGTGCTCGCGCTTGTCATTTTCACCTTCATCCGCTGGGTCGACAATATCGCCCGGCTCGGCCGTCTGGAACACACAATCGCCAAGGTGGAGACGGCCGCCGCGAAGGCGATACGGAAACGACAGTCAGCGCCGCGCCTTGGGGGTGTCTCGTCGTTCGGCCCACCAGATGTGGGCCGGGCGGTCTTCGGGGCCATCGGGTACGTACAGCATGTCGATATCGCTGCGTTGCAGGCGCTGGCGGTGCAGTCGCAACTGAAAATTGTGGTCGCGGCGTTACCCGGCACCTTCAGCGCTCCAAACCGTCCTCTCGCGTGGGTCAGCCGGGAGGCGTCAGGCAGTGTGTCCGACGAGGACGCCGAGGCGACCGCGGCCGCGTTCTCGATTGGCGGTGCGAGGGACTTTGATCAGGATCCGAGGTTCGGACTGCTGGTCCTGTCGGAGATAGCCAGTCGCGCCCTTTCGCCTGCGGTCAATGATCCGGGTACCGCCATCGGCATCACGGGCACACTTGTCCGACTGTTCGTACTGTGGAACGAAAGCGGCAAGGCGGATGACATTAACACGGTACAGTTCGACCGGGTCGCGGTGCCGGAATTGTCCATGGAGGACATGTTCGACGACGCCTTCACCGGGATCGCCCGAGACGGAGCGGGCAATGTCGAAGTGGTCATACGACTGCTCAAGGCCCTCGAATCGCTTGCCGTAATCGGGAACGTCTCGATGCGCGACAACGCGTTGCGACACGCCCGTCTGGCGATTCTCCGCTCCGAGAATGCAATGCGGATTCCCGACGATCTCAGAGCGATACGCGAAGCAGCCAAATTTGAGACCTCTTCATGAATATGCTGCGTTAACTGGAAATGACGCCAAATGGCTCCGACAGGAGGCCATGTGACTTCAGCAAGGGCCCCGATGCGATGGTTTGACCCGGGTGCTGATTGGCAGCAACTGCCATCACTTCAGACACAGATTCTGCAGCGTAGCCAGGAGTGTATGAAACTCTTCGTGTTCTTCTTCGCCAATCTTCTCACTCGGTCATGGCAAAGGCGACGCGTCCTTTTGTGACGAACCTTTGCCATCCCGGCAGGTGTTCACCGTTTGCGCAGCCATCGCTTTCTCAGCGAGCATCAGAATATCATCCTTCATCCCGAGCGGAGCGCTCCCCCTGACTCGTCATTGCCGGTGCTGAAAAGCCGGTAGGCAAACCCGTGCGATATGGTTTACAGCAATCATCATGGCGCAACCTGGTGCGGATTCGTGCATCAAAAACAATCAGGGCAATGGAGTTGCGGCCTGATTTTGACGAGATAACCGGAAAGGATACGGGTGGGGCATGAAGCAGTATGATGTCATCGTTGTTGGCGGCGGGCCGGCAGGGGGCGGGGTGGCCGGTCCTCTGGCGCGTGCGGGGAAGAAGGTCGCGATGATCGAGGCCGTTGCGTATGGCGGGGTGTGTCCGCTCAGCGGCTGCAACCCGAAGAAGGTCCTTATGAGCGGCGCCGAGGCCATGCACATGGTCGCCGGCATGACCGGAAACGGAGTTTCGGGCGGCATCTCCATCGACTGGCCGCAGCTCATGCGTTTCAAGCACTCCTTTGTGGACCCGGTCCCCGAAAGCGCGCGCAAGGCTTACGAAGGCATGGGCATCGAGACGTGGCTGGGCTTTGCGAAGTTTGTCGGCCCGCGCGAAGTTGTGGTCAACGGCGAGACGCTCACCGCGTCGCACGTCTGTGTCTGCGTGGGGCAGGAATCGAGCCCGCTCCCGGTTCCCGGCGGCGAGGGCCTGCCCGTCAGCGACGATTTTCTGAACCTGAAGAAATTGCCGCGCCGCATCATCTTCATCGGCGGCGGATTCATCGCCTTCGAATTCGCGCACATCGCCCGCATGGCCGGCGCCGAAGTGGTCCTGCTCAATCGCTCCGACCGCGTTCTGCGGCAATTCGATCCCGTTTTGAGCCTGGCGCTTGTCGAGGCATCGAGAGCCGCCGGGATCGACATCAGGATGGAAAGGCCCGTCCAGGCCGTCGAGCGCGTATCCGGCGTTTATCGCGTTCATTGCGGGGAGCACGGCTCCGACATCATCGAGGCCGACATGGTTTTCAACTGCACCGGCCGCAGAGCCGCCGTCTCAAGGCTTGATCTCGCCCAGGCCGGGGTTGAGCACGGGCCTGCGGGAATCGCGGTGAACAGCCGCATGCAGAGCGTGTCGAACCCGCATGTCTATGCCATCGGCGACGTCGCCGACCAGGGTCTGGCCCTGACGCCCGTGGCCACCATCCAGGGCCGGGTGACTGCCGCGAACATCCTGCACCCCGATTCGGCCGA
>JANJWV010000094.1 GCA_024709365.1 Desulfomicrobium sp. | reverse complement strand
CCTTGCGCAGCTCGGACTCGTGGCGCTTGCGGGCCGTGATGTCCGAGAAGATGCAGGCGAACTGCATGGGCGCCGGCCGGAAGGCCGAAACCTCGAAATACTTGTCCATGGCTTGGGAGTAGTCCTCGAAGAAGACCGGCTCGCCCGTCAGGGCCACGCGGCCGTAAACCTCGATCCAGGCCGGTTCGATCACCTGCAGGACTTCGCGCACGGTCCGCCCGGCGATATCGGCCGACGCAAGCCCGGTGATGCGCTCGAAGGCGGGGTTGACGTTCAGGAAGCGGTAGTCCGTCGGCCTGCCGCTCTCGTCGACGATGATCTCGTGCAGGGCGAAACCCTCGGTCATGTTCTGAAAAAGGACCGTGTATCTCAGCTCCAGATTCCGCAGGGCGGTGACATCCATGACGGTGCCCAGCACCCTGACCACGCGTCCGTCTTCGCGAACGGGCACGGCCCGGACGTGCACCAGCATCTTCCGCCCGTCGGCGGACGTGAACGGCAGTTCGAGGTCGAAAGGCTGTCCGCCGAACCGGCAGGCATCCAAGGAACGCTGGACGAGTTCCCGCCCTCCGGGGTCGAAACAGGCCAGGCTGCGCCGCAGGTGCTCCTTCGAACCGGTCGGAAACTCGTCGGGCGACATGCCGTGGAGCCGGTACATCTCCCTGGTCCAGGTCATGGCCTGGCTGTCCGCGTCCCAGGCCCAGCCGCCGATCCTGCTCAGGCTCTGCGTCAGGTTGAGGAGGTCCTCGCTCTTCTGCAGATCCTCCTGGGCCCGCTTGTACTCCAGGATGTCCCAGAGCAGGTTGCCCAGCTCGTCCAAGGTTTGCACGTCGCCGTCGTGGTAGTCCACGGGCTTGTTGGCCACGGCCAGGATGGCCACGATCCTGTCGCCGCGCAGCACCGGCAGCAGGAGCTGGCGCACCAGCACGGGATGCCCTGCGGGAACGCCCTTGCGGTGCGCCAGGGACTCGTAATCGTTGTGGATGACGGGCCGCCGCTCGCGCACGCAGTCGGCCCAGACCCCGTCATGGTTCATGTCGTAGCGCAGGTCCAGGGACGCGGTCCGAAAACCCGCGGACATGGTCCGGGTGGACCAGGCGTACATGGAGAGGGTCCGCTGGTCCTCGTTCAGAAAATGCAGGAAGCCCAGCGTGCTCCCGGTCACATCCTCGGCCTCGTCCAGGGCCTTGCGCAGCAGGTCCTTGAGGGGATGGTTGATGGCGAACTCGCTCAGCCGCTGCCTCGCCACCAGCAGGCGTTCCCGCCGCACGCGATCGGTCATGTCCGCGGCGAAGGTCGACACGGCCGCGACGGAGCCGTCGGGTCCGAGGACCGGGCTCAGGCTGTGCCGCATCCAGCGCCCCAGGCGCTCGTCCTCGAAGGTCAGGGGGGCTCCAGTGCGCAGGACGCACTCCACATGCTCCCGCCGTCGTGCGGCCACGTCCGGCGGCACCAGGTCGTAGACGGAACGCCCGACGCACCCGGCCACGGTCAGACCGATGCGGGCGGCGAAGGTCGTGTTGCAGGTGATGATGGTCCCGTCGGTCTCGAACAGGGCCGCGGACTCTTCGATGGAGTCGAGGAGCGCAGCCAGGTTGGCCTCGGATCTCCTCAGGGCCCGGACACTGTGCAGGTGTTCGGTCACATCGATGTTCGCGCCCAGAATCCCCAGGATTTCCTCTTCCCTGCGAATGGGCGCGACAATGCAGTGGTAAGCGCGTCTCTGCCCCGAGGGCACGACATATTCCACGTCATGCTCGACGACATCGCCCGCATAGGACCTGGCGTTGGAGGCCTTCCAGTTTTCGAGAATTTCCCCGGCGACCTCCGCCTGATCGGGCACGGTCGCCATGAGGTCGCCCCACAGGGCCACGGACGTGTCGCTCTGCATGACTATCCGTCCGTCGTTGTCCCTGGCCCAGAAATCGAAGGGCAGGTTGCGCAGCATGGCCTGCAGGAGCGCGTCCTTGCGGCCCAGGGCCTCGGCCACTTCCCGCTGGGACGTGATGTCGAGGAAGGTGATGATGACCGAGGACGCCGATGCGGACCGGCCGTCGAACACGGGTTCCGTGTTGATGGACAGCCAGCGCTCCCCCCCCTCTTCCCTTCGCAGACGCATGATCTGGTTCCGCAGGGGCATGCCGCTTTTCAGGGTGGTCATGGAAGGATGGTCGCCGACGGGCCAGGGCCGCCCGTCGGGGCGGAGGGTGGTCCAGGCGCCCATCCGGTAGGAGGACGAGGCAAGTTCGTGTTCGATAGTGTCGAAAATTTCCCGGGAGATCCTGTTCCAGAAGCGGATGCTCCCGTCGGCATTCTGGATGATCACCCCCACCGGCGCATGTTCCAAGAGGAATGAGGCCGTAAGCGTCCCGTCATCCCCCGCACTGAAGGGGACGCCGCTGCCGTTGCCGGCCTCGAGTTCCGCAACGCGCCTGCGCAGTCGGGCGACTTCGTCCTGCAGTTCCCGTTTCGACTTCGACTCTTGAACCATGAACACCCCACCCCGCATCGGTTATCACCGGTCCCGGCACTTCTACCCTGCCGGACCCAATTTTCCAACAAATTTGAACGGCCGTGACCACCCGTTCCTTCTGCGCCCTTGATCACGATCCCGGCACGGGGTAGACGAAAAGAAAAACCACGTCCATGGAGCATGACATGAAAACCCTTTGCGCTCTCCTCGCGTGCCTCGTGCTGGCCGCCCCGGCCCTGGCCGGCCCCTGGGTGGCCCTCGAACCTGTGGAACTCTCCGCCTCCGGCGGCAGCGCCTCCCTCCCGGTGGGCGAAAAGATGGGCAAGATCGACAACCTGCGCTTCCAGATCGACGGCGCCACCGTCCAGCTGAAAGGCCTGGTCCTGGTACCGGTCAAGGGCGACCCCATCCCTCTGAATATCCCCGTCCAGCTCAAGGCCGGCGAGTCATCGGGCCTGATCAACATCCCCGGCCAGGCCGTGGCCATCGACAAGCTCAAGCTCGACTATCGCATCACCGATGGACGCCCGGGCACCATCACGCTGCGCGTGAAACAGGACTGACGCGGCCGGACCCGCCAATAATGGTTTACATCCGGCCCGGCGCCCTTCAGAATGACGCTTTTTGAAGGATGCCCATGAAACACACCGTCATCGTCATCGGCGGGGGCCCCTCGGGGCTTCTGGCCGCGGCCACGGCCGCTTCGCGGGGGGCCGGCGTGACCCTGCTCGAACGCATGGACCGCCCCGGCCGGAAACTTCGCATCTGCGGCAAGGGGCGCGGCAACATCGGCAACTCGGCCCCCCTCGACGAGTTCCTGACGCACTTCGGCCGGAATTTCCGCTTCCTGCGGCCGGCCCTGGCCCACTTCTTCACCCCGGACGCCATCGATCTGCTCGGCAGGCTCGGCGTTCCGGTCAAGGAGGAGCGCGGCGGGCGCCTCTTCCCCGCCAGCGACAACGCCCAGGACCTCGTGGACGCCTTCGTGCGCCACGCCCGCTCCAGCGGGGCGACCATCCGCACCGGCTGCCGGGTCGGCGACATCCGGCGCCTGGCCGACGGCTTCGAGGTCCGCTTCGGCGCCCAGACCCTGAGGACGGACAGGGTCATCCTGTCCACCGGCGGGGCCTCCTACCCGGCCACCGGCTCCACCGGCGACGGGTACGACCTGGCCCGCAGCCTCGGCCACGGCGTCACCGCCATCACCCCCGCCCTCATCCCCCTGGTCACGGCCGGTGACACGGCCGCACGGCTCCAGGGCCTGTCCCTGAAGAACGTCCGCGCGGAGCTCCGGGTGGACGGGAAAAAGGCGGCCGAGCAGATGGGCGAGATGCTCTTCACGCATTTCGGCCTGTCCGGCCCCATCATCCTGACCCTGAGCAAGGCCGCCGTGCTGGCCGTGGACCAGGGCAGAAAGACCGAGGTGCTCATCGACCTCAAGCCCGCCCTGGATCCGGCCAAGCTCGACGCCCGCCTGCAGCGCGACCTCAAGGAGCACGGCAAGATGCACATGGAGAACCTGCTCAAGGGGCTCATGCCGCCGAAGCTCATCCCCGTCTGCCTCGACCAGACCGGCCTGGCTGCGGACAAGGCCGCCCACCAGGTCTCGGCCGAGGAACGCAAGCGGCTGCGCCTGTGGCTCAAGGAGCTGCGCTTCGCGGTCAGCGGGTACCGGCCCCTGCGCGAGGCCATCGTCACGGCCGGCGGGGTGAGCCTGACGGAGGTCAACCCCAAGACCATGGAATCGAGGGTCTGCCCGGGCCTGTTCCTGGCCGGAGAGGTGCTGGACATGGACGCCGACACGGGTGGCTTCAACCTCCAGGCGGCCCTGTCCACGGGCTATCTGGCCGGACTGAGCGCCGCCACCGCGCCCTGAGCTTGCACGCCTCTTGGGGATGGGCTACGTAGCCCATGAGTACGTATTCCCCCCAAAGGAGCAGCGCATGATGGATTTCAAGATTCCCGCCCCCGGCGAACCGGCCCCGTCCTTCTGCCTGAAGAGCGCCTCCGGCTCCGAGGTCCGTCTGGAAGATCACCGGGGCAAATGGGTGGTCCTCTATTTCTATCCCAAGGACAACACGCCGGGCTGCACGGTCGAGGCACAGGAGTTCTCGGCCCTGAAGGAGAGCTTCGCGGCCCTGAACGCCGTGGTTCTGGGCATGAGCCCCGATTCGGTCAAATCCCACCAGAATTTCACGGGCAAGCACGAACTGCAGGTCGACCTCCTGAGCGACCCGGACCACCAGGTCCTGGAGCACTTCGGGGCGTGGCGCCTGAAGAAGAACTACGGCAAGGAATACATGGGCGTGGCCCGCTCGACCTTCCTCATCGACCCGGCCGGAGTGGTCCGCCACGCCTGGCCCGAGGTCAAGGCCGCCGGGCACGCCGCCGAAGTGCTGGCAACGCTGCAGTCCCTGGTCTGAACCGATCGCCATGGCGCGCAACCCGAACGCCCTTCTGGCCGAGATGCGGGACCTCATGTCCGCCGTCGAGGCCAGCGCCGGCCTGGGCGACGCCCGGAGCCTGCGCACGAACCTCAAGGCCCTGGGGGCCTGGATCAGGGAGCGGATCATTCACGCCCCCTCTCCGGCCAAACGCGTGATGGACGAGAACGAGGATCTGCGCCAGCGTCTCAAGGTTTCCAAGGGCGGCTTCGACGCCATGGTGGCCTCCTACAAGGCCCTGCTGGACACCTTCGAGACCTTCCGCGGGACCATCGACCTGGTCCAGCAGGTCAAGCGCCTGGAAGACCTGCCCGCGATCCTCGACTCCATCCGCACGCTGCGCAGCCTGCACACCCTGCACCTGATCCTCGACCGGGACATCTTCGAGGGACGCATTCCGAACGGCATCGGCCACGCCCCGGCCCGGATCATCCGCGAACGCATCAGGCAGTTCTCGCCCACGCCCCATGCGCCGCGGCTCTTCCTCGGCGAGGTCGGGCGCATCGAGACGCCGGGCTTCTTCCTGGGCCTCGAAAGCGACCCGCCGCAAGGATCCTGCTTCATTTTCGCTCTCGGGCACAAATACCAGCAGGGCAAGACCATCGGCATCGTCTCGGCCTACGACCCCGACCCCGAACGCTACGCCCCGGACAAGGCCACGGATTTCCTCGGCCACTTCTGCGACATCCTGGCCTGCACACTGATCACGGCCATGGAACACGCCCAGCTCGAAGAGCTGACCGTGCGCGACGCCCTGACCGGCGTGAACAACCGCGCCTACCTGGAGCGGCACGCCCCGCGCATCCTGGACTTCGCCGTGCGCAAGAGGCTCCCCGTGCACCTGCTCTTCATCGACCTGAACGGCTTCAAGGCCGTCAACGACACCCTGGGCCACGAGGCCGGCGACCTGGTCCTGGTGGGGGTGGCCCGGGCCATCAGGGGCATGGTGCGCAAATACGACATCTTCGTGCGCATGGGCGGCGACGAGTTCGTCATCCTGCTCCCGGACACGGACGCGGCCATGAGCTCATGCTTCGTGCAGCGCCTGCGCCAGACCCTGGGCGAAATCGATGTCGCAGCCCTGTGCGGCATGGACACCCGGCTTGGCATATCCGCCTCCGTGGGCGTCAGCCGCCACAGGCCGGACCAGAGCCTGGACGAACTGATCCGCGCCGCGGACCACCGCATGTACGAGGAGAAGACCGCGCCCCGCACGCAAAACCAACAACCATGCCCCGGCAGCGGCCACAACGCCGTGCCGGCCGGCAAGGCGGGACCATGATCGAACTCGACATCCCAGGTTTCGGCCGTCTGACGCTGCACCACCTCGTCCTGGACTACAACGGCACCCTGGCCCTGGACGGGCGCATCCAGCCCGGCGTCCTCTCGCGCCTGACCCAGCTCGGCGCAACCCTGAACACCCACATCCTCACGGCCGACACCTTCGGTACCGTACGCTCGACCTTCGGGACGGGCGACCACAACGTGCACATCCTCCAACCCGGCGACGAACGAAAGGCCAAGGCCGACTTCGTCCGCACCCTGGGCCCTCAGTCCTGCGCCTGCATGGGCAACGGCAACAACGACTCGGAAATGCTCCGCGAAGCCGGCCTGGCCGTGGCCGTGCTCCAGCCCGAGGGCGTGGCCAAGGCCGCCCTGAATGCTGCGCACATCGTCGTTCCCGGCATCGAGGCCGGGCTCGATCTGCTCCTGCACCCTGCGAGGCTCAAAGCCACGCTGCGCTTCTGAACCTCCAACGCACAAAAATGTCATCAGGAGTCGGTTCTTGATAATTCCGTATCGATTAGATACTCGTTGTACTACATAATCGGTATTCCATTTGGGGGAACATCCCGTGAACATCCAGTCCATCAGATTCACGACCAAGCTTTTCACCGGCATCCTGGCCATCCTGGTCCTGTCCATCGCCATCCTCGTCACCGTGACCAACATGCAGGTCCGCACAGGACTGTTCGATCTCGGCCGGGACAACCTGGAAAACACGAACAAAGCCGTGTTCAACGCCCTGCAGTCCCAGAACTCCATCCTGCACGAAAAGCTCCAGGGCGACATGATCATCCTGGAGAGCGAGATGGAACGCTACGGCTCCTTCAGCCAGGACTCGTCGTACATGCTCGAACGGACCATCATCAATCAGGTCACCAAGGCCAAAGAGGAGGTCAAGATTCCGCGGCTGCTCCTCGGCGGCACCGTCATGAACGGCAACACGGGCATCGTGGACAAGGTCGGGATGATGACCGGCGGCGTGGTCACGGTTTTCCAGGTTCTGGACGGCAAGCTGCTGCGCGTCTCCACCAACGTCATGCTCAGCGAGACCGACCGGGCCGTGGACACCTACATCCCGGCCGACAGCCCCGTCTACAAGACCGTCATGAGCGGCGAAACCTACACGGGCCGGGCCTTTGTCGTGAACGACTGGTACGTCACGACCTACGAGCCCATGTTCGACGCCGACGACAAGGTCACGGCCGTCATTTTCGTGGGGCGCAAGATCATCAACCCGCAGCTGCGCGACATGATCACGACGACGAAAGCCTCAGGCACCGGGTATTTCTTCGTCTACGACTCCACCGGGGCCGTACTCATCCACCCCACCCTCGAAGGGCAGAACATCTTCGAGCACAAGGGGATCGGCGAGTTTTTCCGCAACCACAAGGGCGGCTTTCTCGAGTACGAGTGGGACGGAGCCAAGAAACTCACCTACACCCAATATTTCGAGCCCTGGGACTGGCACCTCGGCGTCGGCCTGAACGAGAGTCAGATGGTCAGGGGCCTGGACAGGCAGATCGTGACGCGCAGTCTCCTCGTCGGCGCCGGCGTCATCGCCCTCGGCGTGCTGATCGCCGTGTTCCTGGTCCGGGCCATAGCCAGCCCGCTGAACGCGCTCGCCGCTCAAAGCCTCAAGGTCGCCGAGGGCGACTACACCATCACCTTCAGCCACGCCGCGCAGGACGCCATCGGGCACTTGTCCGCCGCCATGAACACCATGGTCGGACGGACCAAGGAGATGCTCGGTGAAATAACGACGGCCACCCAGGCCCTGGCCTCCTCCTCCACGCAACTCTCGGGCATCTCGACCCAGATGACGACGGGCTCGGCCCGGACCGCGTCCATGGCCAACGCCGTGAGCAAGGCCACGGGCGAGGTGACGGAGAACATGAACTCCGTCTCCGCCGCCATGGAGCAGGCGTCGGTCAACATGAACACCGTGGCCGCCGCCGCGGAGGAAATGTCCGCCACCATCCAGGAGATCGCCCAGAACTCCGAACGGGCCAAGAACACGACCTCAAACGCCGTGGTCAAGGCCCAGGACGCTTCCGGGCGGGTCACGGAACTCGGGGAGGCCGCCAGGGAGATCAACGCCGTCACCGCGACCATCACGGCCATCTCCTCCCAGACCAACCTCCTGGCCCTGAACGCCACCATCGAAGCGGCCCGCGCGGGCGAGGCGGGACGCGGCTTTGCCGTCGTGGCCAACGAGATCAAGGAGCTTGCCCAGCAGACGGCCAGGGCCACGGACGACATCCGCGACCGCATCAACGGCATCCAGTCCGTGACAGGCCAGACGGTCCGGGACATCGCCGACATCACGGGCGTCATTTCCGAAGTCAACGACATCGTCAGCACCATCGCCGCGGCCGTGGAAGAGCAGTCCGTGACAACCCGGGACATCGCCGAAAACGTCGGGCAGGCCTCCATGGGCATCACCGAGATCAACTCGAGCGTCGCTTCCAGCTCGGCCATGACGCGCAACGTGAGCGCGGACATCGAACAGGTGCGGGCCGCATCGGACGAGATGACGGCCAGCAGCCAGACCGTCCAGTCCAGCGCCATGGAGCTGTCGGATCTGGCCGAACGCCTGCGCGAGCAGGTTTCCCGCTTCAGAATCTAGCCCCGCGGCACCGGGGCGGCCATGACTGCCGCCCCGGTGCCTGCCCTGATCGCATACGGCGAAAACTTCCATCGAATTCAGCAAAAAAGTGTTTGACAAAGACCGAGGCTCTCCATAGAAGCGTCTTCTCGTGTCGGGATGTAGCGCAGCCTGGTAGCGCACTTGAATGGGGTTCAAGGGGCCGGAGGTTCAAATCCTCTCATCCCGACCAGACACAAGCCCACATAGCTCAGTTGGCAGAGCGCGTCCTTGGTAAGGACGAGGTCAGCAGTTCAATCCTGCTTGTGGGCTCCAGACATCAAAGCCGGTCATCGCGACCGGCTTTTTTGTTTTGGGGCGCCAGCCGATGGGAGGCCCCGAAACACCGCCACGCTACGAATCTTTTTCACAAGCTTCTCTTTTGCCGCCCCGCCTGCTAGGTCTTCCCGGTCACGAAAATTTCTCAAATCGTGAGGTATTCATGAATATTGGACAATACACCTTCCAGGAATTCAAGGACAGGGCCGCCGCGTTCCACGGCTACCCGGCCCCGGGCCTGCTGATCGGCGGGTACATGGTCGAGATGGCCAAGGCCGCCCTGCCGGCGGGCATCCTCTTCGAGGCCGTGGTCGAGAGCAAGAAATGCCTGCCCGACGCCGTGCAGCTCCTGACCCTGTGCAGCACCGGCAACAACTGGATGAAGATCGTCAATCTCGGCCGCTACGCCGTGTCCCTGTTCGACAAGTACACGGGCGAAGGGGTTCGCGTCAGCGTGGACCTCGACAAGCTCGAAGCCTGGCCCAACATCAAGGGCTGGTTCCTGAAGCTCACGCCCAAGAAGGAGCAGGACACCGAGGCCCTTTTCCGCGAGATCGAGGACGCCGGCGACGGCATCCTGCGCCTGGAAAAGGTCACGGTCCAGCCGCGCCTGCTCGGGCATGCGCACATGACCCGCATCGAGGCCTGCCCGGTCTGCCGCGAGGCCTACCCGGTCAGCGACGGGGCCATATGCCGCGGCTGCCAGGGGGAAGCGCCCTACGTCGAGTCCGGGGCGGCCGCGGCCGCCTGCGAGAACGCCCGCCCCACGCGCGTGCCCGTGGCCGAGGCCGTGGGCCGCAAGGCCCTGCACGACATGACGCGCATCGTGGCCGGCGAGAGCAAGGGGGCGGAATTCGTCGCCGGCCAGACCATCACGGCCGGGGACGTCTGCCGCCTGCAGCAGATGGGCCGAAACACGGTCTACGTCCAGGATGAAAGCCTGCCGGAAGGGGCATGGGTCCACGAGAACGACGCGGCCCTGGCCTTCGCGAAAAGGATGGCCGGGGACGGCATCACCTATTCGGACACCCCGCGGGAAGGAAAGATCGACTTTCATGCCGCGTCGGCCGGGCTGCTGCAGGTGGACCTGGAAGCCCTGGAACGCTTCAACCTCGTGCCCCACGTCATGTGCGCCACGCGCCAGCAGTACGCCATGGTGGAGGAAGGACGCCTCGTGGCCGGGACCAGGGCCATCCCCCTCTTCCTTTCGCGCGAAAACTTCAGCCGAGCCCTGGCCGCCCTGGGCGAAAGCCCGCTTCTGTCCATCCTGCCCCTGCGCCGGGCACGGATCGGCACGCTGGTAACGGGCACCGAGGTCTTCCAGGGCCTCATCGAGGACCGCTTCGCGCCCATCATCCGCGCCAAGGCCGACGCCCTGGGCTCCACGGTCATCGGCGAGGAATTCGCCCCCGACGACCCCCGGGCCATCGCCGAGGGCGTGAAGAAGCTCCTGGACCTGGGCGCGGACCTCATCGTGACCACTGCCGGCCTGTCCGTGGACCCCGACGACGTGACCCGCGGCGGCCTGGAAGACGCCGGGCTGACCGACGCCCTGCACGGCGTGCCGCTGCTGCCAGGCGCCATGACCCTGGTGGGCCGCATCGGACGGGTGCAGGTCCTGGGCGTGCCCGCCTGCGCCCTGTTCTTCAAGACCACGAGCCTGGACGTGCTCCTGCCGCGCCTGCTGGCCGACGCGCCCATCACGCGGCGCGACCTGGCCCGACTGGCCGAAGGCGGAGTCTGCCTGCAGTGCAACACGTGCACCTACCCCAAGTGCACCTTCGCCAAGTAGGCCCGCCCCCTGAAACGCACGAATCCCCGCCGGCGCATGTCGGCGGGGATTCTTTTTTGCCCCGGGGCAAGCCTTGCCCCGGACCGGATCATCGATTATCGAGCCGGGATCAACACCCGGAGCAGTCATGATCAGCATCGACCAGATCGTCCTTTTCAGCCTGGCGTCCCTCGTCCTCATCTTCACGCCCGGCCCCGACATCATCTACGTCCTGACCCGCGGCGTGGCCCAGGGGCGCACCGCCGCCCTGGCCGCGGCCCTGGGCTTCAGCCTGGGCAACATCGGCCACACCCTCCTTGCGGTCTGCGGGCTCTCGGCCATCCTGGCCTCCTCGGCCGTGGCCTTCACCGCCGTGAAAATCGCAGGCGGCCTCTACCTCATCTACATCGGCTGGAAGCTCTGGACCGCCGACCCGTCCATCACCCTCGGCGGAGCGGGCGAGCACAAGGCGGCCCGCGTCATCTTCCGGCAGTCCGTGCTGGCCAACCTCCTGAACCCCAAGGTGGCCATCTTCTTCCTGGCCTTCTTCCCGCAGTTCGTGCGCCCGGCGCAGGGACACCCGGCACTGCAGATGACCATCCTGGGCCTGACCTTCGTCATCCTGACCATGTTCGGCTTCGGCCTGGTCGCCCTTGGCGCGGGCGCCCTGAACTCCCGCCTGGCGGCCCGCCCGTCCCTCTCGGCCTGGCTGCACAAGGGCGCCGGAGCCATCCTCATGCTGCTCGGCCTGCGCCTGATCTGGGCCGACCGCTGATTTCCCCGGCCAGTCGCGTCCGGTAAGTTCAACACATTTCCCGCGGCATGATGGGTAACCGCAAGCGAGTCGGCGCGGTCCGGGCCAGGGTTGTCGGCTGTTCGACTGAGCCAGGCATCGTTTGCTTCCCGGCCGTCTCCCAAGCCAGGCGCGGCGTCCTCGCCATACCGCAAGGCCGGGAAGCATTACGAGGCCCACGAAGAAGTTCCGGCAGCCCTGGCCC
>JANJWV010000086.1 GCA_024709365.1 Desulfomicrobium sp. | reverse complement strand
GATGACGCGGTTGGCGTGCTGATCCAGCTGGGTCACGAAGCTGCGGTCGATCTTCAGGGTGTCGATGGGAAAGCGCTGCAGGTAGCTCATGGACGAGTAGCCCGTCCCGAAATCGTCGACCAGGATCGCCACGCCCAGCTCCTTCATGAGCCTGAGCTTCTGGACCGTGATCTCGGGGTTGGTCATGACGTCGCTCTCGGTGATTTCGAGCTTCAGCAGCGACGGGGAGATGCCGCTCGACTGGATGCAGTCGAAGATGTTCTGCACCAGGTCGGGGTTCGAGAACTGGCGGGCCGAAAGGTTGACGGAAATGCTCAGCCCGCTGTCCGGGAACGTGGTCGCCCAGGAGGCCAGGACATTGCAGGACTGTTCCAGGACCCACTGGCCGATGGGCAGGATGAGCCCGGTCTGTTCGGCGATGGGGATGAACTCCGCAGGCGAAACCCAGTCCCGGTCCGCGGGCTTCCAGCGCAGCAGGGCCTCGAAGCCGGTCAGGACCGGCTCCTCGCCGATGGCGAAGATGGGCTGCAGGGCCAGATGCAGCTCGTTGTCGCGGATGGCGTTGCGCAGTCTGCTTTCGGTGTCCATCTTGCGCAGGGCCTTGTCCTGCATCTCCGGGGCGTAGAATCGCAGCTGGTCCGGCCCCTGTTCCTGGGCGTGGCGCAAGGCGATGTTGGCGCCCTGCAGGTAGCTTTCGGGCGTCCCGCATTCGCCTGGGCCGAAAAGGGCCCCCAGGCAGGCGCTCAGGTGCAGGGCGTGCCCTTCGATGACCAGGGGGCGGTTCAGGGCGGCCTTGATCTTCTTGATGGCGGTCACGCCGCTTTTCTTGGAAGGCAGTTCCTCGAACAGGACCACGAACTCGTCGTCGCCGAGCCGGGCCACGGTGTCGATGGTCGAAACCTCCTCCTGCAGGATGCGCCCGATGGTCTTCAGGAGCGTGTCGCCGACGAAATGCCCGAGGCTGTCGTTGATGTCCTTGAAACGGTCGACATCCACCTGCACGACGGCGAAGAGATAGTCCTCGCGCACCCTGGCGCGGTCCATGGCCTGCTTGATGCGGTCCAGGCACAGGGCGCGGTTGGGCAGATTGGTCAGGGCGTCGTGGAAGGTGCGGTGCTGCAGGCGCTTCTCGGCGTCCTTGCGGGCCGTGGTGTCCTCGAAGATGGCCGCGACCTGACGTTCCTGGGGGCTGAAGGCCACGATGGAGAAGTGCCGGCCCAGGAAGGAGGCGAAGCCGTCGAAGCGGATGGATTCGCGGCTCATGGCGGTTTTGCCCAGGATGTCTATCCAGAAGGGCTCGACCCTGTCGGACAGCTCGCGCAGGCTGTGGCCGATGATCTCCTCGGCCGGCATTTCGAAGAAGCTGGCGAAGGCCGGGTTGACGTCGAGCATGACGAGGTCCACGGGCCGCCCCGCGTCGTTCAGGACCACCTCGTGCAGGGCGAAGCCGTTGAGCATGGAGTTGAACAGCAGCCGGTACTGCTGCTCGCTCTTCTGCAGGGCCTGGGATGCGGCGTGCTTGTAGAGGGCAATCTCGATGGCCACGTGCAGGTCGCGCGGCTTGGCGGGCTTGATGATGTAGCCGAAGGTCTCGGTGATCTTGGCGCGACCGAGGGTCTCCTCGTCGTCGTGGCCCGTGAGGAAGATGATGGGGATCTGGGAGCGTTCGAGGATCTTCTGGGCGGCCTCGATGCCGTCCATGCGGCCCTCAAGAAAGATGTCCATGAGGATGAGGGACGGCTCCTGCCGGGCCACGGTCTCGACGGCCTCCTCGCCGGAGGCGACGATGCCCTGGACCGAGTAGCCGAGTTGCTGCAGACGCTGCTGCATGTCGAAGGCGACGATGACGTTGTCCTCGACGAGCAGGATGGAGGGCTGGGTGGACGTCGATTCTGCCGAGGCATTCGGCTCTTGGCGAGGTGGTGCGGGCTGCATGGGAAATCTCGTATCCTCGGGTGCGAGCAGTGTCGTGATACGTACTTATGCCTCCTCAGGAAAACGGCGACAAGCATTTTCTCGAACTCGCACCATGATTGCGGAATAATTTGCGCATCCCGAGCCGAAGATCAGTCCGCCCCATGTTCCGGGATGGCGCTCGACTGCACGGGGAACGTGCCGGACGGTCCGGTCCCGCCGCGGTGCATGATCATTCCGCGCGCCTCCTCGGGCGGCAGGGGGCGGGCGAACATGTAGCCCTGGGCCCGGTCGCAGCGCACCGCCTGCAGACGCTCCAGCTGCTCCGGGGTTTCCACGCCCTCGGCAGTGACCCGCAGGCCCAGGCTGTGGGCCATGTCGATGAGGGATCTGACGATTTCGGCGTTCTCCTTGGGCGTGTCCGTGCCGCTGATGAAGGAGCGGTCGATCTTCAGGATGTCCACCGGGAACTGCCGGAGGTAGCTCAGGGAGGAGTAGCCCGTCCCGAAGTCGTCCACGGCCAGGTCCACGCCGAGCTCCTTGAGGCGGCGCAGCTTGTCGGCGGCCGTTGCCGGGTCGTGCACGATGGCGCTCTCCGTGATCTCGAGCTTGAGCCGCGACGGGGCGAGGGCGTTCTCGCGCAGGCATCTGGAGATCATCTCCACCAGGGTGTGCTGGACGAACTGCTTGCACGACAGGTTGACGCTCATGCTCAGCCCGCATCCCCCCTCGCCCGCCTCGGCATCCCAGCGGCTGAGCTGCCTGCAGGCGGCGCTGACCACCCATTGCCCCAGGGGCACGATGAGTCCCGTCTCCTCGGCCAGCGGTATGAACCTGTCGGGCATGACCAGCCCCTGCTGCGGGTGGTTCCAGCGCACCAGGGCCTCGAAACCCTCCAGTTCCCCGCCGGCCACGGTGTAGATGGGCTGGTAGTGCAGGGTCAGCTGTCCGCGGTCGATGGCCTGCCGGAGCTCGTTTTCCATGGTGATGACCTCGAGCACCTCCTGGCGCATGCGGTTGCTGAAGACGAGATGCCCGCGTCCGCGCTCCTTGGCCTTGTACATGGCGATGTCGGCGTCGCGCAGGATGTCCTCGGCCCCGGCGTAATCCCGGCCCTGCAGGACGATGCCCACGCTGGCCCCGGTCAGGATTTCCTTTCCGTTCCAGCGGAAGGGACGGCGCATTTCGGCCTGAATGCGGTTGGCCACGCCCACGACCTCCTTGCTGGTGCGGAACTCCTCCAGGAGGATGGCGAATTCGTCCCCGCCGAGTCTGGCCACGGTGTCCATGCTGCGCACGCACCCTCGCATGCGCGTCCCCACCTCCACCAGCAGCGCGTCG
>JANJWV010000042.1 GCA_024709365.1 Desulfomicrobium sp. | reverse complement strand
CATGGTCGAGCACGGCGGACACGGCGGCTCGGACGCCGGGCCGGTGGTCGCCGCGGTGTTCGACGCCCTTTTCGGCGTGCAGCAGGGGAATTGAGGGGGAGACGCACATGTTCGACAGACGCCTTGTCTTCCATATCAACTGGGGCCTCGTGGCCCTGACCGCGATCCTCTTCCTGGTCGGGGTGGTCAATCTGTACTCGGCCAGCGCCCTGCGCGTCGCGTCCGGCATCGAACTCGACAGCTACTTCAACAAGCAGTTGCTCTGGGGCGGCGCGGGGCTTCTGGTCCTGTCCTGCATCGTCCTGGTCGACTACCGGCATTTCAAGGCCGTGTCCTGGCCCTATTTCATCCTGTCGCTGCTGCTCCTGCTGGCGGTCAGCGTGGCCGGCAAGACCATCTACGGGGCCAGGCGCTGGCTCGACCTCGGCTTTTTCAATCTGCAGCCCACGGAACTGGCCAAGATCGCCGTGCTCATCCTCGGGGCGCGGCTGCTGGCCCGCATGGACGGGCGTCTCGGCTGGGTCAACCTGGGGAAGATCCTTCTCGTGGGGCTCGTGCCGGCAATGCTCGTGGTCAAGCAGCCCGACCTGGGCTCGGCCCTGAACATCCTGTTGATCCTCGGCGGGATGATCCTGTTCAAGGGCATCACCGCAGGGGTCTTCAAGGTCCTGATCGTGGCCCTGCCCGTCATGCTGCCCTTCGGGTGGTTCTTTCTCCACGACTACCAGAAACAGCGCATCCTGACGTTCCTCGACCCCGGGAACGACCCCCTCGGGGCGGGTTACCACATCATCCAGTCCCAGATCGCCATAGGATCGGGCGGGTTCTGGGGCAAGGGCTTCCTGCAGGGCACACAGAGCCAGTTGCGCTTCCTGCCCGAGAAGCACACGGACTTCGCCTTCGCCGTGTTCGGCGAGGAGTGGGGGTTTTTCGGCTCCATGATCCTGTTGGGGCTTTTCTGCTCCTTCCTCTACCAGATCTACATTGTCGCCATGGAGGCCAAGGACGATTTCGGCAGCTACCTCGCAGCCGGGGTCTTCTTCTACTTCTTCTGGCAGATCCTCATCAACATGGGCATGGTCCTCGGCATCATGCCCGTGGTCGGCATCCCCCTGCCCTTTGTCAGCTACGGAGGCAGCGCGTCCGTGGTCAATTTCTGCATGATCGGCGTGGTCCTCAACGTGGCCATGCGCAGATTCGTCTTCAAGAACGCCTGACATCCCGGCTCCGCCGAGCGGAGTACGCCTCGTTTTTCAGACTCAAACGGGAGGGAAGCGCTTCGCGGTCCATTGGGCGGGGTCGTGTTTCCCTGTTTCGGAGGGTGCGCCCAAGGCACGTGAATTTCTGAACAAAGTGCGCAAACCCAGGACTTGCAAACCAATTTGCGAACGGTTTGCCCAAAAAGATTTTGACACGAAAATGGGAATCAGATAGAGGCCCTGTGACTTTGAACAAAAATTCACATACTCTTTGGGGGGCGGCATGATTGATCTCGATTGGACATTTTTTGCGCAACTTGTGAACTTTTTGATCATCCTGACGGTGCTGAACCTGATCCTGTTTCGCCCGATCCGTGGGATCATCAAGAAGCGGGCCGAGGTCATGAGCGAAAAGCTCGGCTCCATCGAGGCCTTCACGGCCCAGGCTGAATCCAAACTCGAAAATTACAAGGCTTCCCTGACCGGTGCCCGGGTCGAGGCGCAGCAGCTGCGCGTGTCCCTGAAGGCCGAAGGGACCGAAGCCGAAGCCGCGGTGCTGTCCAAGGCCGGCACTGAAGCCGCCGAGAAGGTCGCCGCCGCCCGCAAAGAGATTGATGGTCAGAAGCAGGCCGCCCTGAAGGCCCTGCGCAACGAAGTCGCGGGCTATGCCAAGAACGTCGCCGATAAGGTGCTCAGCAAGGCGTAGTCGGGCTGAATTTCCTTGTGTGTCACAGATTTACTTTTTCATATAAGGAGGGCGGAATTTTGAAAAAATTCAAGACTGTCGGATTGGTGACGGCAGCACTGGTTCTTTGCGCGGCGATAGCCTTCGCCAGCGACGGAGAGGGTGGGGGCCACAATAAATGGCTCGACCTTCTGTATCGCTTTATCAATTTCGGCATCGTGGCCTTCCTGGTCTACAAGTTCGCGGGCAAGCGCGTTGCGGACATGCTGACCGGCCGCACCAAGCAGATCGAGACGGATCTGGCCGACCTCGACGAGCGCAAGGAAGACGCTGAGAAGCGCCTGTTGGAAGTTGAGTCGAGCATCGCCAATCTCGAGGCCGAGAAGGCCAAGATCCTTGCCGACGCCAAGGCCCAGGGTGAGGCCATGCGTCAGGCGATCATCGAGAAGGCCGAAGTCCAGGCTGCGCAGATCAAGGCTCAGGCCGAAGTTTCCGCGGCTCAGGAGGCCAAGCTGGCCATCGACGCCATCCGTGAAGAGCTGGCCGAAAAGATCGTCGCTGCCGCCGAAGACATGGTGAAAAAGCAGCTGAAGAAGAAAGATCACGAAGATTTGGTCAACGAATATCTTAAAAAGGTGGTGCTCAATTGACTGGGAATATCGTAGCAAGACGGTACGCCAAGGCGTTGTTCACCGTTGCGCAGGCGCAGTCCGACAAGGCTGTCATGGCGCAGTACGGCGACGACTTGGCCAGGCTGGCTGGAGTCCTGGAGAATGCGCCTGAGCTCACGAAGATCTTCCGCAACCCGATTTTCGGCGTGGAAGAAAAGAGAGGAGTGATCGTCAAGATTCTGGACAAGGTCGCGCCCTGCGCCATGGTCCGGAACTTCTGTCTGCTTCTGGCGGACAAGAACAGGCTGGCTTTTCTCCCCGAGATCAACGCGTCTTACGGCATGCTCCTGGATGCGGCCCAAGGCGTTCTTCGCGGCAAACTGGTGACGGCTGTGAAGCTTTCCGACGGTGTGCAGAAGAACGTTGTCGACAAACTGCAAAAAGAGTCGGGTCAGAAGGTGGTTCTTGATTACGAAGTTGATCAGGACATCATCGGCGGGCTCATGCTCAAGATCGGGGACAAGGTCCTTGACGCTAGTATTCGGGCTCAACTGCAAATTTTGAAAGAAAATATCAAAAGGGGTGAGTAGAGGCTATGCAGATCAAAGCAGAAGAAATTAGCCAGATCATCGAAGGCCAGATCAAGAATTACGAGAAAAAGGTCGAGATGAGCGAGACTGGCGTGGTCCTGTCGGTGGGTGACGGTATCGCCCGCGTTTACGGCTGCGAAAACGCGATGGCCATGGAACTCCTCGAGTTCCCCGGTAACGTCATGGGCATGGTTCTGAACCTTGAAGAAGACTCCGTCGGTGTCGCTCTTCTCGGTGAGACCGAACACATCAAGGAAGGCGACATCGTCAAGCGTACGGGCCGGATCTTCCAGGTTCCCGTCGGCGACGCGGTCATGGGCCGTGTCATCGACCCCCTGGGCAATCCCATCGACGGTCTCGGGCCGATCCAGACGGATATGTTCCGTAACGTCGAAATCAAGGCTCCCGGCATCATCGCCCGTAAGTCCGTCCACGAGCCCATGTACACGGGTCTGAAGGCCATCGACGCCATGACCCCCATCGGCCGCGGACAGCGCGAACTGATCATCGGCGACCGTCAGGTCGGCAAGACCGCCGTCGGCGTCGACGCCATCCTGGCCCAGAAGAACAGCGACATCCACTGCTTCTACGTCGCCATCGGCCAGAAGCGCTCCACCGTCGCCCAGGTCGTCGAGGCCCTGCGTCAGAACGGCGCCCTGGCCTACACCACGGTCATCTCCGCCACCGCTTCCGAACCGGCTCCCCTGCAGTTCATCGCGGCCTACTGCGGATGCACCATGGCGGAATTCTACCGCGACAACGGCAAGCACGCCCTGATCGTTTACGACGATCTGTCCAAGCAGGCCGTGGCCTACCGCCAGATGTCCCTGCTGCTGCGCCGCCCTCCGGGACGTGAAGCTTTCCCCGGCGACGTTTTCTACCTGCACTCCCGTCTGCTGGAGCGCGCCTGCAAGGTCAACGACAGCCTCGGCGCCGGTTCCCTGACCGCGCTGCCGGTCATCGAAACCCAGGCCGGTGACGTGTCCGCGTACATCCCGACCAACGTTATCTCCATCACGGACGGTCAGGTCTACCTGGAGCCCAACCTGTTCATGGCCGGCATCCGTCCCGCCATCAACGTCGGTCTGTCCGTCTCCCGAGTCGGCGGCGCGGCCCAGATCAAGGCCATGAAGAAGGTCGCAGGCACCCTGCGTCTCGACCTCGCCCAGTACCGCGAACTGGCCGCCTTCGCCCAGTTCGGCTCCGACCTGGACAAGGCCACCAAGACCAAGCTGACCCGCGGTGAGCGACTGGTCGAACTGCTCAAGCAGCCCCAGTATCAGCCCATGCCCGTCGAAGAGCAGGTCGCCGTGCTGTATGCCGGCACCCGCGGCTATCTCGACGACGTCGCCGTGACCGACGCCATCCGTTTCGGCACCGAACTGGTCGACTTCATGCGCAACCAGAAATCCGACGTCCTGGCCGAAATCGTGCAGACCAAGGATCTTGGCGCTGAAACCGAAAAGAAGCTGGTCGCAGCCCTGACTGAGTTCAAAGCCGGTTTCAAAGCCTAGGATCGTTTAAGGAGTCGTAAATGGCATCACTGAGGGACATTCAAAACAAGATCGTCGGTGTGAAAAAGACCAAGCAGATCACGAAAGCGATGAACATGGTCGCTTCCGCGAAGCTGCGTGGTGCTCAGAACCGAATCGAGCGCTTCCGTCCCTATGCTGATAAGTTCCATGACATTCTTATCGATCTGGCTTCCCGCGCCGACGCCAGCGTCCATCCCCTGCTCGAGAAGCGCGAAGAGATTCAGAACATAGGCATCGTTCTGGTCACTTCGGACAAGGGGTTGTGCGGCAGCTTCAACGCGAACCTCTGCAACGCAGCCAACAGGCTGGCCAAGCAGAAGGAAGCAGAAGGCAAGACCGTCAAGTTTATCTGCATCGGAAAGAAAGGCAGGGATTTCATCCGCAAGACGAAGTTCGAAATCGTTTCGCAGTACGCTGAGAATATGACCAACTTCGATTTCCAGTTGGCCAGCGAAACGGGCAACTTCGTCATCGATGGGTATCTCTCCGGACAGTTTGACGAAGTGCATATCGTGTTCGGGAAATTCGTGAGCATCGCCAAGCAGGAAGCAACGTCGTCGCAGATCCTCCCGGCCGAAACGGCCGAGGCGGAGGCTCCGACCGGGGCCACGAGCGAGTACATCTTCGAACCTTCGGTGGAAGGGCTTCTGGCCGAACTTCTGCCCAGATACGTCAAGGTCCAGATGTACCGCGGCCTGCTTGATACGTCGGCCAGCGAACATGCGGCACGCATGTCGGCCATGGATAACGCGACCAAGAACTGCGACGAAATGGTCGGCAGCCTGACCCTTGTCTACAACAAGGCGCGCCAGGCGAGCATCACCACCCAATTAATGGACATCGTAGGCGGTGCCGAGGCACTGAAAGGATAAGGGGGCATAACGCATGAGTGCTGTTAATACCGGTAAAATAGTGCAGGTCATCGGGCCTGTTGTCGACTTGGAGTTTGCCGAGGGCAAACTTCCTGGCATCCTGAACGCCATTCTGATCACCAACCCGACCATCGACGCCGAAGAAGACAACCTGGTCGTCGAAGTCGCCCAGCACCTTGGCAACAGCGTCGTCCGCTGCATCGCCATGGACAACACCGACGGCCTCGTTCGCGGCCAGGTCGGCAAGGACACGGGCAAGCCCATCCAGGTGCCCGTAGGCAAGGCCTCCCTGGGCCGCATCCTGAACGTCGTGGGTCGCCCCGTGGACGAAAAGGGCCCCATCGTTGCCGAGAAGAGCTACCCGATTCACCGCCCGGCCCCGAGCTTCACCGAGCAGTCGACCAAGATCGAAGTGCTTGAAACCGGCGTCAAGGTCATCGACCTGCTCGTCCCCTTCCCCAAGGGCGGCAAGATGGGCATGTTCGGTGGCGCCGGCGTCGGCAAGACCGTTATCCTCATGGAGATGATCAACAACATCGCCAAGAACCACGGCGGCATCTCCGTGTTCGCCGGTGTCGGCGAGCGCACCCGTGAAGGAAACGACCTTTACCACGAAATGATAGACGCGGGCGTTCTGGACAAAGCCTGCCTTGTCTACGGTCAGATGAACGAACCTCCGGGAGCCCGTTCCCGCGTCGCTCTGACCGCTCTGGCCGCCGCGGAATACTTCCGTGACGAAGAAAACCAGGACGTGCTTCTCTTCGTCGACAACATCTTCCGTTTCACCCAGGCCGGCTCCGAAGTCTCCGCGCTTCTCGGCCGCATGCCCTCCGCCGTCGGCTACCAGCCGACCCTGGGCACCGACCTTGGTGAACTGCAGGAACGCATCACCTCCACCAACAAGGGTTCCATCACCTCGGTGCAGGCCGTTTACGTTCCCGCCGACGACTTGACCGACCCCGCGCCGGCCACGACCTTCTCGCACCTTGACGGTACCATCGTTCTGTCCCGTCAGATCGCCGAGCTCGGCATCTACCCCGCGGTGGACCCGCTGGACTCCACGTCCCGCATCCTCGACCCCAACGTCATCGGCATGGACCACTACATGACCGCTCGCGCCGTGCAGAGAATCCTCCAGAAGTACAAGGACCTGCAGGACATCATCGCGATTCTGGGCATGGACGAACTGTCCGACGAAGACAAGCTGACCGTCTCCCGCGCCCGCAAGATGCAGCGCTTCCTGTCCCAGCCCTTCTTCGTTGCCGCCCAGTTCACCGGCAAGGAAGGCCGCTACGTGAGGCTCGAAGACACCATCAAGGGCTTCAAGGAGATCATCGAGGGCAAGCACGATTCCATTCCGGAGTCCTGCTTCTACATGGTCGGCGGCTTGGACGAGGCTCTGGAAAACGCCAAGAAACAGTAATTCTTGCCCTGGGGTATTGATATGGCTAAGACAATAACGCTTGAAATTGTGACACCGGACAAGATGGTGCTCAAGGAAGAGGTCGACTACGTCGGCGCTCCCGGCATCAACGGTGAATTCGGTGTCCTGCCCAATCATATCCCGTTTCTCTCTGCGCTTGGTATCGGGAGCCTCTACTACAAGCTGAACGGCAAAAAGTACTATGTCTTTGTTGCCGGCGGGTTTGCAGAGGTGTCCCCTGCGAAGGTGACAGTTCTTGCTGAAGTGGCGGAAAAAGCTGAAGAAATCGATCTGGAGCGGGCCCGCAGGGCTCAGGAAAGAGCCGAGCAGCGCGCCAAGCAGCAACAGGAGAAATTGGATCACGCGGCCGTGCAGGCCGCCCTGGCCAGGGCGCTTCACCGCATGAAGTGTCGTGCTAGCGCCGTGAGCGAAGGCACGTGCCGCATGTAGTGAAGGCTGTATGACGACTACGAAGGCAGGTTCTCCGGAACCTGCCTTTTTTTTGGCTACAGGGTCTTGAACCGCGGCCCATCTGTCGATATTTTCCGGGCCTGTTTGCGGACTGAATGATGATATACGTTGCGTCGCCGGATTCCCGTCAGGCGCGAATACTATTTTCCCGCTGGCCGGGAGGCTCTCGCACAGCCATGGAGACACGAATGAGCGCAACTTTGGGGTATGTTCTTCTTGCGGCCGGGAAAGGGACGAGGATGCATTCCGATGCTCCGAAAGTGCTGCAGACGGTACTGGGCAAGCCGTTGCTCGGGTACGTGTTCGATGCGCTCGGGCACGTCCCGCCCGGGCTCGTCTGGACGGTCATCGGTTTCGGGGCGCAGGAGGTCCGGTCGACGTTCGCTTCGCGTGATCTGCAGTTTGTCCTGCAGGAGGAGCAGCTCGGCACGGGTCACGCCGTCTCACTGGCCTGGCCGGAGATCGTTGCAAGCGGTCTGTCTCATGTCTGCGTTCTGAACGGAGACACTCCGTACGTTCCGGTACAGGAAGTGGAAGCCCTTGCGGATTTGTGCCGGGAAGAAGGGGCGGCGATGGGCATGCTGACCCTGGAGCTGGATAATCCTTTCGGGTACGGCCGAGTCATAAGGTCGAACGAGGGCGTTGTCCTGCGCGTCATGGAGGAGAAGGACTTCGACGCCGTGGAACACGGCGGGGAGATCAACGAGGTCAATTCCGGCGTATACGTGTTCGATGTGGCCAAGTGTACGGAGCTCTTGGCGAAAATGGACCGGGACAATGCCCAGGGCGAGTTCTACCTGACACAGATGATCGGCCTGTGTGCGCAGGCAGGGCTGTCTGTCGCAGGCATGCCCTTCGGCAGTTCCGAACTCTTGCGCGGCATCAATTCTCCGCGGGAGCTGGTCGACTTCGAGGAGGCTCTCCGGGCGCGCATCGTCGAGGGGCATCTGCGGGCGGGCGTCATTCTGCGCAACGGCGCGTCGATCGTCATCGGTCCCGATGTCGAGATCGCTCCGGGAGCCGAGGTAGTCGGCCCCTGTGAAATCTACGGGCGCAGCCGCATCGAGCGCGGTGCGCGCATATCGTCACATTGCTGGATCAGGGACTCGGTTCTTGGTCCTTGCCAAGTGAAATCCTTTTCTCATATTGAAGGGGCACGTGTCGGTGAAGGCGCTGCGATCGGCCCATTCGCCCGTCTCCGGCCCGGGGCCGTCATCGGTCTCAAGGCCCGGGTCGGCAATTTCGTGGAGGTCAAGAACGCGGTCCTCCATGAAGGCGCCAAGGCGGGTCACCTGTCCTATCTCGGGGACAGCGACATCGGGGCTGATGTGAACATCGGCGCGGGCACCATCACCTGCAACTATGACGGAGTCCGCAAGCACCGCACCGAGATTCGCGAGAAAGCCTTCATCGGGAGCAATACCGCCCTTGTGGCCCCGGTGGTCGTAGGTGCCGGGGCTGTTGTCGGAGCCGGGTCGGTGGTGACGAAGGATGTCCCGGACGGGGTCCTCTGTGTCGCCAGGGCCCGGCAGACGAACATCGAGAGAAAGAAGCGCCAAGAAAAACCTCAATCCTAGGACGTTACATGGATATCCTGAATCAACTCACCGAGAAGATCACCCTTCTCCTGGAACGCCAGGAGGCCTTGAAACTTGAGAATTCGCAATTAAAGGAATCTCTTGAGCAGGAACGCCAGACCAAGGAGGCGGTCCTGGCCAAGGTCGAAAATATCTTGAACAGGTTGCAAGAGGTTGATAGAAACTAGTCAATGCCAGGATACAATTTGACCGTGCTCGGCCTCGAACTTTCCTTCGCGGCCGACGTTCCGCCCGAGCGGATTCACCAGGCGGTGGATTTCGTGCACAAGCGATACAGCGAGTTGCAGGGGCGGGCCAGCAACATGAGCAAGGAGCGGCTCCTGACATATCTGGCACTCAGTCTGGCCGACGATTATTTACATGATCAAGGGAGGCTGTCGCAGCTTGAAGGCAATCTGCAGCAGCTTCTTTCGAAGATAGATAGTCCTGAAGAACAGCAGACCTAAACCCTGGAGGGTCAGTGATTGGTGATGCGTTTTTGAGCCAATAAAGCGCAATTAGGGTAGCTTACAACGGCCTTGTGTGCATGCTCCGGACACCACCGGAGAAGCCTGATGGGCTGTAGCCAACCCCCTCTTAACTTAAGAGGTTCAAAATAATTCCCAACACTGCCTTCCGGGGCTTTTCAAAAGTCTGTCCTTTCGAAGAGCCAGGCCCGCCCGATTCCCTCCTTGCTGAAGCGACGAACACACGCGCTGTCGTTCCCAACGTCCGATTGAAGGACAGGAGCGACACTTTATGGCCCTCGCGCAGGCGTTTCAATATATTGCGCCAAGGAGTTTTTCATGGCTGACATCATCATCACCGCATTCATCTGTATCGGCATCGGTGCGGTAGCGGGTTATCTTTTCAAGAAATATATCACCGACAAGGAAATCGAGGACGCACAGAAGCTTTCCGAGCGCATTCTCGACGAGGCGAAGAAGGACGCTCAGGCCCACAAGAAGGAGCTGCTGCTTCAGGCCCAGGACGAGGTCTTCGCCCTGAAGAAGGAGATCGAGCAGGACGCCAAGGACCGTGAGCGCGAGCTCAAGAAGAACGAGGCCAGGCTCCAGGCCAAGGAAGAGCGGCTGGAAAAGAAGGTCGAGTCCCTGGCCCAGAAGGAAAGCGAGCTGGTCAACCTGGAGAAGAAGGTCGCCAGGCAGGAACGGGCCGTGGAGGAGAAGGAGGAGTCCCTGCAGGAGATGGTCACCCAGCAGCAGGCCCGGCTCGAGGAAATTTCCGGCCTGACGGCCGAAGAGGCCCGCACGCGCCTCATGCAGGAGATCGAGAGCAAGGCCAGGCATGAAGCGGCCAAGATGGTCCGCGTCATCGAGGTCGAAGCACAGGAGACCGCCCACCGCAAGGCCCAGATGATCATTGCCAGCGCCGTCCAGCGCTACGCCGGCGATTACGTCGCCGAGCACACGGTCAGTTCGGTCGAACTGCCGAGCGAAGACATGAAGGGCCGCATCATCGGCCGCGAAGGGCGCAACATCCGCGCCATCGAGGCGGCCACGGGAGTGGACCTGATCATCGACGACACGCCCGAGACGGTCATTCTGTCCGCCTACAACCCCCTGCGCCGCGAAGTGGCCAAGCGCTCCCTGGAGCGCCTCATCAGCGACGGCCGCATCCATCCCGCCCGCATCGAGGACATCGTCAAGAAGGTCGAGAAGGAGATGGACGTCCAGATCCGCGAGATCGGCGAGCAGGCCACCTTCGATCTCGGCGTGCACGGCATCCACCCCGAAATAGTGCGTTTGCTGGGGCAGCTGCGCTTCCGCACCAGCTTCACCCAGAACGTGCTGCAGCACTCCCTGGAGGTCGCGTTCCTGTGCGGCATCATGGCCGCGGAGCTGGGCCTGGACATCAAGAAGGCCAAGCGGGCCGGCCTGCTCCATGACCTGGGCAAGGCCGTGGACCACGAGGTGGAAGGCCCGCATGCCATCATCGGAGCCGACCTGGCCAAGAAGTACAACGAGTCGAGCGAAATCGTGCACGCCATCGCGGCCCACCACGAGGACGTGCCGCCCAAGTCCGTGTACGCGGTCCTGGTGCAGGCCGCCGACAGCTTGTCCGGCGCCCGTCCCGGCGCGCGCAAGGAACTCCTGGAGAGCTACGTCAAGCGCCTGGAAGAGCTGGAAGGCATCGCCACGGGCTTCAACGGCGTCAGCCGCGCCTTCGCCATCCAGGCCGGCCGAGAGGTGCGCGTCATGGTCGACTGCGACGCGGTCAACGACGACCAGATCTTCATGCTGAGCAAGGATATCGCCAAGCAGATCGAGGAAAAGATGACCTACCCCGGGCAGATTCGGGTCACGGTCATCCGCGAGAAGAGGGCCGTAGGCATTGCCAAGTAGCTCCTTCGTGCGGCTTCTCTATCTCGGCGACATAGTTGGCAGAACAGGGCGGCAGATGGTGAAGGACCATCTGCCGCGTTTGCGTCGTGAAATGGGCCTGGACGCCGTGCTGGCCAACGGAGAGAACGCTTCCGGGGGCCTGGGCATTTCGGCCAAGAGCGCCATGGAACTGCGGCGCGCCGGCGTGGACGTGCTGACCACGGGCAACCATGTCTGGAAGTTCGCCGACATCCGGCCCGTGCTGGCGAGCGAACCCTGGATACTGCGGCCGGCCAACTATCCGGCCGGGGCGCCGGGACAGGGATTGGGCGTGTACAGCCTGGGGGATGGTTTGCCCGAACTGGCGGTCATCAATCTCCAGGGGCGGACGTTCATGGACCCCGTCGACTGTCCTTTTGCAACGGCGGAGCGCCTGCTGGGCTCCATCCCGCCCGGGGCGCTGATCGTGGTGGACATGCACGCCGAAGCCACCTCCGAAAAGCGGGCCCTGGCCCACATGTTGCGCGGCCGCGTGCAGGCCGTGGTGGGGACGCACACGCACGTGCAGACCAACGACGCCTGTGTGCTGGACAGTGTCACGGGGTACATTTCGGACCTCGGCATGTGCGGGCCCGAGGACTCGTGCCTGGGCATGGACAACGACGTCATTCTGCGCAAGTTTCAGACCTGCCTGCCGCAGCGTTTCGAGCTGGCGAAGGGACCGTGCATGCTGAACGGTGTGGTGATCGAACTGGAAGGGGGAAAATGCCTGAGCATCGCCCCCTGGCAATACAGGGAACATAAGGAAGAGTCATGACAGACAAAGAGTTGGCCCGCCAGCTGGAACAGATCCGGCGCGGGAGCGTGGAGATCATCAACGAGGAGGAACTGGTCGAGAAGCTGCGCCGCGGCACGCCCCTGCGCGTCAAGGCGGGGTTCGACCCCACGGCCCCGGACCTGCATCTGGGCCACACCGTCCTCATCCAGAAGCTCAAGCATTTCCAGGAGCTCGGCCACCACGTCATCTTTCTGATCGGCGATTTCACGGGCATGATCGGCGACCCGTCTGGCAAGTCCGAGACGCGCAAGACCCTGACGCGCGAGGCCGTGCTGCAAAACGCCGAGACCTACAAGAAGCAGATCTTCAAGATTCTCGATCCCGAGCGGACCGAGGTCGCCTTCAACTCCACCTGGATGGACGCCTTCACGGCCGCGGATTTCATCGGCCTGTGCTCCCGCTACACCGTGGCGCGCATGCTCGAACGCGACGACTTCGAGAAGCGCTTCAAGGGCAACCAGCCCATCGCCATCCACGAGTTTCTCTACCCCCTGGTGCAGGGGTACGATTCCGTGGCCCTGCGCGCCGACGTCGAGCTCGGCGGCACGGACCAGAAGTTCAACCTGCTCATGGGGCGCCACCTGCAGCGCGAGCACGGCCAGGCTTCGCAGATCGTCCTGACCGTGCCCATCCTCGAAGGCCTCGACGGCGTGCAGAAGATGAGCAAGTCCCTGGGCAACTACATCGGTATCGACGAAGCCCCGGCCGACATCTTCGGCAAGGTCATGTCCATCTCCGACGAGCTCATGTGGCGCTACTACGAGCTGCTTTCGGACCGCTCTCTCGACGACATCAGAACCCTGCGCGATCAGGTCCTGAACGGGGCCCTGCACCCCAAGACCGCCAAGGAGGACCTGGCCGAGGAGATCACGCGGCGGTTCCACGGACCGGCGGCGGCAGCCGCGGCGCGCGAGGGGTTCAACGCCGTGTTCGCCAAGCAGGGGATTCCCGAGGACATCGAGGTGTTCGACGCGCCCGCCGGGACGACGCTGGTCGACGTGCTGAGCGAGAGCGGGGTCTGCTCATCCAAGGGCGACGCCCGCCGCATGTGCAAGCAGAACGCCGTGACCATCGACGGCCGCAAGGAGGACGATCCCGCCTTTGCCTTCGCGGCCGGCGCATACGTGCTCAAGGTCGGCAAGAAGCGCTTCCTCAAGGTCATGGCGAAGTAGGGGGGAGGCATGTGGCGTAAAATCGTGCTCCTGGCCCGCATGGTCAAGATCGAGCATTCCATCTTCGCACTTCCCTTCGCCTATCTCGGCATGCTCTGGGCTGCCGGCGGCTGGCCCGGCTGGCGGGTCTTCATCGCCCTGACCGTGGCCATGGTCGCGGTGCGCTCCTTCGCCATGGCCGTGAACAGGCTGGCGGATCTGCCCATCGACGCCAGGAACCCGAGGACCCTGACGCGCCCTCTGGTGACAGGGGAGATCGGCGTGGCCGAAACGCGGGTCTTCATCGCAGCCAGCGCCGCCATCTTCGTCGTGGCCTGCTGGTTCCTGAACCCGCTGTGCCTGATGCTTTCACCCGCGGCCCTCGTCTGGTCCGGGCTCTACAGCTTCACCAAGCGCTTCTCGGCCCTGTGCCATTTCTTTCTGGGCTCGGTCCTGGGACTGGCCCCGCTGGCCGGCTGGCTGGCAGTTTCGCCCGCGGTGGAGATGGCCCCGGTTCTGCTCGCCCTCGGCGTGACCTTCTGGGTGGGAGGGTTCGACATCCTCTATTCCTGCCAGGACGTGGAGTTCGATCGGGCCGAGGGGCTGCATTCCCTTCCGGCAAAGCTCGGCGTTGGACCGGCCCTGGCCGTTTCGACCTTCAGCCACGTGGTCACCAGCCTCTTTTTTCTCCTGGCGGGCTGGGCCTCCGGAGCGGGATTCGTCTATCTCGCCGTCTGCCTGGCGGTCGCTATGATCCTGCTTCTGGAGCATCGTCTCATCTCGGAGCACGACATGAGCCGGGTCAACCTGGCGTTTTTCACCTTGAACGGTTTTGTGGCCGTCTTTCTGTTTGCCGGGGCCGTCCTCGATACGGTGCTCGGATAACTCTGTCCTTTGAGGGAGCGTCCCATGCGCGAAGCCAATGTTTTCCCTTCCTACCGCGGGGAAATGGAATATGTCTGCCTCGGCTGCCAGGCCAGGTATCCCATCGACGAACTCCACTACACATGTCCTCAGTGCAAGGGCGTGTTCCTGCTTGAAGACACCCGTTTCGGTGAACTCGAAAAAATCTCCGGCCAGGCCTGGCGCGACACGTTCGACCTGCGCGCCGCCACGAAGAACCCGACGTTGCGCGGCATCTTCCGTTTTTACGAACTGATGGCGCCCGTGCTGGGCGAGTCCGACATCGTCTACCTCGGCGAGGGCAACACGCCCGTGACCCGCTCCTCCGCCGCGCTGGAGCGCCTCGTGGGCCAGCCCATGGCCTTCAAGAACGACGGGCAGAACCCCTCGGCCTCCTTCAAGGACCGCGGCATGGCCTGCGCCTTTTCCTACCTGCGCCACCTCGTGGCCAAGCACGGCTGGGACAACGTCCTGACCATCTGCGCCTCCACGGGCGACACCTCGGCCGCCGCGGCGCTCTATGCCGCCTATGTGGGTGAGCCCCTGACCTCCGTGGTCCTCCTGCCCAAGGGCAAGGTCACGGCCCAGCAGCTGTCCCAGCCTCTGGGCAGCGGGGCTCGCGTGCTCGAAATCCCCGGGGTGTTCGACGACTGCATGAAGGTGGTCGAGTATCTGGCCGATCATTACCGCGTGGCACTGCTCAACTCAAAGAACGCCTGGCGCATCCTGGGCCAGGAAAGCTACGCCTTTGAAGTGGCCCAGTGGTACGATTGGGACATGCGCGGCAAGGCCGTGTTCGTGCCCATCGGCAATGCGGGCAACATCACGGCCGTCATGGGCGGTTTCCTGAAGCTCCTGCGCCTTGGCGTCATCGACGTGCTGCCGCGCATCTTCGGCGTGCAGTCCGAGCATGCCGACCCGGTCTTCCGCTACTACGCCCAGACTGCAGGCGAGAGGCGCTACGAAGCGGTCAGGGTACGCCCCTCCGTGGCCCAGGCGGCCATGATCGGCAATCCCGTATCCTTCCCGCGTGTAGCCTTCCTGGCGGACAAATATCAGGCTCTGGGCGGCTCCTTCCAGGTGGTGCAGGTCAGCGAGCAGCGCATCATCGAGTCCATGCTGCTGGCCAACCGCCACGGGCACATCGCCTGCACCCAGGGCGGGGAATGTCTGGCCGGGCTGTTCAAGGCCCGTGAGCAGGGCCTCATGGACAAGGACGAACTGGCCGTCCTCGACGCCACGGCCCACGCCCTCAAGTTCTCCGGTTTCCAGGACATGTACTACCAGAATTCCTTCGGGCCGGAGTACGGCATCACGCCCGACGAGAAGCTTGCCAACGCCCCGCGCCTGGTCATCGGGCAGGAGGACAAGGATCGTCTTTCCGAAGACGCCTTCACGGCCCAGGCGGCGCAGAACGTTGTCGAGATTCTGGGGCTGAATAGAAGATAGCACGGGACGTTACAAACCATGCAGAAAGGCCGGGGCTTGCGTCCCGGCCTTTCTTTTTGGCGATGGCATGGTTCGATCTGCAGTCTGCAGGCAGACGTTGCGAGCCGCGTCGGCATCTGGTGCGCCACGAGATCGGAAATCAGGAAGCGCTTTCAGGCAGGGAGACGATGGCGATGCCGCTCTTGTCGGCATATTCCAGGGTGCGCCCCTGTTCGAAGAAGATGCACCCGCCGGCCTCCACGGCCAGGCAGGTGGCCCCGACCTCGGCCATGACGCGAAGGGTGTCGGGGCCCACTGCGGGCATGTCCAGACGCCTGTCCTGTCCAGGCTTGGGGCGCTTGACCACAACGGCGCCGGGCCCTCCCAGCTGCCCGCCGCGGCGTATGGCGGCATCGGTGCCCTCGATGGCCTCCACGGCCAGGACGATCCTCTCCCGGACCACCAGGCACTGCCCGATATCGAAGGCCCCGAGACTTCGGGACACGTTCCAGCCGAAAGAGATGTCTTCCTGTTCGCGCTCCGTGGGCTTTCTGCGGGTCAGGACGCCCTCGGGAGCGAGCAGATCGGGAGAATAGAGGTGGGGGGCCACGACCTGCATGCCTTCACGTTCCAGTTCAGAGGTGACGGCCCGCAGCAGCGCGTCGTCGCCGCGCGTCTTTGTCGAAAAAAGGAGCTTCGCGGCCCGCCAGTCAGGGCGCAGGTCAAGGGCGCGGGGTTTGTTGATGGGTCCGGCCATGACCACGTGGGTCACGCCATGGGCGGTGAAGAAGTCGATGAGACGGCCAAGCTGGCCGAGTTTGAGCCAGACAAAGGCGTCGCAGCGTTCTGGGAAGGCCGGGTCGGGGTGGGA
>JANJWV010000033.1 GCA_024709365.1 Desulfomicrobium sp. | reverse complement strand
AGCGCGGGGAAGGCGAATAAGCTTTTCATGAACGCTCTGCGTCTGCCTGCAGCAATTCCGTATAGTGCGCGATGGCTCTGGCCACCGCATCGCCGGTGTTCGGGGCGGTGATGTACGTGTCGTCGCCCAAAAATGAATTTTCGATCTTGAAGGGCACATGCGCCATGTCGAGCATGTCCCTGTCGTTGTGGTCGTTGCCGATGGCGGCGATCATCGCGTCCTGCAGTCCGTGACGGTCGATGATATCCCGCACTCCGGCGGCCTTGGAGACGCCCGCCGCGAAAATCTCGATCCACACGGAGCGGCCGTCCAGGGGCGAGGTGGCCCTGATGACGCTTAAGCCCGCGAACTCCTTGGCGAGGCGTGCATGCAGTCCCTCGTCCGCTGCGTCGACGACGGCCAGAACCTGGGACGCGGTGTCCATGTCCGGGCAGCCGTCCATCTCGCGCCCATGCGCCGCATGCAGGGCCAGCCTGCACTCGAAGTCCTCGACCGGCTTCTGGCCCCGGCTGAAGGCGAATCCTTGGTTCCCCGGAAAATCGTCATGGACCATGAAGCTCAGTCCGAGCCCGCGCAAAGCCGAACAGATAGCCTGAATTTCGTCCGCCAACAAGCGTGAAGAACGCAGCACCTCCCGCGTTTCCCAGTGCATGACCTGATTTCCCGTGGACAGGACGATGTAGTCCGCCGGAAAGTCGTGCGGCAGGCAGGCTTCGGCCGAGTGCAGGGAGCGTCCCGTGGCGATGACCCGCAGGATCCCGCGACCGCCGAGGGTCCCGAAGGCTTCGAGGTCCTCGGGGGAGATGCGTCCGTCGCGCAGCAGGGTGCCGTCCAGGTCGCTGACGAATATGCCGCGGTACGGGGTCATATCAGTTCGAAGCTGCTCATGGACACGGGGGCGTTCAGGCTTGGCAGCACCCGCTCCAGAAAAACGCCTTCACGTTCCGGAAAATTGTGGCCGAATGTCGTCCTGATGGCCATGGACACGAACTGCACGGCCCTGTCCAGGGACAGGGGGAGCGAATCGCCCTGCAGGAGGGAACCGCTTATCACGCTGGCGAAAATATCTCCAGTGCCAGGATAACACGCAGGAATGTAAGGACATGCAACTTTCCAGTAGCGGCCGGCCTCGCGGTCGTAGGCCACGACGGAGGTGCCCCGGACGGAGTCTTCGGGCACGCTGGTGATGATGACGCAGCGGGGGCCCAGATCCGAAAGGGCCCGGGTCCAGGCCTTGATTGCGTCCGTGTCGGACGGCGTCGGCAGGGACGGTTCGCCCAGCAGCAGGCCCGCTTCGGTGATGTTCGGGGTGATGACGTCCGCCGAAGCGACGAGGCTGCGCATGCCGGCCACCATCCCTTCACCCATGGTGTCGTAGAGTTTCCCGTCGTCGCCCAGGACCGGGTCGACGACCACCAGCGTGTCGGGGTTTCTGAAGTCGCGGATGAAGTCGCGGACGATGCCGATCTGCTCGACGGAACCCAGGAAGCCGGAGTAGATGGCGGCAAAGGACAGGGACAGCCTGCGCCAGTGCGTGATGATGAGGCGCATGTCGTCCGTCAGGTCGCGGAAATGGAAGTCCGTGAAGCCGCCCGTGTGAGTGGAGAGGATGGCCGTGGGCAGGCTGCAGACCTGTATGCCCATGGCCGAAAGAATGGGGATCACTGCTGAGAGTGACCCCCCGCCGAATCCGGAGAGATCGTGAATGGCTGCTACGCGCTGGATAACGGAATGCAATGCCGGAGCTCCATGACACGGCATTCAATCCTTCCTGGGGAGATCGATTGAAACCGTCGTTGAAAGTGTGCCGCGAGCAATTGCGCCGAAACGGCCTGCTGTCAACGGGTTTTAGCTGTTCAGGAAATCCAGCAGCCCTTTGCCCGCCTTGAAGAAAGGCATCTTCTTGGGCTTGACCTGCACGGATTCGCCGGTCTTGGGGTTGCGCCCTACGTAGCCTTCGTACTGCTTGATCTTGAAGCTGCCGAACCCGCGGATTTCGATCCGATCCCCGCGCAGCAGCGCGTCACGCATGGAATCGAAGAAGCTGTCGACGATGGTCGACGCTTCATCGTTGGAGATTTTGATTTTTTCTGCAAGGGACTGGATAAGTTCGCTTTTGTTCATCTTCTGCTCCGGATTGCGATTCATGAATACTGCGGATCGCGGCGTGGTTTCCCCCATGCCGACATGTCACATCCCTGCCATCACGACGCTGCGTCATCGGCCATGTCCGTGACGCGCGCGGCATTCTCCCGAAAATTGAAACCTTGATAATAAAAACCAAGAACTTTGGGAAGTTATTCCGGACATGTTTGCCCAAAAAAAGTGCAATCTGGCGCCGTGCGGCCGGAACCGGCGGCCTCCGGCCCGGGGAAAGACGGCCGGAAATGTCACTTGTATCTGATATTACAGCCGAAAAATAAAAAAGACAACTATCTTCTTGAAAAGACAATCATAAAAAAAACGTCCCGGACTTCGGGCGCGTAATGCCTCGGAAAAGGGGAACGGCTAGCGTTTTGCGCGCCGCGAAGATTTTCCGGCGGGTCTTTGCGCCTTCGCGTCCCGCTCGCCCGGTTTCGGGCGCGGACAGCCGGCGCGGCAGGCCGCGGGACGGGCAGGGCGGTGCGGCTTGGCCGACTCGTCGCGCTGACGCGCGGGCCTGTGTTCTTCGGGCGGCATGAGGATGCGGTGCTGGCGCAGCCGTTCCTCGTCGGTCCGCGCCACGTGGACGGGTTTGCCGTCGGGGGTGATGCCGGCCACGAACATGGCCGTGGCCACGGCGCCGGGGATTGGGATGAAGCACTGCACCTGCCGGGGTTTCCAGCCGCGGGCGGCGAGCCAGCGCCCCAGGGCGCGCATGTCCTCGTCGGTGGTGCCGGGGAAGGCGCTCATGAGGTAGGGAATGACATACTGCTCCTTGCCTGCCCGTTCGGATTCGCGGGCGAAAACCGTCAGGAATTCCTCGAAGACGCGGATGCCCGGCTTGCGCATGAGGCGCAGCACGTTGTCGCAGACGTGTTCGGGCGCGATCTTGAGCTGGCCGCCGACGAATTCGCGCAGGTATCCCTGCAGGGCGGGCATGTCCTGCAGGGCGAGGTCGAAGCGCACGCCGCTGGCCACGCGCACCCCCTTCACACCGGGCATCCTGCGCAACCGGCGCAGGAGGTCCAGGTGGGCCTTCTGGTCCATGCGGAAATGGGGGCAGACCGTGGGGGTCATGCAGCTGGCGCGTTTGCAGGGTTTGTCGCCCTTGGCGCACTCCGCCCCCCACATGTTGGCGCTGGGGCCGCCCACGTCGGAGATCTGGCCCCGAAAGGCGGGAGCGGCGGCCATGCGCCTGACCTCGTCCTCGATGGAGGCGCTGCTGCGCGAGGCGATGCGCCGGCCCTGGTGCAGGGCCAGCGTGCAGAAGGAGCAACCTCCGCCGCAGCCGCGGTGGCTCGTCACGGAGTCGCGGATCATCTCCTCGGCCGGGATCGGCTTGTCGTAGGCCGGGTGGGCGGTGCGGGCGAAGGGCAGGGCGTAGAGGCGGTCCATCTCCGCAGTGTGCAGGCGCTGCGCCGGCGGTTCGACCACGACGACGCGGTCGCCCACGCGCTGGACGGCCCGGTCCGTTCCGTCGTGGACCTGCTTTTCCATGAGCAGGGTGGCGCTCATGAGCAGTTTGGGGTCCGCGACGATGTCCTCGTGACGCGGAAACTCTATGGTCTCGCCCTGGATCTCGGCGTCTTCTCCCGTCGGGGCCGTCACGGTGCCGGGAATGCCCGTCAGCCCCCGGCCGTCCTCCAGCCGCAGGGCGATGTCAATGAGGGCCCGTTCGCCCATGCCGTAGACCACGGCGTCGGCCTTGGCGTCGAGGATGATGGGCTTGCGCAGGGCGTCGGTCCAGAAATCGTAGTGCGTGATGCGCCGCAGGGAGGCTTCGATGCCGCCGAGAACCACCGTCAGCCCGGGGAAGGCCCGACGCAGGAGATTCGTGTAGACGATGCTGGCCCTGTTGGGCCGCGCCCCCGCCAACCCGCCGGGGGTGTAGGCGTCCTCTGAGCGCTTCTTGCGGAAGGCCGTGTAGTGGGCCAGCATGGAGTCGATGGCCCCGGCCGAGACCCCGGCGAAGAGGCGCGGCCGGCCCATGACGGTCAGGTCCTCGGGTCCGCTCCAGCGCGGCTGGGTGACGATGCCGGTGCGCAGGCCGTGGGCCACGAGGGTCCGGCCCAGCAGCGCCATGGCGAAGGACGGATGGTCGACGTAGGCGTCGCCGCTGACCAGAAGTACGTCGAGTTCGTCCCAGTCCAGGCGGTGCATCTCGTCGCGGGTCATGGGCAGGAAGGGGGGCTGGGCCAGGGTGGGGCGTGTGAAAAGGCTCATGGTTCGGGGCTATAGGCCGCCCGGGAGCGCGGGGCAAGGACAAAAAAGGCGGCCCGAAGGCCGCCGGAGGGAGAGGGACGATGGCGTCGTGGTGTGCGGGGAACGCGCTGGGCTAGATGTTGTCGTCGTTCGGGCTGAAATTATCCGCGTCCGGGTTCACGATGCAGGGGGCATATCCGTTCATTCCGCGGGAGCCGGATTCATTCTGGCCATATCCGCCCATGCCGCGGGGACCGAAGCCGTTCTGGCCGTAACCGCCCATGCCGCCCATGCCGCGGTGGCCGCGTCCGCCCATGCCGCGGTGGCCGGGGCCCATGGGCAGGTCGATGCCCACTTCCTTCTGCACGCGGGACTCCAGGGCGTCACGCTTGGCGTGGAGCTGGCCCCGCAGGTCGCTCATCTCGCGCACCAGGGCGGTGATGGCCTCGGGCTTGGTGTTGGGGTTGCCCGAAAGGGCCTTCAGCAGGGTGCGCTTCTCCCACATGGTGTCGCGCAGGGGCTGGGTTTCCTTGCGGTGCTCGTCCAGGATGGCCTTCAGCAGGTCCTGCTTTTCCTGGGTCAGCTGGGCCACGGCCGGGTTGCGGTCCAGGGCCTGGCAGTCGCCGCGTCCGCCCATGCCGCGCATGGGGCCTGCGAAGGAGAGGGTGCTGACGGCGATGATGCCGACGATGGCCAGGGTTGCGATTATGCGGGTACTTTTCATGATATCCTCCGGTGGTTGATGTGACATCGTTCGTGCACTGAGAATATCAAGGGCCGTGCCAAGTCTGTTTTCTTCTACTAACTACATGATTATAATAAATTTATTTATCAAGATCGATATTCGGGCAGGATTCGGGACGACCCGGCGGATAGAAACTGATCACTCCGGGTGCTCCCCCTGGTCAGTTATTGACCATCCGTGCCCCGGGTCAGCTTGGGGTTGTTCCAGTGCCGGTCCTTGTCGCGCTTCGTCTTCTTATCCAGATTGCTGCGGACGGCCTCGGTCAGGTCCACGCCGGTCTGGTTGGCGATGCAGGTCAGCACGAAGAGCACGTCGGCAAGTTCGTCGGCCAGATCGTTCTTCTCCGTCCCCTTGAAACTCTGATCCCCGTAGCGCCGGGTCATGATCCGGGCCACTTCGCCGACCTCCTCCATGAGGATGCCGAGGTTGGTCAGTTCGGAAAAATACCGGACCCCGTAGGTCCTGACCCATGCGTCGATGTCGTCCTGAAGTTCGCGAAGTTGCATTGCCGCTCCTTTTTCTCGAGCCTACGAAATACCGCCCGGCCTGGCAACGCGGTGAAGGCAGGGCGCCCGGGCAGGGAAATTGCTATGCACCCTCTTCACTGATACCCTTCCTTTCACACCAAAACCGCGGGCACACGTCCCGCGCGAGGCACCATGGACGCCACACGCACGAAACCCACCGGCGCGGCCGCGCACCCCGTCTTCCGGCGGGCCCTGATCATACTTGCCGTCGCCGCGGCCCTTTTCCTCATCTGGATCGCGCTCCAGGGCCGGGCGCGGGAGCAGCGGACCATCGCCCGCATCCTGACCACCCAGGGGGAGACCCTCATCCGCGCCGTCGAGGCCGGCCGGCGCATGGGTTTGCGCGGACTTGAGGGGCGGCAGTTCCGTCTGCGCGCCCTGATGGACGAGATGGTCCGCGAGGGCGACCTGCGCTTTGTGGCCGTCATCGACGAAAGCGGCAACATCGAGAGCCTGAGCGAGGCGGAGGACGGCGCCGCCGCACAGGCCGCGTCCCTGTCTTCGCTGTCGGCCACGGACGAGGCCGCCTGGGGCATCCTGCGCGAAGGCCGGGATCCGGTCTTCGTGGTCTACCGCCTGTCGCGGCCGCCCCGCCGGCCGATGCGCGGCTCCATGCACGGCGGCATGATGGCGCCGGAACCGCAGTCCGAGGGGCGCGTGACCATCGCCGTGGGACTGGACGCCACCCTCTACCAGCAGGCCGCGCGCAAGGACGTCCTGACCCTGGCCATGGCCGCGGGGCTGGGGCTGACTCTCGTCTTCGCCGGCGGCGCCTCGGCCTTCTGGCGGCGCAAGGTGGCCGCCCTGCAGGCCGAGGTGACCCGCCAGGAGCGCCTGGCCGCCATGGGCACCCTGGCTGCGGGCGTGGCGCACGAGATCCGCAACCCCCTGAGCTCCATCAAGGGGTTCGCCACGTATTTCCGGACCAAGTTCGAACCCGGCTCCAAGGACCACGAGCTGGCCGAGGTCATGATCGGCGAGGCGGACCGGCTGAACCGCGTCGTCTCGGAGCTGCTCGATCTGACGCGCCCTTCGGAACTGCGGCTGGCCGACACACTCCCGGCGGAGCTGCTGACCCATGCCCTCAGGCTGGTGGAGGACGATTGCCGATCGCGAGGCATCGCCGTGCAGACGCGCTTCGGCGACGTCGGTCCGGTTGCGCTGGACGCGGACCGCATGCTGCAGGCCGTCCTGAATCTGCTGCTGAACGCCATCCAGGCCATGCCGGACGGCGGGACCCTGAGCGTTTCGGCCCAGGCCGTGCGGGACCGCCTGGAACTGCGCGTGGCCGACACGGGCCCCGGGATTCCGCGCGAGGATCTGGACCGGGTCTTCGACCCCTATTTCACTACCAGGAACCAGGGCACGGGGTTGGGTCTGGCCACGGTGCGGACCGTGGTCGAAGCCCACGGCGGCCGCGTGCGCATCGCCTCGGAGGCCGGGCGCGGGACCGAGGTGACCCTGGATCTGCCGAAACGAGGAGAGAAACGATGAAGGCGCGCATTCTCGTGGTCGACGACGACCGGGCCCACCTGACCATGCTCACGGCCATGCTCGAAAGCTGGGGCTACGAGGTCGAGACGGCCCCGGACGGCTCGGACGCCGTCGAAATGGTCCGTCGGAAGGCCTACGACGTGATCCTGACCGACGTGCGCATGGCCGAGGTGGACGGCATCGAGGCCCTGCGGCGGATCAAGGGCTTCAACCCCTGCCTGCCCGTGCTGATCATGACCGCCTACTCCTCCGTGGACACGGCCGTGGGCGCCCTCAAGGCCGGGGCCTTCGACTACCTGCACAAACCCCTGGATTTCGACGAACTGCGCAGCGGACTGGAACGGGCGATGGCGCACGGCGGCCTTCGGCAGGAGCCGGAAGGGGATTCGGCCGCAGCCCCGGCCGGCATGATCGGGTCGGCGCCGGCCATGCGCGAACTCTTTGCCATGATCCGGGCCGTGGCCCCGTCCGAGGCCTCGGTCCTGGTGCTTGGAGAGTCTGGTACGGGCAAGGAGTTGGTGGCCAAGGCACTGCACGAGGGCAGTCCGCGAGGCGCGCGACGCCTGGTCACGGTCAACTGCGCGGCCCTGGCCGAGAATCTGCTGGAAAGCGAGCTTTTCGGGCACGAGAAGGGCGCCTTCACCGGGGCCCAGCGGCAGCGCGAAGGCCTGTTCGTGCAGGCCGACGGCGGGACGCTGTTCATGGACGAGATCGGCGAGATGCCCGTGTCCCTGCAGGCCAAGCTGTTGCGGGCCCTGCAGCAGGGCGAGGTGCAGCGTCTGGGCAGCGACAGGCCCGTGCGCGTGGACGTGCGGATCATCGCCGCCAC
>JANJWV010000028.1 GCA_024709365.1 Desulfomicrobium sp. | reverse complement strand
GGACGCGTCCCCTGCCCGCCGGAGGCATCCTTTCCGGAACGTTTGAGTCGAAGCAGGGCGGGGTCGTGGGTAGAAAACATGTGCACGGGGTGCAGGGGACGTGTCCCCTGCCCGCCGGAGGCATCTTTTCCGGAACGCTTTACGGCTGTTCGATCCAGATGATTCCGGCTTGGCGGCCCGTGATCCTTTCCCTGCGGTAGGAGAAGAACTGCGGGGACGAGGCGGTGCAGATGTCCAGGGCGAAGATGTTGTCGGGCCTGACGCCGGCGGCGGCGAGCTGGTCCCGCGTCAGGGCCCAGAGGTCCATGCAGCGGGTGGCGGGGTTGAACCAGGGGGTGAAGGTTGGTCCCCATTCGGTTTCGAAATTGACGAACTCGCTTTTGCCAGGGCCCAGGCTTGGGCCGCGGACCACGAGCACGTCGGCGGGCGAGAGCCCGTAGCGGGCGCAGAAGGCGCCCACGCCCGTCGCTGGAAAATTGACGGCGTTTCCTCTCCACCCGCAGTGCAGGGCCGCCACGTGGCGCCCTGTGCTGTCGGCCATGAGCAGGGCCTGGCAGTCGGCGGTCTTCATGACCAGGGCATGACCGGGCCTGTTCGTGCACAGGCCGTCCCCTTCCAGGACCGCTCCCCCGATGAAGTCGTCCTCCAGATCGAAGTGCATGGCCTGGCCGTGCACCTGGCGCAGTTCCTGCCAGACGTCCAGACCCAGATCCCGCCGCAGGTCCTCACGGTTGGCCCGCACGGCGGCCTCGTCGTCGCCCACCTCCAGGGAGAGGTTGGCCGACGCCCAGGGGCCGGCGCTGCGGCCGCCGTCTCTGGCGGTGAATACGCAGCGCACCCGGTCCAGGCCGGGGAAACGGAAGTCGATGTGGTCGATGCTCATGGATGGGGCTCCGCGAGGGTGTGGAGAGTTTCCTCCGGGGTGATGACGAGGTGGACCGGATGGTCCCAGGGTTCCGTCGGGAGCGTTTCGAGGAGTTGGAAGGAGTAGGCCGGGCCGACGAGCAGGGGGCGGCATGCCAGGGTGGGCAGGAAGCGGTCGTAGTAGCCGCCGCCGAAGCCCAGGCGGTAGCCGCGCCGGTCGAAGGCCAGGGCCGGCAAGAGGATGACCTCGGGCTGCGGGTCGGCCACGCGCAGGGCCGCCTCCGGCAGGGGTTCCACCAGGCCGAAGCAGCCCGGGCCGAGCTCGGCCGGCGAGGACACGGCGAAGGCCTCCATGATGCCCTGTCTGCCGTCGCAGCAGCGGGGCAGCAGGACTTCGCTCCCGCACGCCCAGAAGTGCTCCAGCAGAGGCCAGGTATCGACCTCGTTGCGGGCGGGCATGTAGAGCATGACGGAACGGGCCTGCCGGATGCGGTCCTCGGACATCAGCCGTTCGAGGATGCGTGCGCTGTCCGACCGTACCGCCTCGGGAGACAGGTTCTGGCGCCGTCTGAGCATGTCGGCGCGCAGGAGGTTCTTGCTGGGCTCTTGCATGACGCTGTCCGCTCCTTTACCATGTTGTGCGCATGGACACGTACTCAAAGTGAGGATGGGAGGCAAATGGCAAACCGGTTCTGGATCATTTTCGGCGACATTCATGAGCGCATCTCCGCCGTGGAGCGGATTGACGATATCGGCCGTGCGGACGGCGTCTTCCTGTCCGGCGACCTGACCAACCTGGGCACGCGGGAGCGGGCGACCGGCATCGTCGACGCCGTGGCGGCCATGAACCCGCGCGTCCTGGCCCAGATCGGGAACATGGACACCCAGGTCGTGGACCGCGTCCTGACCGAGCGCGGCTTGAACGCCCACAACCGCGTCACGGACCTGGGCGGGGGCGTATGCCTGGCGGCAGTGGGCTACTCCACGCCGACGCCCTTCGGCACCCCGTCCGAGGTCGATGAGGCGCAGATCTGCCAGTGGGCCCACGACGCGCTGGAGGCGGCCGGCGCCTTCGCGCATGTCATCCTCATGATCCATACCCCGCCGCGCGGCGAGGTGGTCGACAGGCTGCCGTCGGGTGCCCATGTCGGCAGCTCGGGCGTGCGCGCCCTCATCGAGAAATACCAGCCGGCGGTGGTCGTCACGGGGCACATCCACGAAGGCGTCGGCGAGGAGCGGATCGGACGCTCCCACGTGCTGAACCCGGGGGCCTTCGCCGCCGGCGGCTACGTGCGCATCGACGAGACCCCGGACGGACTCGTGGCCGGCCTGCGGGGCGTGTCGTGAGTCTGCGCCTCTATTCCTGGAACGTGAACGGTTTCCGCGCGGTCCTGGGCAAGGGCTTCGCGGACTGGCTGGTGCGCACGGCTCCCGATGTCCTCGGGCTGCAGGAGGTCAAGGCCGACGAGGACCAGGTGGGCGCGGACCGCCTGTTCGACGGCTACCGCTGCTACTGGAACGCCTCGCGCAGCAGGAAGGGCTATTCCGGAACGGCCTGCTATTCGCGCCACGAACCCCTGGCCGTGCATTTCGGCCTGCCCGATGCGCGCTATCAGGGCGAAGGGCGCGTCATCCGCCTGGAATTCGAGAAATTCCACTACTTCAACATCTACTTCCCCAACGGCCAGATGAGCCAGGAGCGCCTGGATTTCAAGATGGGGTTCTACGACGCCTTCCTGGCCCATGCCCAGGACCTGCGCCGTCACAAGCCCATCGTGGTCTGCGGCGATTTCAACACGGCCCACCGCGAGATCGACCTGAAGAACCCCAAGGCCAACGAGAACACCTCGGGCTTTCTGCCCATCGAGCGGGCCTGGATGGACCGCTTCATGGAGCACGGCTACCTGGACACCTTCCGCCTGCGGCACGGCGACATCCCGGACGCCTACTCGTGGTGGACCTACCGCTTCGGGGCCAGGTCCCGCAACGCGGGGTGGCGCATCGACTACTTCTTCGTGTCCGAGGAGCTGCGCGGCGCGGTCCGCGAGGCCTGGATCGAGTCCGAGGTCATGGGTTCGGACCACTGCCCGGTGGGCCTCGAACTCGACGTGTAGGGGGCGGGGATGCACATTTTCGACAAGGATGGACGCCCGTGAGCAAACGTGACGAGATTCTGGCGGCGGCGCAGGCCCTTTTCGCCGAGTACGGCTACGCCGGGACGACCATGCGCATGATCGCCCAGAAGGCCGGCGTGGCCTTCGGCCTCGTTTCGCACTACTTCGGGAACAAGGAGAAGCTTTTTCTCGTGGCCGGACACGAGATGATCGACGCCATGCTGGCCCTCATCCGCAAGGACATGGAGCGCGCCCGCAACGGCCTGGAGGCAGTGGATATCTTCGTCGCGTCCTACCTGGCCTACACCCTGGCCAACCGCGACACCTTCCCGACCCTCATCCGTTGCTCACCCTTCAGCGACGACAACCCGCACCTCGACCGCCAGAAGATCGGGGCCAAGTTCCGGGAGCTCATCGAGGAGATCGAGAAGATCCTCGAACGCGGCATCGCCGACGGGACCGTCGCCGAGGTCCCTGTCCGGGACTGCGCCCTGATGATCTACGCCGCCATGGTCGGCGCGGTGCGCACGGTCTTCCTCAGCCCCTTCGGCGACCCGGCCCTCTTCGACGAGACCCGCAGGTTCATCCTGCGGTCGCTACGGAGATAGGCCTTCGGCCGTGCGGCCACGGTCGACCGGAAGCCGGGACGGCGTCCCTCCTAGAAGTTGAACACCTTGGCTTCGGCCGCCAGGTCAATGAGGTGCGGCCCGCCGTCGAGCTGCATGTTCGTGTGGAAGCGCGCCTCGTCCAGGCCGCGGTTTCTGGCGCAGGGCGTGCAGACGCCGATCTCCACTTCGGATTCCACCAGATAGGGCAGGTAGTCCGCCGGGCAGTCGCCGGTGGCGGTTTTGACCGTCAGGTCGCGGGCAGTGTCGGCCCAGGTCACGCCGCCGTCGATGAGGAACAGGTTGACGTGATGCCCCTTGCCGTGGGCGATGCGCGCGAACTGGAAGCAGCGCGTGGCCGCTTCGTTGTCGTCTTTGCTCAGGATAAAGAGAAATTTCGCCATGAGATCCTCCCGGGTTTCTTCGCCACTGCCTCACTAAAATGATTCATACGGAAGATCAACATGATCGGAGAATGACCGATTGTTGGTTTCCGCTATTTTCCGTTCGACGTTCGGCAACGGCCCGCAGTCCGAGACGGCCTTTTTCGTTCCGGCGGATTGTCTTGGAGAAACGGGAAAAAGGGACTACACTTCCGCCATGTCCGCCAAGCGCAAACAGAACGACCTGCCTTTCCGGCTCGCGGCCCTGGGCATCCCGGAGGAACTGCTGCCCGTGGTCCGCGGGTGCGTTCGCGAACTGGAGGAAGAGGGGGTGCGCGGCAAGGCTCTGCGCCGTCTTTTCAACCGCCTTGCGGACAGGCCCGAATCCTTCGCCGAGCATCCCATCCTGGGGGCTTTGGCCGGGATGCTTCGTTCGGGGGTGTCCCGCGGGGCGTCCGGCGAGCGCGTTCCGGCTGCCGCCGCGCGCGTGGAGGAAGCCCCCTGGCGGTCCTGGGGCGAGGACCTCGACCCCCAGGCCGTGAAGCAGATGCGCGACGGCGCGAGCCTCCCCGTGGCCGTGTCCGGGGCGCTCATGCCCGACGCCCACGTGGGCTACGGCCTGCCCATCGGCGGCGTCCTGGCCGTGGACAACGCCGTCATCCCCTACGGCGTGGGCATGGACATCGCCTGCCGCATGAAGATGAGCGTCTTCGCCGTGCCGCCCGACCTTGTCGACGAGCATGCCGACGATCTGGCCCTGGCCCTGGAGCGCGAGACGTGCTTCGGCGTGGGCGGGAAATTCACGGCCCGCAAGGACCACCCCGTCATGCACGAGGACTGGGGCTTCTCGCCCGTCACCGCGCGTATGCGCGACACGGCCTGGGGGCAGCTCGGCACGAGCGGGTCCGGCAACCATTTCGTCGAGTGGGGCGTGCTGGACGTGCCTCGCGATCTCCCCGGACTGGAGGGCGGGCGCTATCTGGCCCTTTTGTCCCACAGCGGCAGCCGGGGCACGGGCGGGGAGGTGGCCAAGTACTATTCCTCCCTGGCCAGGCGGCTGCACCGCGAGCTGCCAAGGGAGCTTGGGCACCTGGCCTGGCTGGGGCTGGACACGGACCCTGGCCGCGAATACTGGGCCGCCATGGAGCTCATGGGCCGCTACAGCGCGGCCAACCACGCCCTGATCCATGCCGCCGTGGCCGGCCATCTGGGCCTCTCGCCCGTCTGGGGCGCCGAGAACCACCACAATTTCGCCTGGAAGGAAACCCACGGCGGCCGCGAGGTCATCGTGCACCGCAAGGGCGCCACGCCGGCCGGGGCCGGGGTCGTCGGCATCATCCCCGGCACCATGATCGACCCCGCCTACGTGGTCGAGGGCCTGGGCAACCCCCTGTCCATGTGCTCGGCGGCCCACGGCGCCGGGCGGGCCATGAGCCGCCAGGAGGCCCTGAAGCGCTTCCGGCGGGGGGATCTGGAACACGTGCTGCGGGAACACGGCGTGCGGCTGCTTTCGGGCGGCCTGGACGAGGTGCCCATGGCCTACAAGGACATCCGCGCGGTCATGGCCGCCCAGGCCGACCTGGTGCGCATCCGCGCGACATTCACCCCGCGCATCGTCAAGATGGCGCCGTAAGGAGAGAAAATGGCTCTGGTCGTTCAGAAATACGGAGGCAGCAGCGTGGCCACCCCGGAGCAGATCCGGGACCTGGCCCGGCGCATCGTGGCCCGGCACGAGGCCGGGGACAAGGTGGTGGTCGTGGTCTCGGCCATGGGCAAGAGCACCGACGCCCTGGTGCGCCAGGCCCACGAACTGGCCGAACACCCGGACCCGCGGGAGATGGACATGCTCGTCTCGGCCGGGGAGCGCATCTCCATCGCCATGATGAGCATCGCCATAAGCGGCCTGCGGCCGGGGCTGGCCGTGTCCTTCACGGGATCCCAGATCGGGCTCATCACCGACTGCAACCATGGCGACGCGCGTGTTCTCGAAATCAGGGGCGACCGCCTGCGCCAGGCCCTGGACGAGGGCCGGATCGCCGTGGTGGCGGGTTTCCAGGGCGTGTCCACGGCCCGGGAGATCACCACACTGGGGCGCGGCGGGTCCGACACCACGGCCGTGGCCGTGGCCGCCGCCCTGCAGGCCGACGTGTGCGAGATCTACTCCGACGTGGACGGGGTCTACACCACGGACCCGCGACTGGCGCCCTCGGCCCGCCGCCTGGACACGGTGGACTACGAGACCATGCTCGAAATGTCGGCCGCCGGGGCCAAGGTCCTGAAAGACGACGCCGTGGAGTACGCCCGCCGCCTGGGCGTGCGCATCGCCGCCGGTTCGAGCAGCTCGGGCCACATCGGGACCATAGTCTCCAACGAGAACCTGAATCGCGAGACCCTGCAGTCCATGGTCTACTACGACCGGCTGCGCTGGATCGCCTTCGGCGCCGGCGTGCCCCTGCCCCCTGATTGCCGCCTGTGCCAGTCCGTCGAGGGCCGCACCGTCGTGGTCGTGGACGAGAAGCACGCCGCGGCCATGGAAGGCGTGCCCTGCGTCAGCCTGTCCCTCATCGGCTCGCGCGTGGCGGCCCAGCGTGAGCGGGTCGACGCGGTGCTGGGGATGCTCGAAGAGGCGGGCAACCGGGTTCTGGCCATCAGCAGCACGGCATCCAAGTACGAGATATTCCTCGAAGACCCGCTGCCCCAGCCCTTGGTGGCCGCCATCCACGACGCGCTCTTCACGGCGGGCGGGCAATGAGGAAGAGGCTCTGGCTGGGCCTGGGCGTTCTGGCCGCCGTGGCCCTGTTCTTCGCCCTGGACCTGCAGCGCTTCCTGAGCCTGGCGGCCGTGCAGGGTTCCCTCGGTTCCCTGCGGGAGGCCTACGCCGAGCACGGGCCGCTCATGGTCGGCGGGTATTTCCTGTGCTACGTGCTCATGGCCGCCCTGAGCCTGCCCGGGGCCACGGTCATGGGCTTGGCCGGCGGGGCGGTCTTCGGCTTCTGGGTGGGCACCTTGGCCGTGTCCTTCGCCTCGACCATCGGCGCGACCCTGGCCTTCCTCATGTCGCGTTACCTGCTGCGCGACGCGGTCCAGCGCCGCTTCGGCGACAGGCTCGCGGCCGTGAACGATGGCGTGGCGCGGGAGGGGGCCTGGTACCTCTTCACCTTACGTCTCATCCCGGTCTTCCCCTTCTTCGTCATCAATCTGGTCATGGGCCTGACGCCCATGCCGGCGCGGACCTTCTACTGGGTCTCGCAGCTGGGCATGCTCGGCGGGACCATGGTCTACGTCAACGCCGGCAGGGAGCTGGGACGCCTTGAGTCCCTGTCGGGCATCCTCTCCCCCTCCATGCTTCTGGCCTTCGCGCTGCTCGGCCTCTTTCCCCTGGCGGTGAAAAAGGCCGTGGCCCGGGTCCGGGCGCAAAAAAAGGGGCGCACTGCGCCCCTGTCATGAAATTCCGGCAGAATTGAAATCAGGGGTTACCCTTCCGGTCTAGTGGCTGATCCACAGCGTCGACGATTCGAGGTGCTTGAGCAGGTTCATGCTGACCGAGCCGAGCAGGTGCAGGCTGCGGGTTTCGCCACGGCCCGTGCGCCCCGTGGCCAGCACGCCGTAGCCCCCCTCGCGGGCCACGCGCAGGATGGTTTCGGCGGTGTTCACGCCTTCGACGGTCCGTTGCGTGATCCGGTTGGCGGCAATGCCGTTCTCTTCGAGCATGCGCCGGGTGGCGGCCAGGGCCTCGGCGGGCACGGCCGAGGAGGCGTGAGCCACGACGTGCAGCAGGTCGATGCGGTGTTCCGGTTCGTCCTTCAGCATGAATCCGACGTGGTCGGCGCAGCGCAGGCTTGCCGGGGAGCCGTCCGTGCACAGCAGGATCTTGGGGTCCGGCTTCTCGTGGCCGCGGCAGACCCACAGGGGGATGTCCATGGGCGTGGTGAAGACCTGCTTGCTGATGCTTTCGTCGATGAGCTCTTCCAGGCGCGACAGGCCGCGGCGGCCGAGGGCGATGGCGTCGTACATGCCGGTGATGCCTTCCTGGATGATGTCGTTGGCCGTGCCGAGCTGCTTGAAGGCGATCTTCTTGTGGATGTTGTCCTTGGGGAACCGCTTCATGACCAGGATTTCCTCGGCCTTGTCCAGGGCGGTCTGGGCCAGATTGCGCGTCTGCGCCTCCCGCCGGGACAGGTTGCCGTAATCCTGCAGTATTTCGGCCTCGGTCAGGCCGGCCTTGGGGTTGGGGGCGACATAGAGCAGGGTTATGTTCAGGTCCTCGAAACGGCTGAAGAAACCCGCCGTGAAACGAACTGCGAAGAGGGAACTGTAGTTGTCGCTGACGGTCAGCAGGATGTGTCTGTTCATGGTCAAGCCTCGCGGGGTGGTGTTTCTGCCCATGGTGTAGTGCAAACCGGGCGGGCTTGCAATGCGGTCGGCCCGGTTTGTCCGGATGTCACTGGCCTGCAGCGTTCACGTCGGGGACGCTTTCATCGGTCACGGTGTCGGCCGCGATGGAGAAGGCTCTGAGGCGGACCGTTGCACGCGCCCCCTCCCGGCGCGGTAGAACGAGCAGGTAGGTCCCCGGCTGCAGGGCGCAGCGCAATGCCTCCCCGTCCTGCTCCCAAGGCAGGTCGTCCAGGGGGCGCAGGTGCCCCTTTTCAACCCGGGCCACGCCGAAATTGAGCATCGGCCTGAGTTCACCCTCTCCCGTGAGCCGCAGGGACCCGCTGGCCGGGGCGCGGGGCTCCAGTTCCCAGAAATTCCACTTCGCGCCGTCGAAGTATTCCACGCCGTCGAAATCGGGCTGGAAGCGGGCCGGCACGCCCAGGGTGCGCAGGGCGGCCGTGGCCAGGACGCCCTTGTCCATGGATGTGGCGAGGAAGCCCGCGGCGTGGGCCTGGGCCGGCGTGAGGGGAGAGCCCATGATGGAGGGCTCCGGTTTTTCGAGTTTTTCGAGCCGCTTGCGCACGGTTTCGACCTTGGCCCGCACGGACATGGTCAGGGACCTGCCGAGCCAGGGCAGCAGTTCCGAGCGCCAGGGCGACCAGGGTTCGAGGTGGATGCGCGGGGAGAGGACGAAGCGCAGGAACGTCTCGTCGTCCACGGTCAGTCCGGCCTGTTCGGCGGCCCGTCGGGCTTCGAGGGCCAGTTCAATCTCCCCGGCCAGGGCGTCCGGGTCGGCCTGCAGGAGGTCCTTGTCGTCCAGGGTTTCGAGCAGCGGGAGGGTCCAGGGCGAAGCCGGCTCGGCCTTCAGGAGGCGCAGCCAGACCGGTGCGCGTTCGCCCGCAAGAGCCAGGTTCTGGCGCAGGGGTTCCGGCAGCCCTTGCAGCAGCGGGTCCCAGCGTTTCGCGCGAACATCCCGCAGACGCCCCAGTTCCGGGCTGGGCGTAGCGTCGAAGGCTTCGGCGGACGCCTCGGGCGAGGCGAACTCCAGCATGTCGGGCAGTGGACGGGGCGCGTCCAGGGACAGCCGGATCTCCATTTCATCCATGTCGCGGGTGTCGAGCATGGTCCAGGCCAGGGATTCGCCCGCGGAACTGGAGACGAAAAAGACGCCGGGGCCGAGAGTGGTCGAGGCCAGGCCGCGGTTGTCGGTCGCGGCCCTGGTCACGGGCCGCACGCCGCCCAGGGAGTACACGGAGAAGTAGACGTCGTGCCCCGGCACCGGCTGGTCGTGGGCCACGGTGACGCGGACCCTCACGGGTACGGGGCGGACGTAGGGGGCCGTGTTGTCGGCCAGGGAATAGCCGGGGCCGGTGCGGTATACCGCCGCGTCCTCGGACCGGCCGAAAACCTGCGCCGCCACCTTGGGCATGCGCGGGGCCTGGGCCGCGAACCAGGTGCGGTTCAGCTCGGAGAACTCCGTGCCGCTTTCCAGGAATTTCCAGCCGTCCTCGGTCCAGGCCTCGACCCAGGCGTGGTTGCCGTCGGCGTGCTGCCACCACGGGACCATGGCCTGGCGCACGGGCAGGCCCGCGGCCCTGGCCGCGGCGATGAACAGGATGTTGGTCTCCTCGCAGCGTCCCCACCCGGCGTCGAGGATGGACATAACGCCCAGGTCGCGACGCGAGGTGGGGCGGTACTGCGCCTTGGCCGCACACCACGCCCCGACGCGCGCCAGGGCCTCCTCCATGCTTTCGGCCGTGGCGCACAGGGGCGCGAGTTCGCGGAAGAGCATGGCCCGGTGGGGCTGGAACGGCTCCTGGCTGGTGCGGTGGGGCAGGACGTAGTGCAGGAAGACGTCCCATGGCACGCGGGAGCCCCAGGGCATGAGGCTGCGGGCCAGGAAAGCGTAATCGACGTTTTCGCGCAGGTCGGCGGCGGTCATGGACAGCCGGTCGGCCAGGGGCAGGTTTTCGAGAAGAAATGCGGCGGCCCTGGCTTGATCCGAGCCCTCAGGGTAGGCGCGGGCGAAAGCGGCCATTTCCGCGGCGTTGGGGTTGGCCGAATCGGGCATGGAGACCGTGGCGGGTTCGGCCGCACGGTGCGCGGCGGGTTTGGCGCATCCCGCGAAGAGCAGGGCGAGGACAAGGATCGCGGCGTGGATGAGGTGTTTCATGGACCGGTCATGTACCGGGCCGGCCCGGCTTTTGTCCAGCCAGCCCGGGGCACGCGGGGAAAAAGCGGGTGGACGCGGTGCCCGGCCCGCGATAGTGAGGTGCGTCTTCCGGCCTTCACCGCCGGCCACGTCAACCGTTCAAGGACCAAGAGCGTGTCCACCAACAGAACCATCGTCAGGAACGCCTCCATCGTCTCCGGCGCAACCATGCTCAGCCGCGGGCTGGGGCTCGTGCGGGACCTGATCATGGCCTACACCCTGGGCGCGTCCGTGCTGGCCGACGCCTTCTTCGTGGCCTTCCGTGTGCCCAACCTGCTGAGGAGCCTCTTCGCCGAAGGTTCCCTGACCATGGCCTTCGTGCCGACCTTCGTTCGGACCCGGCAGGAAAAGGGGAGCGAGGCGGCCTTCATCCTGGCACGTTCCATCCAGTTCTGGCTGGTCGTCATCCTGGGCCTTCTGACGCTGCTCGTCCTGCTTTTTCCCAAGGCCGTGACCCTGCTCATCGCCTCGGGCTTCGCGGCCAAGCGGCCCGAGATGTTCGAGCTGACGGCCGGGCTGGTCCAGATCTGCTTTCCCTACATCCTGTTCATTTCCGGCGTGGCCCTGTGCATGGGCGTGCTGAACAGCATGGGTCACTTCCTCGTGCCCGCGCTGGCGCCGTGCATCCTGAACATCGTGCTCATCGCGGCCAGCCTGCTGGCCATCGCCGTGGGCGGGAACGTGGCCGTGTACCTGGCCTGGGGCGTGCTCGTGGCGGGCCTGGGACAGTGGCTCCTGCAGCAGCCCGTCCTGCGCGCCCACGGGTTTTCCTGGGCCGGGCCCGTGGAACCCATGGGCCCGGGCGTACGCCGCATCGGCGTCCTGATGCTGCCGACCATCCTGGGATCGGCCGTGTACCAGATCAACATTCTCATCGGCACGGGCATGGCGTCCTTCCTGCCCGAAGGGTCGGTCTCATACCTCTACTACGCCGACAGGCTCTTCCAGTTCCCCCTGGGCGTCTTCGGCGTGGCCGTGGGCGTGGCCACGCTGCCGTCCCTGTCGTCCCTGGCGGCTCCCGACAGGCGCGAGGAGTTCAGGGACACCCTGGCCTCGTCCCTGGGGCTGACCCTCTTCGTCAACCTGCCCGCCGCGGCCGGCCTGGCCGGGCTGTCCCTGCCGCTGGTCGGTCTGCTCTTCGGGCGCGGGGAGTTCTCGGAGGCCGCGGTGCACGGGACGGCCCTGGCCCTGCTGGGCTACGTCATCGGCCTGCCCGCCTTTTCGAGCGTGCGCTCCCTGGCCTCGGCCTACTACGCCCTGGGCGACACCCGGACCCCGGTGCGCATCGCCATGGGCTGCCTTGTGGTCTACGTCGCCACGGGCTTCGTCTCCATGCAGTATCTGGGGCATGTGGGCCTGGCCCTGGCCTCGTCCATGTCGGCCTGGGTCAACGTGCTGCTGCTTGGGTATTTCCTGCGCCGCCATCTCGGCCCCTGGTTCCGGGTGGGCCGCGACCTTCTCGTGTCCCTGGGCCTGAGCCTTGCGCTGCTGGCCGGGTGCTGGGCCAGCACGGGGTTGGGACGCGTCTGCCTGCTCCTCATCCCGTTGTGGGCTGCGGCGTACATGGCCCTGGGGCTGGCCCTTGGCGTGAGCCAGGCCCGGCTTTTCGCCGACGTGCTGGGCCGCCGCCTGCGGCGCGGCAAGGCCTGACTTGAACTGCGCCGGCTTTGCCGCTAGACGTTTCTTTTTCGACGAACCGCCAACTCCCCCAGAAGAGGACCGCATATGATCCGCATCAACGAGAACTACCTGAAGCTCAAGGCCTCCTACCTGTTCGCCGACATCGCCCGCCGCGTGAGCGCCTTCCAGCAGGCCAACCCGGACAAGAAGATCATCCGCCTGGGCATCGGCGACGTGACCCAGCCCCTGCCGGGGGCCGTGGTGGACGCCTTCCATCAGGGCGTGGACGAGATGGCCGACGCCGCCACCTTCCGCGGCTACGGCCCCGAGCAGGGCTACGACTTCCTGCGCGAGCTCATCGCCCGCGAGGATTTCCAGTCCCGCGGCGCCGACGTCGCGGCCGACGAGATCTTCGTCAGCGACGGCGCCAAGTGCGACACGGGCAACATCCAGGAACTCTTCGCCGGTGACATCCGCATCGCCATCCCCGACCCGGTCTACCCCGTCTACGTGGACACCAACGTCATGGCCGGCCGCACCGGCGGCAGCGTGAACGGCCGCTACGAGGGCCTGGTCTACCTCGACGGCACCAGCGCCAACGGCTTCATCCCGGCCCTGCCCGACCAGCCCGTGGACCTCATCTACCTGTGCTATCCCAACAACCCCACGGGCGCGACCATCACCAAGGCCCAGCTCAAGGAGTGGGTCGACTACGCCCGGCAGCACAAGGCCCTGATCCTTTTCGACGCGGCTTACGAGGCCTTCATCCGCGACCCCGAGCTGCCCCGGTCCATCTACGAGATCGAGGGCGCGCGCGAGGTGGCCATCGAGTTCCGTTCCCTGTCCAAGACCGCCGGCTTCACGGGCACGCGCCTGGCCTTCACCGTTGTACCCAAAACCTGCATGGCCTGGGACGCCCAGGGCAACGCCCACAGCCTGCACGCCATGTGGAACCGCCGCCACACCACCAAGTTCAACGGCGTGTCCTACCCCGTGCAGAAGGCCGCGGCGGCCGTCTACTCGCCCGAGGGCAAGGCCCAGGCCACGGCCCTGGTGGACGGATACCTGCGCAACGCCGGCATCATCCGCCGCGAGATGACGGCCCTTGGCTACGAGTGCGTGGGCGGGGAGAATTCCCCCTACGTCTGGATCGACGGCAAGATGGGCTCGTGGGACTTCTTCGACATGCTCCTGAACAAGGCCGCCGTGGTCTGCACGCCCGGCGCCGGCTTCGGTGCCTGCGGCGAGGGCTATATTCGCATCTCGGCCTTCAACAGCCTGGCCAATGTCGAGGAAGCCATGGAGCGCCTGCGCTCCGTCCTGAAGTAGGATGGACGGGGCGGCTGTCGGCCTGGCCCGGGAGCGGTTTCCGCGCGGGCTGTCCCAGCCGTCGCACGGTTTCCGTTTTTCCCTGGACGCGCTCCTGCTGTCGGCATTTGCCGGGCGGGAGCGGGTGCGGGGCCGGGTGCTCGATCTGGGAACCGGCTGCGGGGTGGTGGGGCTCGGACTGGGCCTGGACCACCCCGATTTTTTTGGAATCGGCCTGGACGTCAACCCGGACATGCTCGTACATGCCCGGGAGAACGCCCGCCGCCTGGGCCTTGCGGACCGCTTCGTCTTCCTGGCCGGGGATGTGCGCAGGCCCGGCTGTCTCGCTCCCGAGAGCGCGGACCTCGTGCTGTGCAACCCGCCCTATCGGGACCCGTCCAGCGGGCGGGTCTGCCCGGACGCGTCCAGGACCATGGCCCGGTTCGAGGCCGGGGCATCCCTCGCCGACTTCGTCCGCGCCGCAGCATGGGCCGTGCGCAACCGCAAACCCTGCGCCTTCATCCACTTGGCCGAACGCGCCGACGAGCTGCTCCATCTGCTGCGCGCAGCCCGGCTCCAGCCCAAGGAAATCCGCTTCGTCCACCCGAGCCTCCACCGCCCCGCCCGCCTGACGTTGGTGCGCGCCCTCAAGAACGGCGGCCCGGGCCTGACCGTGGCCGCGCCGCTCATCCTGCACGAAGGGGAGGGGGAGAGTTCCCGCCTGACAGCCGAGGCGCTGGCCTTCTGTCCCCGTCTGGCCTGCAACGCGGGGGGCGGGGCGCACGACAAAAAAATCCCCGCTTGAAGCGGGGAAAGGGAAGCCTGAAGCGCGGTCGGAGCTATCTGCTCATGCGACCGATGATGAACGAGATGATGGCCGTGGCCACCAGCAGCCCGATGACGTAGTCCGTGTCCAGGGCAACCTGCAGGGTGGCGACGATCTCGTTGAACGTGTCCTTGATGGGATAGTGCTCTTCCATGGATTCTCCTGAAAACGAGTATGGTTGGCCGCAGAAGAGAGAAGGCCCGCGAGTGCTGTCGCGGGCCTTTGCGTTGCGGGCGGTTGTCTAGTTGATGCTGTCTCTGACCCAGAACATGAGTTCGTACTTGTCGCCGAGTTCCTTCTTCAGTTCGTTCAGCACGGACTTATCCATGTCCATGATGCGCAGGAAGACCTGCCTGTAGCCTTCCTCGACCTTGTCGTAGGACGTCAGGATCGAGATGACCCTGGCCTTGTGGCCGCGCAGGCAGTCGAGCACTTCCTTGAGGGTCCCGCGCTGGTCCGGCAGCTTGAGGCCGATCTGGATTCCGCCGTGGTAGATGCCGGTGATGCTCAGGAGCACCCTGTAGACCTCGTTCTGGGTCATGATGCCCACGAGCTCTCCCTGCTCGTTCAGGACGGGCAGGCCGGAGATCTTCTTGTCGTGCATGATGGCCGCGCACTTCACGACCGTATCCGTGTCCAGGATGGTCAGCGGATTGGGGCTCATGATGTTTTTGACCTTGATCTCCGAGAGCAGGTAGTAGAGCTCGTGCACGTCCAGGGTCGTGGCCTTGGAGGGCGAAGCTTCCTTCACGTCGCGGTCGCTCAGCATGCCGACGACCTTGCCCTTCTCGTCGACCACGGGCAGGCGGCGGATGCCCTTTTCCTTCATCAGCTTGGCTGCACGCATCATGGAGGTTTCGGGGTCCACCGTGATCACGTCTTTGGTCATCCAGTCCTTGATAATCATATCGTGTCTCCTTGGAGGCAGTGGTGTACGTTTTGGTCAAGCGTGTGCGTACGACGTCATGAATGCATGTAAGTAAGTGGATGCATAATGTCTTTCTATCATGTCGTCAAAGAATCTCTGCCGAATTGTCCGGAACTTCCGCATACACGTCGGGACGCCGGTGGTTCAGCGCAGGGATCGTCCGACGGATGACGGCGACGGCCTGAGGGTCCACGTGACCGGACACCAGCCCCTCGCCCCGTTCGTCCGCAGCCGTGACCTCGCCCGTCGGGGTGACGAAGAGCGAACGACCGCCGAAGGGGAAGGCGCCCTGTTCACCGACCCTGTTCGCCCCAAGCAGGCAGCACTGGTTCTCCACGGCCCGGGCCACGCACAGGGGCTGCCAGACGCCGATCCTGGCGCGGGGCCAGGCCGAGGCCAGGAGAAAGGCGTGGCAGCCCGACAGGGCCAGGGGCCGGAAGAGCTCGGGGAATCGGAGGTCGTAGCAGACGGCCAGACCGAAGCGCACCCCGTCCAGGTCGAAGCTCACGAGCTTGCGGCCCGGAATGAAGACGCTCGTCTCGTCGGCGTCCCCGCCCTTGAACAGATGGACCTTGCGGTATTCGGCCAGGATGGTCCCGCGGGGCCCGAAGGCGACCAGGGCGTTGAAGAGCCCGTCATCCCCCGGCAGGCAGACGCCGCAGACCAGGCAGAGGCCGCACTCGGCGGCCAGGCCGAGGAGGCGTTGCCGGACCAGGGGCCACGAGGTCCTTCCGAGCCGGCCGATGACGGGCATGTCGTACCCGAGGTCGGAAATTTCGGGGAAAAGCAGAAGCCTGCATCCGGCTTCGGCTCCGGCGCGGGCATGGGCGGCGATGGCGTCCAGGTTGCCCTGCACGTCGCCGGGGACTGTGGCCATTTGAACTGCGGCGACTTTCATGGCATGCACCCTCCGAGCAGCACAACGTGAACCTGGGGAGAAACATGCCCGAGTTGCATCTTGATTGTCCAGCCGGCATTGCCGGCGACATGTTCCTGGCGGCCATGGCCGGTCTGGGCGTGGATTTCGCGCCTCTGGCGGTAGCCTTCGGCCGGGCCGGTCTGGATGTGTCGATCGTCGCCGGGGACGCACGGGACAAGGGGGTCGCGGGCAAGCGCATGGAGATCGGCGCCGCCGGGGCCCAACCCCTGCGCCATCTGCGCGACCTGACGGACATGGTCCTCAGGATGCCCCTGTCCGGGGCGGTCAGGGCCGGGGCCGAAGCCGCCTTCGTCCGCCTGGCCGAGGCCGAGGCGGCGGTCCACGGCTGCGGCCTTGAGGACGTCCATTTTCACGAGGTCGGGGCCGTGGACACCCTGGTCGACGTGGTCGGCGCGTTCTTCGCCCTGGAAGTTCTCGGCGTGACCCGCGTGACCTGTTCGAGCCTGCCCTGGTTCACGGGGACCGTGCGCTGCGCCCACGGTCTCATGCCCCTGCCCGCGCCGGCCACGGCCGTGCTCCTGCAGGGCAAGCCGGTCTATCCCACTTCGTTCGACAGGGAAATCATCACCCCAACCGGGGCGCTGCTGCTGGACCGCCTGGTCGACGAATTCGCTGAGGGGCCCGCAGGGCGCCTGCTGGCGTGCGGCCTGGGCCTGGGGAACATGGAACTCGGGGTGGTCAACGGGCTGCGCGCCTTCCTGCTGGAGGCCGGCGGTCCCGCCATGGAGCGGGTCATGGTCCTGGAGACCAACGTGGACCACCTGACGGGTGAGGAGATCGGGGGGGTGTTCGGGGAGCTGCTGGCGGCCGGGGCCCTGGACGTGCTCTTTCTGCCCGGCGTGATGAAGAAGAACCGTCCCGGCGGGCTCCTGCAGATCCTGTGCAGGCCCGAGGACCTGGCGCGCATCCGGGATCTGGCCTTTGCCCAGACCATGAGCCTGGGCCTGCGCATCACCGAGACGCGCCGGGCCGTGCTGCCCCGCGCCGTGACCACCCGCCCCACGCCCTGGGGCGACCTGCCCGCCAAGGAGACGACCGTGGGCGGCGAACGCTACGCGCGCCCGGAGTTCGAGGCCCTGCAGGCCCTGGCCCGCCGCACGGGCCGCTCCGTGACCCAGCTGCGCTACCTTTTGGGAGAAGACTGAACGTCCATCCCGTCCATTTCGTCCATAAGGTCCATTCCGTCCAACAGGCCGGTCCCCGCCGCTCAGTACCCCCGCGCCCGCAAAAGCCTGTCCAGCTGGTTGGAGAACTCCTGCCGGTCCTTGGGCCGCAGGGCCGACGGCCCGCCCGTCATGACGCCGCTGCCGCGCAGCTCGTCCATGAAGTCGCGCATGGTCAGTCGGCCGCGGATGTTCTCGGCGGTGAAGACCTCGCCTCTGGGGCTAAGGCCCGTGCCGCCCTTTTCGATGACGCCGGCCGCCAGTGGAATGTCTGTCGTGACCACCAGATCCCCGTCCACTGCCAGGCGAATGATGGCTTCATCGGCCTTGTCGAAGCCCGATCCGACCTGGAGAAATTCGATGTTCCCCGATTGGGGGACGGCGAACCGCGAGTTGGCGACCAGGACGAGACGCACTCCGCGCTTTTCGGCCGCCCGGTAGAGGATGTCCTTGACGACCCGGGGGCAGGCGTCGGCGTCGACCCAGATGCGCATGGCGGGGCCGTCGCTCATATGCTGCGGATGCCGTAGGCTTCGGGGTGGGCGGCGCGAAGGAACAGGCCCGGCTCCAGGTCCGGATGGCCGCATCTGAGCACCACCCGCATCCCGCCGTGGGCCGTGTCCAGGCCCAGGCCTTCGTCGTTCTCCACGCCATAGTCGCCGGGGCGCAGGACAGGGCGCCGCAGGCCCGGCAACAGGATCTCCAGGGGTGCGTCGGTTTCGAAGCGGTGCTTGACGTCCATGACCCAGCCGTCGCTCCCGGCGGGCTCCACCAGTCGCCCCACGACGTTCTTGGTCAGTTCGCGGGACAGGGCCGGCCGCAGGGTCACGGGTTCGGGCGTGAAGAAGGACGTGGACAGGGGGCGGGTGGCCAGCTGCTGCAGTTCCTCCAGGTAGAGGGCGGGCCGGAAGGTTCCGGCCGCGAGATCGTCCAGGGCCGTGCGGTACACGTCCGTGACCTGGGCCAGGTAGGACGGGGTCTTCATGCGGCCTTCGATCTTGAGGCTTTTGATCCCGTTTTGCCGGAACCACTGCAGGTACTTGATCAGGCAGAGATCCTCGGCGGCCATGACCTGGCTGAACTCCCCGCCGCACCTGACTTCCCACGTGTCCCGGCCGGGGCGCAGGCGCTCCTCCAGCCGCACGGCCGTGACCGTGTAGTCGTAGCGGCAGGGGTGGGTGCACTGGCCGAGGTTGCCGGAGCGGTCCGTGAGATGGGCCGAGAGCAGGCAGCGGCCGGACACGGCCATGCACATGGCGCCGTGCACGAAGACCTCGAATTCGAGGTCGGGCACCTTGGCGACCATGGCCCGGATGCGGGACGCGCCCAGTTCGCGGGCCACGTTGACGCGGCGCGCGCCCAGGTCGCGCCAGAAGGCGGCCGCGGCGGAGTTGGAGGTGTTGGCCTGGGTGGAGATGTGGATGGGGATGTGCGGCGCGCGGCGCCTGGCCATGGCCGCGATGCCCGGGTCGGCGATGATGACACCGTCCACGTCGATGTCCGCCAGTTCCTCCAGGTAGGCCTCGACTCCTGCCAGGTGCTCTTCGCGGGCCAGGAGGTTGAGGGCGAAATAGACCTTGGCGCCCCTGCCGTGGGCCAGCTCCACGGCGCTGCGCAGTTCCGGGAAGGAGAAGCCTTCGGTCTTGGCGCGCAGGCTCAGGGCTCGGCCGCCCAGGTACACGGCGTCGGCGCCGTAGGCCAGGGCCGTGGCCAGCTTGTCCGGGTTGCCGGCCGGGGCGAGAAGTTCGGGGAGGGGCTTGGGCATGGTCAGGAACAGGACGGAAGGCTCAGGCCCTGCGCCGCGCGGCGTTCCTTCATGCGCCGCACCAGCTCGTAGGACGGGCGCAGGCCGCCCTTGCCGCGGCCCAGGGCGATGCCGGGCTTGTTGTCGCCGTGAAAGTCGGACCCGGCGCTCGGCAGCAGATCGAGCCTGCGGCAGAGATCGGCGAAGGCGTTGGTCTGGGCCTGGGTGTGCATGGAGTAGAAGACTTCCACCCCGTCGAGCCCCCAGTCCTTGAGCTCCCTGACCACGTCTTCGAGGCTGCGGTCCTGGGGGCGCAGGGTGCAGGGGTGGGCCAGGACGACCGTGGCATTCTCGTCCTTGAGCAGTTCGATGCCCTGGCGGGGCAGGAGCTTCTCCTTGGGGGCGTAGCCCTTGGTCCCCGGCCGCAGCCAGTTCAGAAACGCGTCCTGGAAGTTGACGGCCACGCCCTTGGCCACCAGGAGCTGGGCGATGTGCGGCCGGCCGACGCTGCCGCCGGCGATCGCCTCCAGTTCGTCATAGGTGACCTGTACCCCGTACCTGTTGAGGTTGCCGATGATGGCCTCGTTGCGCTGTCTGCGCAGCACGGTCAACCGGTCCAGTGCCGCCTGGAGCCTGGGCGAGCGCAGCGGGAGCCACAGCCCCAGCAGGTGCATGCTGCCGTGTTCCGACTCGACGCTCAGTTCACAGCCGCCGATGACCTCCAGCCCCAGTTCGCTTCCGGCGGCGCAGGCCTCGGGCAGGCCCTCGACCGTGTCGTGGTCCGTCAGGGCGATGGCCTTGAGGCCGGCCCGCACGGCTGCGGCGACGAGTTCCGCGGGACGAAGGGTGCCGTCGGAGGCGGTGGAGTGGGTATGCAGGTCTATTTCGGCCATGGGTACGGGGTACGGCAGGTGCTGCGTGATGACAAGGCGGAAGTGGACAATAAAAAACCGGCACACGCCAGTCGGCGCGTGCCGGGAACTCGTGCGCGGGGGATTACTTGAAGCGGTAGGTGATTCTGCCGCGGGTCAGGTCGTACGGCGAGAGCTCGACCTTGACGCGGTCGCCGGGCAGGATGCGGATGTAGAACTTGCGCATCTTGCCGGAAATGTGCCCAAGCACCTGATGCCCGTTTTCCAGACGCACCAGGAACATGGCATTGGGCATGGCTTCCTCGACGACACCTTCGACTTCAATTGACTCTTCCTTGGCCATATAAAACGGATACCTTCTTGCGTGTTTTCAGGAGTTTTTGGTTAAAGCCAGCACTCCTTACCCGCTTGATGCACAAATGACAAGGCCGGATGTGCCCGGTCCGGCCGGTCCCGGTCAACTCGGAGCGCTCCGGGCACGGGTCGCGTTCTCGATGGCCGCGACCAGGGCGCCCAACTCCATGGGCTTGGCGATGAAGTCGTTCATCCCGGCCGCCAGGAAGCGCTCCCTGTCCCCGAGCATGGCGTTGGCGGTCACGGCGATGATCGGGGTGCCGGCATGGGCCAGGAATTCCGGGGCGTTGCGGATGATGCGGGCCGTTTCCACGCCATCGAGGCCGGGCAGGTGGATGTCCATGAGGATGCAGTCGAAGCCGGTTTCCTCCAGGATGCGCAGGGCCTCCAGGCCCGTGCCGGCCACGCGCACCGCGTATCCGGATTTTTCGAGCAGGGCCGTGGCGGTCTTCTGGTTGAAGAGGTCGTCCTCCACGAGCAGGATGCGATGCCCCGACCGCATTTCCGAACCGGGCTGCGGCGCAGGCGCTTCTTCCTGTTCGTCGGTCAGGCCGAAGGGCAGGGTCACGATCATGGTCGTGCCCTCGCCCGGCCGGCTTCCGGCTTCGATCCGGCCACCCATGAGCTCGACCAGGCGGCGGACGATGGCCAGGCCCAGGCCGGCGCCGCGGTTGCAGGCCTGGGTGAGCTGTTCGAAAGGTTCGAAGATGACGCCCAGCTTGTCCTCGGGGATGCCGCAGCCGCTGTCGGAGACGCGGAAGGCCACGTTCAGCCTGTTGTCGGCGTCGGAACCCAGGAGCGACGCCTCGACGCGCACGAAGCCGCGTTCGGTGAACTTCAGGGAATTGCCGACGAGGTTCAGGAGAATCTGCCGCAGGCGCGTCTCGTCGCCCATGAGGCGCGCGGGCAGGAGCGGGTCGAGTTCGAAGCTGGTGCGCACGTCCTTGCGGGAGCTGACCGGCTTGAAGATGTCCAGGACCGAACGTCTGACCTCGCTCAGGGAAAAGGGGCCCTCCTGCAGGGTCAGCTTGCCGGCCTCGACCCTGGACAGGTCGAGGATGTCGGACAGAAGCCGCGTCATGCGCTGGGCCGCCTGGATGGCCATGTGAACGTACTCGCACTGTTCGGTGTCCAGACTCGTGGTGTTCATGAGCTGCAGCATGCCGAGAATGCCGTTCAGGGGGGTGCGGATCTCGTGGCTCATGTTGGCCAGGAATTCGCTCTTGGCCTGGGCGGCCTCCTCGGCCACGCGCCGCGCCTCGGCCATGGCGCGCTCGGTGGCCTTGCGCTCGGCAATGTCCTC
>JANJWV010000177.1 GCA_024709365.1 Desulfomicrobium sp. | reverse complement strand
CCTGAAAAGCGGGCCCCAGGGCTGAGGCGGGAGCGGCTGCATGATCGCGTCACGACTGCTGCGTCACTGGTTCACCCGCCTGCTGGCGCCCGACCGCCATATCCGGGAGAAGTACGGGCACTTCAAGGAGCTGCTGCGCAGCGACTCCAAGGCGCTGGACCTCATCGCCGACCTTGACGCCCATCTCTACGGGCACGACCCGGCCGACATGGCCCGGATCAGGTTTCTGCTCGCGCAGCTGACCCGGGGCGTGGGCGAGATGGCCGATTGCCTCGGCCTCATGAATCCGCAGGCCTACGAAATGCTCCCCCATAACCTGGAACGGATTTCCGCGGAAATATCGAGACTGGTGACGCAACCGCCCCCTGCCGCCGATCCCCCCTATGTCCTGAGCCTCGACCAGGCCTGCGACCATCCCGGCCAGGCCGGAGGCAAGGCGGCCAACCTGTCCTTCGCGCGCCGTCATGGCGTTCCGACCCCTCCGGGGTTCGTTGTCACGGCGTCGGCCTTCGCCAGGTACCTGCGGGACAATGCCCTGGAAGAGGAGGTCGAACTCCGTTTTCGGGACGTGTCCCTCTCCAACCATGACGCCATCGTGCGCGCGACCGGGGAACTGCAGGAGCTGATTCTCGCCGCCGAAGTCCCGGCGGATGTCGTCGCTGAGATGACCGACGCGCTCAGGCGCAGCGGTCTGGAGGGCATGCGGCTGGCCGTGAGGTCGAGCGCCGTGGCCGAGGACGGGGAGATATCCTTCGCCGGGCAGTACGCCAGCGAACTCGACGTGGCCCCCGGCGACGTCCTGGGCGCGTACAAGCGGGTCCTGGCCGGGAAATACTGCCCCCGCGCCGTGGCCTACCGCATCCGGCACGGCCTGACGGATTTCGACACGGCCATGGCGGTGCTCGTCCTGCCCATGGTCCGCGCCCGGGCCGCGGGCGTGGTCTACACCCGCGACCCGGCCTGCGCCGCGGTGGGCGGGAAAGCCGTGGGCGTGTATGTCGTCGGCGGCCTGGCCGCCAATCTGGTCGACGGTTCGGCCACGCCGGGCAAGCACTACCTGTCGCGGGAACCGGAGCCCGAAATCCTCATGGGCTGCGCCTGCGAGAGCGCGCCCATGGTCGACGACAACGTGCTGCGGGAACTCGGTGCGTGGTGCATGCGCCTGGAGAAAGTCTTCGGCGAGCCCCAGGACGTGGAGTGGGCCTTGGGCCCTGACGGCCTGGTCATCCTGCAGTCGAGGCGCCTCCAGCAGGACGAGGACCGGGACGCGTTTTCCTCCGAAGAGGCCAAGGCCGCCCGGCTGCTCGTTTCGGACCTGGACTGCGCCTCCCCGGGGGCTGCGTGCGGGCCTGTCTTCCATGTGGCCTCGGGCGCGGATTTCCGTTCCATCCCGCAGGGCTCCGTGGTCGTGACGGCATCGTTGCGGCCGGCCCTTTCGCAGTTCCTGGACCGCATCGCCGGCATCGTGGCCGGCAGCGGAAGCCGGGCCAGCCACCTGGCTTCCGTGGCGCGGGAGCGGGGTGTGCCCGTCGTTGTGGGGTGCGGACCCGGCGTGCTGGCCGAGGGTGATGTGGTGACCGTGGACGGCGGCGCGGGAAAGATATTTGAAGGCTGTCTGCCGGGCGTCATGGCCCAGAGCCGCGACGTCGAGAGAATGCACGCCAGGATCCGTGCCGGGAATGAAGACCTGGCCGCCGTGACCGTGCATCTCGGCCTGATCGACCCCGAGGCGGACAATTTCACGCCCGAGGGGTGCCGGTCCCTGCACGACGTGGTGCGTTTCTGCCACGAGAAGAGCGTGGCCGAGATGTTCTCCCTGGTCGGCCGGGGAGGCCGGGGTTTGGGCCGGTCGCGCAGGCTGGTCACGGAGTTGCCCCTGGTCATGTACGTCCTGGACCTGGGAGGCGGGCTTTCGCCGCAGGCCGGGAGCAAGGGGCCGGTAGGCGTCGAACTCGTGGACAGCGCCCCTCTGCGCGCCATGTGGGACGGGCTGGCCGACGGGCGGGTGACCTGGGACGGCAGCCAGCTGCACGTGGACTGGGAGGAGTTCGACCGCGTCAGTTCGGGCATCTTCCGCATGGATTCCAGAATTCTCGCCAGCTACGCCATCATCGCCAGGGAATACATGCACCTGAACATCCGCTTCGGGTACCACTTTTCCATCGTCGACGCGCTGTGCGGCGACACTCCAGGGGCGAATTACGTCAAGTTCCGGTTCAAGGGCGGCGGGGCGGCCCTGAACCAGCGCGCATACCGGCTGATCTTCGTGCGCGATGTTCTGGAGCGGTTCGGCTACGAGACGGTCATTCGGGGGGACATGCTCGACGCTTCCCTGGCCCGGCTGGGCCTGGGGGAGACGGCAAGGGCCCTGAACGCACTGGGCCTCGTCCTCGCCGTGACGCGGCTCATGGACATCCGGCTCGCGGATGTGCCGCAGGCCAAGCGGGAAGCGGCCTCCTTCATGCAGAACTTTTTCCCGGAGGGAGCCCATGAGTGAGGCCTACAGGGCGACATGGGTCACGGACCAGCTGGCCGTGGGCGCCGCACCCATGAGCTACGAGCAGCTCGACTACCTGCGCGCGGCCGGGGTCGGGGCCATCCTCAACCTCTGCGGCGAGTTCTGCGACCTGCACGACATCGAGTGCGCGGCAGGGTTCGAGGTCTACCACATGCCCCTGGCCGACGAGGAGGCCCCGGAACTGGCGGAGTTGGAAAAGGCCCTGGCCTGGCTCGACGAGGCCATCTATCTGGGCAAGAAGGTGCTCATCCACTGCCGGCACGGCATCGGGCGCACCGGCACCGTGCTCAACGCCTACCTGCTGCGCAGGGGCCTGGGGCACCGGCTGGCCTGGTTCAAGCTGCGCACGCTTCGCTCCAAGCCGGCGAACTTCTCGCAGTGGTGGACCATCCGCAAATACGGGCGGCAAAGCCCCAAGCTGACAGTACGCGAGCCGTCGCTGGAAATGCACAAGGCCGTGGACCTCAGCCCGTTCTTCCGCGATTACGAGGCGCTGCAGGCCCGGGTCGACGACGAGGCCGGCAGGCCACTGGAAATGTGCGGCCGGGACCACGCCAGGTGCTGCAGCACGCCCATTCGGCTGACCATGGTCGAGGCCGTGTACCTCACGCAGAGGATGAACGTGGCGCTGAGCAGCGAAAAGCGGCTGGAGGTCATTGCCCGGGCCGTGGAGACGGCGCGGCGGGAACGCCTGGCGGCGAGTCAGGTCAGCGGCGAGGAGTTCTGCCTGTCCGACGCCGACGCCCGGTGTCCGCTGCTGGAGAACGGGGCGTGCATCCTCTTTTCCTCCCGCCCTCTGCAATGCCGCTCCTTCAGCATGAACGAGGAGAAGGCCGGCAGACTCTGGGAAACGGTCCTCGCACCCGCCCTGGAAGCCCTTTCTCTCGAACTGTGGCTCGCTTTCGCCGGCACCATCGCACGGGGGGCTCTGCCGCGTTTCGCGCTGGCGGACGTGGTTTCGGGGAGATATGTACAGGCGCTCTTTCACCTCATGGTCAAATCGCAGTGACGGATCGCAGCTTATCCATCAACTCAGGAAAATGAGACAGGTGCATCAATATGAATGATACGATAAAAGGAATCATCGCACAGTTCGTGGACGCAACGACATCGGTGCTGCAGACCATGGCCATGACCGAGGCCAAGGCCGGTACTCCCTTCGTCAAGCAGGATGCCAGCGCCAAGGGCGACATTACGGGCGTCATCGGCTTCTCCAACCCCAAGGGAAAAAGCAGGGGGACGATGTCGCTGACGTTTGCGGCCGCAACTGCACTGGGGATCGTCAGCGCGATGATCTATGAGGAGCAGACCGAGATCAACGATGCGGTGACCGACGCCGTCGGGGAGCTGACCAACATGATTTCCGGACAGGCGCGCAAGGGCCTGGTGGGCATGGGCATGATTTTCGAAGGCGCCATCCCTTCCGTCATCACCGGCTCCGGCCACATCATCCGCCACGTTTCCACGAGCGCCGTGCTGGCCATCCCGTTCGAGACGCAGTACGGGCCGCTGATGGTGGAGGTCTGCTTCAGCTGAGGCCCCTTTTTGTCAGTTGCGCGATCAATAATCTTTTACTAACCGAAAAACCCCGCGAGGGGTTTTATTCATTCGTGAGAGGAGAAGATATGAAGCGCAGGGTATATTTCATCGAGGGAGACGGGATAGGAAAGGAAGTGTGGGCCGCCGGCCGCCCGGTTCTGGACAGGGCGGTGGAGGTTGCCTACGGCGACGGACGGGGATTTGAGTGGGAGGAGCTGCTGGCGGGCAAGAAGGCCTTCGCCGAAACGGGTTCCTACCTGCCCGAGTCGACGCTGGAGGCTCTCAAGGGCGCCGACCTGGCCATGAAGGGACCCCTGGAGACCCCGGTCGGCAAGGGGTTCCGCAGCCTGAACGTGACGCTGCGGCAGACCCTCGACCTCTTCGCCTGCATCCGTCCCATCCAGTATTTCAAGGGCATCGAAAGCCCGGTCAAGCACCCCGAGCGGGTGGACATGGTCGTGTTCCGCGAGAACACCGAGGATGTCTACGCCGGCATCGAGTGGCAGGCGGGTAGCGCCGAGGCCCGGCGGCTCATCGCCTTCCTGCGGGACGAGATGGGCGCGAACGTCGACGCCGAGAGCGGCATCGGCATCAAGCCCATGACGGCCAAGGGCTCCAAGCGCCTCATCCGGCGGGCCATCCAGTTCGCCCTGGATCAGAAGCGCCGCAGCGTGACCATGGCGCACAAGGGCAACATCATGAAGTTCACCGAGGGCGCCTTCCGCAACTGGGGGTACGAACTGGCCGCCGAGGAGTTCGCCGGCCGCGTCATCCTGGAAGGTCAGGACTGCTGCCCTCCCGGAGCGCTGGTGCTCAAGGACAGGATCGCCGACGCCATGTTCCAGGAGGTGCTCATCCGCCCCGAGAATTACGATGTCATCGCCACGCCGAACTTGAACGGCGACTATCTCTCCGACGCCCTGGCCGCCCAGGTCGGCGGCCTGGGCCTGGCGCCCGGGGTGAACATGAGCTCCGATCTGGCGTTCTTCGAGCCAACCCACGGCACGGCCCCGACCATCGAGGGCAAGGACCTCGCGAACCCGGGCAGCCTCATCCTGTCGGGCGCGCTCATGCTCGATCACGTCGGCTGGCACGAGGCTGCAGGCCGAATTCGCAAGGCCGTGGAGCTGGCCATCGCCGAAGGCCGCGTGACCGTGGACCTGGCCTCGCAGATGGCGGGCGCACATCAGGTCGGATGCGCGGAGTTCGGACAGATCCTGCTGGCCAATCTGGAAAGGGTCTAGAACGTCACGCGCCGGGCCGCGCGGGAACCTCCTGCAGGCCGATGCTGCACGATGCATCCGGTACGTACGGATCATATCAGCCGCATGAATCTTCGGGCCGGGGTCGTTATATTACTGCAAGCCCGCTCCTTACCGGAGCGGGCTTTTTTCGTCGCGCGGGAGCGGCTGCGGGAAACACTGTCTTGGCGACACTACAGTAGCGAGTGGGGATGGGCGAGGCTGATTATCGGCCATGGAGCCATTGCGTGATCTTTTTCCGGAGCGACATGAAGCGTAAATGAGGTGTGAATCGATTTCAGCATGACGTATCGATGATGGCGTTGTGTGCCTATTTGGGTAGAGTCAGTACGTGTACTGACAAAAAGAGTCAGGATTTAGGCAGAAGCGTCTGCATCAGGATGCGAAAAGTTCTTTAGGCTGCGCATTGTTTTTCTACTCATTATTTCTTGCTTTGACGACGCGTTTTGTGTTAGCTAAAAAAGTATCAACGAATAAATGCAGGGTCTTGGGTCGCGAAAATAATCACTGAGGACGTAACGCTGTGAAAAATTTAAGTTTTTTTTCAAAGAAAAACGCCGGCGTCGGATTGGATCTTGGAAGTGAATGGCTGAAGATGGTGAAGATTCGGCCGGGTAAAGGCGACATGGTCCTGGAAAGCATAGCCCGCTGCCCGTGGCAGCCGGGTGATTTGGATAGCAGTTCGGCCACGGCGAAGAAGATCAACGGGCTTTGGTCCGAGCTGCAGCTCAAGGAGCAGGTGGTCGTATCGTCCATGGCAGGCCACGCGGTCATCGTGAAGCGGGTCGTGTTCGAGGCCGAATCTGCGAAGGCCGTCGGTGATACGGTCATGAAGGACGCCCGTCAGTACATTCCTTTCGACATCAATGACGTCTTCCTCGATTATCAGGTTCTTGGCCCGGGCCAGAAAGAAAAGAGCTACGATGTGCTGCTCGTTGCGAGCAAGAAGAAGGTGGTTCAGAACCTGAGCGACGTTATCTCGCAATCCGGGCTTTCCCTGTCGGTGATCGACGTCGACTCCTTTGCCCTGTGCAACAGTTTCGAGCACAATTACCCCGAGTTTCAGGAGAAACCCGTCTATCTCCTCGACATCGGCGGTGCGCAGAGCGTATTCTGCATCTATCACAACGGTCAGCCATCCTTTTTACGCGAGGTGTCCTTCGGTGGCAGGGCGGTCACGGAGTCTCTCGCATCCATCCTGAACATCAAGCGCCTGGACGCGGAACGCATCAAGCTCAGTGGAAAGGATGATCTCGGTGACAAGGAACTTCGGTCCATCTCCGATGCAGTGAACAAGATCTTCAAGAGCTGGTGTGATGAATTGAGGCGCCTCATCGGTTTTTACCATTCTTCATCGAGTAACGTAACTCCTGCTGAGTCTCTTTACTTGTCCGGGGGAGGGGCATTGCTTGGAGGCCTTCGGGACGTTTTTCAGAAAGAATTGAATCTTGAAGTGCACTATCATAATCCGTTCCGCAAAATTCAGGTGGACAACAATACGTTCCAGAAAGAGTACCTTGATGAGATAGGGCCACAGATGGTTGTCCCTTTCGGTCTTGCCCTGCGAGCAATTTAATCCTGGAAACCTATTATGATAAAAATCAATTTACTCCCCCAGCAAAAACGATCGAAGTCGACAAATGTCGAAAAAGGCGCAGTCTTTTTCATCTTGGCCATTCTGTTGATGCTTGGGTCAGTCTACGGAGTCGATTATTATTTTTCTTCGGAACTGAGCACGCTGCAATCATCCGTGGCCGCAAAGCAGCAGACACGGGCGCTTCTTGAAAAAGAGGTCGCCATCGTCAACAGCGTCATCCAGGAGCTCAAGGACATAGAGACCCGCATCAAGGTCATCAAGGACATCCGTCTGCGGCAGGGGCTGCCCGTCAAATACATCGACGAGATAGTCGTGAACCTGCCCAAGGACAAGATGTGGTTCGAGACGTTCACGATCAACGCCAACGGCAATATCGCGCTGAGCGGCGTCGCCCTGGACAACCAGGTTTTCGCCAGCTACGTGGAACGGCTCAGGTTGTCGAAATATATCAAGGTGGTGGATACTCGCAGGACATCCCGCAGGGCCGTGGACGGGCTCGGGCTGGTGGCCTTCGAGTGCTCCGTGATGGCCCAGGAGTATTTCGAAAACACAAATACGAATGGAACGACAAATGGATAAATCCGCAGTTTCCAAAAAATTAGGTGCATTGTCCGCCCTGCAGAAGTTCCTGATATTTCTGGTCCTGACGCTGGCCGTCTACGGCGGGTACTGGTACTTCATTCTGGACGACAAGCTCATTCAGATCACCCAGGCCAAACAGGAAATCGAGAAACTGGACAAGGATATCGCCATGTTCAGGGCCCAGGTCGCGAACCTGCCCGAATTGCGCCGCAACCTGGAATTGCGGAAGAAGGAGCTGTACTACGCCAAGACGCTGCTGCCCGAAGACGCCAGGGCGCTGGAAATGCTCCTGTCCTCCTTCGAGCAGCTCGGGCGTGATGAAAACGTGGAATTCATCCTGTTCCAGCCCGGAGCCGAGCAGATTCATGAGTTCTACGCCACCAGAAGCATCCAGCTGCAGATCAGCGGAACCTTCCATCGCCTGGTGACCTATTTCGACCGGCTGTCCAGGCTGGATCGCCTTGTCAGCATCCAGAACGTCACCTTCAGTCCGGTCTCCGACTTTTCCCCGACGGAGAAATACCTGAACACCAGCCTGACGTTGCAGGTCTACAGGGCCCTGACCGAGGCGGAAATCAAGGCGCGTGAAGCCGCAAAACAAGCAAAAAAGTGACGCAGCCATGAAAGCACTTCTTCTACTTCCCACCCTGGTCCTCTTCCTCAGTGTCTCGGCCAGCGCCCAGACACCCCAAGCCGGTCAGCCCGAAGGGGAGTTTCCCGACTGGATCACGTTTCCGTACCCGCCCTACAGCGGGTCCGGGAAAATCGATCCTTTCGTCTCGTTCATCAAGATCCGCGAATACGAAGCGATGCAGGCGGCCAAGAAGGCCAAACTTGAAAAAAAGGCGGCAACTCCCCTGGAGACGGTCGATGTCCACAGTCT